>DLGL01000022.1:0-39536 GCA_002482685.1 Bacteriovoracaceae bacterium UBA7695 | reverse complement strand
CGACATTGGTCCCATCGTAGATGGTCATGAAGCCGACTACGGTGAGACTTTTACAATTGGATCCAACTACGATCATAAGCACATCGCTCAGGCCTCAAAAAAACTTTTCGAAGAAGTAAATGACTACTGGAACTTACACAAATCATCCGGCCCAATTCTTTATAAATGGGCCGATGCCCGTGCCAAAGAATTAGGATATAAGCTGAACATGGGGAGCGATGGCCACCGCCTCGCAGACTTTCCTCATCATGTGTTCTTTAAAGGGGCCATCGTTGAGTGCGATGAAGAGCTCCTTCCAAATGCCTGGATACTGGAAATTCAGCTTGATCACCCTAAGTTAAAATTTGGTGCCTTTTTTGAAGACATCCTGAAGTAATAAGGAATTTTTATGAAATACGTCCGCATGCCCATTGAAATCGAATCTCCAGAACAGATGGGGTATTCAACTATTAAGTATAATCTCTCTGAGAGTTCTTACACTGATACTATTTTCAAAGATTTAAATCTTAACATGAACGAGCTGGTCATTTGTTACGGGGACCATGTGGGTCATCCAGGCCTTCGTCAGGAAATTATCAAGGGAGAAGCCTCAAATCTTAAAATTGAAGATGTCCTTGTTACAGCGGGTGCAGCCTCAGCGCTGTTCATGATTTCAACCTCACTTCTTGAAGCCGGGGATGAGCTGGTTGTGGCCAAACCTAACTACGCCACCAATATTGAAACCCCAAAAGCCATTGGTGCCAGTATCAAGTATCTTCCGATGACTTTTGAAAATGGCTACCAGGTGGATATAGAGGCTTTGAAGAATCTCATTACCCCTAAAACCAAACTTGTTTCTTTAACCTGTCCCCACAATCCAACGGGGACTATGATTTCTGAAACTGATCTCAAAGAGATTATCAAAATCATTGAGGCAAGTAATGCCTACCTTCTCTTTGATGAAACTTACCGGGATATGTCGTTTAAATTTAAACTTCCTATCGCGGCTTCACTTTCAGAGCGAGTCATATCAGTTTCTTCTCTTTCCAAAACATACGGCCTGCCTGGCATCCGTATTGGTTGGCTTATTACTCAGAATAAAAAACTTCAGGAACTTTTCCTGGCGGCCAAAGAGCAGATTTTTATTTGCGGTTCGGTGGTTGATGAAGAGATTGCATACCGCTATATGGCCAGGCGGAATGACTACTTCCCTGCTATAAAAAAAGATATGCTTGAGAAATTTGAGATCGTTAAGGCATGGATGGGATCTCAGAAAGTTTTTGACTGGATTGAGCCTTCCGGGGGAGTTGTCTGCTTCCCGAGAATTAAGCCCGAGATAAAAGTAGATACTAAGAAATTTTATGAAATCCTTCTTTCAGAGTTTCACACTTACGTCGGTCCGGGGCACTGGTTTGAAGAATCAGACAGAAGCTTCCGCCTGGGCTTCGGGTGGCCATCCCAGAGTGAGCTCAGAGAGGGACTTAAAGGTTTAGAGAATGCTGTCAAGGCCAGTCAGATTTAACCAATAAAAAACCCCGGCATTCGCCGGGGTTTTTGTTAGAGTTTACATTTTAATGTGTGTTTTCTACTTTTGAACTTCAACTTTTGCCCGGTTGTACGATGCCCGTTGAAAGGCCAAACTCACCACCATCATCGACGTAGCTCCTGCCATTACAATCATCATTTCCATTTGATTCCTCCTTTGTTGGTTGGTTAGACATTCTGTCTATCGTTTGAAGGAACCATCCAGGTATCTTCGTTTCCTGAAATCTCTTAGAGCATGAATCGTGCCAATTATCTTTTGCGTAAACTAAGCTGGTATCAGGAGCTTAGAACCTGTACGGGGGTTCATTATGGCCATTGTGGTAGTCACATTTTGATCCTAAGACTGATTTGATACTGGGATGAGGAAAACTTACGGCAGGCATATAAACGGCGAAAGGGCCCCGGAAAGGGGCCCTATTTATTTACTAACTTTAACTTCAATTCTTTTATAAGAGGCTTTCTGAAAAACGAGGCTCATGGCCATCATTGATATTAAACCTGCAGCTCCGATCATCAGTTCCATTTGAGACTCCCATGCGTAAGGTAGCGGCTTCATGCCTCATCTTAGAGACGCCATCCTGGTACCTCCGTTCTTGGAATTCTATAGAGCAGGAATCGTGCCAAGTATCTAAATGGTGAAAGGGTGTTTAGAGGAGGTTTGAGAGAGAAATCTGGTCAGGTTGGCACCAGAGGGCAAAAAAAAGGGCCACATTTTGTGGCCCTTTTGACTACAGGACTATTTAAGCCAGACTTTTTTATCGCAGAACTGGAGGTCTTTATCAAATGTAGAAGAAAGCATTTCGTACGAGACCCCGGTAAAGCCATCAACCTTGTTAAAGATAAAATAGCCTCCATTGCCTCCACCCATTCCGTAACTAACACTGACGAGATTCAGTGAAGGGTCTAAGGGGTAATTGATAGTCTTAACAGAAATATCATCTATGTACTGGGCGAAGACCTCTACATCAGACTCACCCTCAGATCTGAAATCTTCCAGATTTGCTTCTCTGAAAATGGCCCTAATCAAGTCCAATCCAAGTTTATTGAACAGACTTTGAATCTGGGCTTCAGTAAGTGAGTCCGGAGTTATGTATTCCTGGATAACTTTTCTCTCTGTAAAATACTTACCTTCAAAATCCTCATGAGTGCTGCATTTCCCTATGTAAACTGACCCACCTGCTTCGTCCTCAGTGTACGCATCGGCAAAATCTTCAGTTGCAGACATATCCTGAGCAAACGCCGAAGTGCATACGAGAAGTGAAAGAACGATAAGAGATTTAAACACTAGAGACTCCTGATGAAATTTTTTGGGAGCTTATCTCAGGAAGGGCCCAGTGACTCAGGAATGACTAATTTTTACAGTGTTCAAAATAACAAAAGCCCCTTCAGATCATCCGATCGAAGGGGCCCATGTTATTTTTGGTGGGGGGAAGCCACAAAAACTAAATACTATTTTTTGCGCTCTTTACCCGGGGAACGGGATATGAGCCTGCTAAAAACCAGAGTCACCGTCATCATTGAAAGCATAAAGATCCCAGTGCCTAAAAGCATGTTCTCCATAAATCTCCCTGTTGATACGTGAAATAAAGTGGTTCATCCATGAACCGGATGGGACCCATCTTTGGATTCTCCATCGCTCTTTTCCTTGAGGCAGCACATTGAATCTTTTTCGTTTCATCCTGAAACTAAAGCTTCTACCTTCCTGGCGGAAACTTCCGGACTCGAGAACTATAGAGCAGGAAGCATGCCAATTCCTGATCGTTTAGTTATCCGCCACTTGCAGATTTTGCCCCTACTTAGTGGTGCCACCATGGTGGGACCAGGGCCAGTTGGGTGGGGCCAAGCAGGAGAAGTTGAGACCCCTTATCGGTTAGTGTAATCAAACGTAAGGCTGTCAGGAACTTTGAGAATTATTTTTTCAAACATGCTTGTTAGATTAAATCAAAGATGAAAATATCTGATTAAGAGCGGGACACAGAAAGTGTTTCCGAAACACCAGGAGGGTGAAGCAAATGAATCCACATTACTACTTGATGAGAAGTAAAAAAATTCTAAGACTCGAAGCTGAAACAACTTTCGAATCACTTCCCCTCTCCGTTACAGACCACGTATTTGACTCAAATGATATTGTGAAAATGACTCAAGAGCAGGCCAACTGGCGTGTTGTTATATTCCGCGATGAAATCATGGAAATGGATGAGTACACAGAGTGGCTCACGACGCCTGAGGCCCTCATTGTTGAGGACTACGAATACGAGCTGACTGCCAACTAAAGCTGTCAATACTTCAAGGCCTGGGAGAAATCCCGGGCCTTTTTTTTGCCTAACCATCTGATCTTTAGTTCCACGCCTGTTCCTGACCTAACCTGTGTGACAATGGGGTTCCCATTGGAGGCAACTGTGCGTGAAAAAAACAATCCACTAGAGACTTCTCGGCAGGACATCATAAAAAATTTCATGCCCACCATCCGTTATTGGGCCAAGCACTACCACTACCAATATCATCAGGTGCTTGAGTTCGAGGACTTAGTCATGGTGGGGGTCATAGGACTTATCGATGCCATGAATAAGTACGATAAAACATGCAAAAACCAATTTAAGACTTATGCAGAATTTCGCATCCGTGGAGAAATTATTGATGAGCTCAGAAAACAGGACTGGATGACCAGATCTGAGCGGACTAAACAGAAAAAATACAAACGGGCCAAGAGTGACCTGACCGATGAACTGGGTCGCGCCCCTACTTCTGATGAGGTCTCTAATGTGCTTCATTTTAAATCTAAGGACATGATTCGTCTGGAGCAGTACGAATCAGGTGAAACCATTAAGCAGTACGTAGAAGGCGAAACTGTGGGCCAGGGAAGCCTGGAATCGGTGGAGTTTGAAAGCTACTCTCTTAAAAAGACCTTATCGGTAATTATGGATGAGTTACCTAAGACCATGCGACTGATTGTGACTCTGAAGTATTTTGAGGATCTGAATTTTCATGAAATCTCAAGTGTGGTGAATTTGTCAGAAGGAAGAATTTGTCAGCTGCATGCGGAAGCTTTGGAGCTGTTGAAGGATCATCTGGAAACTCAAAAAATTGATATCCTCGCCGCTTAGTATTTTAAGACACTTGAAAAGTTGCCACTTCGGCTGTTAAGAGTGGCCTGAACCCAGATCCTAAAAAAGTTTAGCATGTGCTCCTGAACATTTCTTCCTTCAAGGACTCCTAAGGCATAGGCCACGGCCTCATAAGTTGAAACCCAATCCGGCTGAGGGGCCTTTCTGAGTTTATATTCCCCTACAATTCCTGCAGGTAGTTTAACCGTCGGGATGTTTTTAAATTTCTCTTCGCGCTTAAAAACTTTTTTTGCCTGATTCCAGTTTCCATCCGGGATTATAATATGATGGGGACCTGGATGATTTTTGAGAAACGTCTCATCCAGTTCCACAGAATCCTCATCCGGAAAAAGAAAAAGTGGACTCCCTGAGCGCTCGAGGATGGGGTCCGGTGAGAAGACCTCGTTTACTTTCCCTCTGATGAATATCTGAGCATCGCCCGGTAGAATTTTTTCGACAAACTGGGCGGTATTGGAAGTGAGCTTCAACTCACTGACGTGGACAATGAGGGAAACATTAGTATGAATCTTCATGGGGGAAAGAAACGAGCAAACGCAGAAGTGATTGTTCACTCTGCAGTTGGTACAACGGTTCACATGCCCCGCTCGTCTTTGACTCATTAAATCTTTTCCTTTAAACTTGCTCTATAAAAGGATCTCACATGAGTAAGAGCGTTTACGAGTATTCAGTTAAAAATATTGATGGTCAGGAAGTTAACCTTTCCCAGTACAAAGATAAAGTTCTTTTGATTGTAAATGTGGCCTCAAAATGTGGATTCACTCCCCAATATAAGGATCTGGAGCAGCTCTTTGAAGAATATAAAGGCGAAGTGGTGGTTTTAGGCTTTCCCTGTAACCAGTTCGGGGCCCAGGAACCCGGGGATGCCGAAGAGATTAAGAACTTCTGCAGCCTGACGTATGATGTAAAATTCCCGCTGTTCGATAAAATTGATGTGAATGGAAAGAATGCTCATCCCCTTTACTCCTTCCTGAAAGAAGCTAAACCTGGTCTCCTTGGGACTGAGGCCATCAAGTGGAATTTCACGAAGTTTCTAGTGAATAAAAAAGGCGAAGTTGTGAAGCGCTATGCACCTAATGACTCTATCGATAAAATTAAAAAAGATTTAGCACCGTTTCTTGCTTAATCAGCAATACCATACAACTCTTCTCGGTTTCATAATTACATATTTTTTCCACTCCTGAGAGTACAATAAGCTTATTTAATTCGAAGGAGTTTGTATGCTTTATCAAGGTTCAGCGTTCCGCCTGGAAATGCTTAGTGGAAACATTTTAAAAGTGGTCTTTGATCTTAAAGACCAATCCGCAAACGTCTTCAATGCTCTTGCTTTAAAAGAAATGGGCGAAGTTTTAGAAGTCGCAAAAAAACAATCGGGTGTTAAAGGCCTCCTCTTCACTTCGGGTAAACCTAGTGGATTTGTTTTTGGCGCTGACGTTACGGAATTCCTGGATCATTTCAAAAAATCTGAAACTGAGATGGTGAGCTGGATAGCCAGCATCAATGATATTTTTAACGGCTATGAAGATCTACCTTTCCCAAAAGTTGCTCTAGTTAATGGGTTTGCTTTGGGTGGTGGATGTGAAATTGCTCTGACCATGGACTACCGCCTGGCCTCTCCTAAAGCGGCCCTTGGATTACCTGAAACAAAACTTGGAATTGTTCCTGGTTGGGGTGGAACAGTCCGCCTTCCAAGACTCATTGGTGCAGATCACGCTATTGAATGGATCACAGGTGCCAAACATTATAAGGCCGAAGAAGCTCTGAAATTTGGAGCGGTTGATGGAATTGTCGAAGACGCAAAACTTGAAGAGGCAGGACTTAAACTTCTGGAGAAATGCATCAGCGGCGAAATGGACTGGAAGGCCCGCGTGGCCCAGAAAACTTCTCCTTTAAAACTCGATAAAATAGAATCTATGATGAGCTTTGAAGGCTCGAAAGGTTTTGTTGCCGCGATTGCAGGACCTAACTACCCTGCACCGGTTAAGGCCGTTGAGGCCATGCAGAAAAGTGCTCGCATGAACAGAACTGATGCCCTGAAAGTTGAGCATGAGACATTTGCTTTTTGTGGAAAAACTAAAACGGCCGAATGCCTGACACAAGTTTTTTTAGGCGACCAGTACCTGAAAAAAGTTTCTAAAAAAATCACCAAAGACGCTAAGGCGATTGAACATGGTGCCGTTCTTGGCGCCGGAATCATGGGTGGTGGTATCGCCTACCAGTCAGCTTCAATGGGTGTGGGTGTGCTAATGAAAGACATTAAGCACGAGCAGCTTGATCTGGGGATGAATGAAGCCTCTAAACTTTTAAACAAAGAAGTAGAGCGTAAAAAAATCACCCCAGAGAGAATGGCGAAAGTTATTTCAAAAATCACTCCCACTCTTTCTTATGCCGACTTTAAAGACACGCAATTTGTTGTAGAAGCTGTTGTTGAAAATGAGAAAGTGAAAAAAGCCGTCCTTGCCGACGTAGAGGCAGCAACCTCTGAGAATACAATCATTGCTTCTAACACTTCCACCATCTCCATTACAAAATTAGCTGAAGCTGCTAAACGGCCGGATAAATTCTGTGGCATGCACTTTTTTAATCCGGTTCACAGGATGCCACTTGTTGAAATTATTCGTGGGGCCAAGACTTCTGAATCAACGATTGCTCAGGCAGTAAACTACGCCAGTCAAATGGGCAAAACTCCTATTGTTGTAAACGACTGTGCCGGCTTTCTCGTGAACAGGATCCTGTTTCCTTACTTCAATGGATTCATCTTTTTAATTGAAGATGGTGTTGATTTTCAGCGCATCGATAAAGTCATGGAAAAGTTTGGCTGGCCCATGGGTCCAGCATACCTGCTTGATGTTGTTGGTATCGATACAGGCTTTCATGCCTCAAGCATTATGGCCGAAGCCTTCCCTGACAGAATGGGCTTTAAAAACAAAACCATCCTTGAAACGATGTACGAGAAAAAACGCTTTGGTCAAAAAAACAATCTGGGTTTTTATGAATACGAAATGGACAAAAAAGGTAAACCCGTAAAAAAGGTTAACCCTGCCGTTTACGAAATCATTAAGCCGGCCATTAAGAGGCAGATTGAAATCAGCGACGAAGAGATTGTTACACGCATGATGCTTCCAATGATCATCGAGTCGGCCAGATGCCTGGAAGATAAAATTGTTGAATCTGCCGTTGAAGTTGATATGGGTCTTCTTCTTGGAATCGGCTTTCCTCCCTTCCGTGCAGGAGCACTTAAATACGCTGACAGCGTTGGTTTAAAGACACTCGAAGAGAAATCGAAAGCGTACCTGGAGCTCGGGAAATTATACGAGCTTACCCCAACGATGAAATCCATGGCCGCTTCTAACCAAACTTACTACTAAGGATAACCCATATGAAAAATGCAGTAATTGTTGATGCCGTTCGCACTCCAATGGCCCGCTCAAAAGCTGGGAACTACCGCTATGTCCGCGCTGAAGACCTATCAGCTCACTTGATGCGCGAGATCCTAAAACGAAATCCAAACATTAATCCAGGCGAAATCGAAGATATCATCTGGGGATGCGTGCAGCAGACTCTGGAGCAGTGTTATAACATCGGAAGAAATGCTCAGCTTCTGACTGAGATTCCTAAAACAGTTCCCGCACAAACAGTGAACAGACTTTGTGGATCTTCGATGACGGCCATCCACATGGCGGCTCAAGGTATCTGGTCCAATCAAGGTGATCTTTATCTTTGTGGTGGCGTTGAGCATATGGGCCACGTCCCAATGACTTATGGAGTGGATTTTAACCCTGCTCTAGCGAAGACAACTTCAAAGATGGCGGGCTCCATGGGCCTTACCGCCGAACTTTTAGCTAAAATCCACGGTGTGACACGGGCCCAGCAAGATGAGTTTGCGATGAACTCACACAGAAAGGCCCACGAAGCGACTATCAAAGGTCGCTTTAAAAATGAAATCGTAGCCACTCCAGGGCATGACGATATGGGTGTGCCGGGTATGATTTCTATTGATGAAGTGGTTCGTCCGGAAACAACTGTGGAGACCCTTGGTAAACTTCCTGCAGTGTTTGACCCAAAAAATGGAACAGTGACTGCTGGAAACTCTTCTGCTCTTTCTGATGGAGCTTCTAGTGTCATCATCATGTCTGAAGAGCGAGCTAAGGCGTTAGGTCTTAAACCACTCGCTAGGATCCTTTCTATCGCTTCTACAGGTTGTGAGCCATCAATCATGGGCTACGGTCCTGTGGCCTCATCAAAGCGTGCTTTAGAGCGCGCAGGACTCTCAATGGATAAGATGGACATCATTGAGCTCAATGAAGCTTTTGCCGCTCAATCTCTTCCGGTTCTGAAGGATTTAGGTCTATTGGACGTGGCCGATAAAAAAGTGAATCTTAACGGTGGTGCGATTGCTTTGGGTCACCCGTTGGGTTGTTCTGGAGCGCGGATCACAGGGTCCCTTGCTCATCAACTCCGTGACAATAACAAGAAATATGGTCTAGCGACGATGTGTATTGGTATGGGTCAGGGTGTGGCGACGGTTATTGAAAACTTAAACTGATATTTTTTTAAGCACCTGTTTAGGCAGGTGCTTAAAATGTTCAACTTACCTTTCATACTTACACATAGTCATCAATCACAAAAGCCATAGATCAGTGACTTAATAAACAAATCTAAAGCTGAAATAAGCCTAGCCTCGAAAAACTCAAGAATCCTATAAAGTTAGCCGAATAGCCTCTATGGCCATCTATTTCAAACTAAAAAATCAAGTTTTCAAAAGCTCCGATCGAATCATCGTTGGAAGAGGCACACCCTTTTCGATCCTTAATGATGATAGAGATGTCGCTCGGGCCCACCTATTGGTCGTGTCTAAAAAAGGCATCCTTCATATCAAGGATCTTAAATCATCCTCTGGCACGAAGGTGAATGGAAAACTGATTAAAAGCAATAAGCTTATAAAGGTTACTCCACAGGATAAAATCTATATTGGAGAGCAAAGATTAGAGTTCTTATCAACCGCGCCAGAAGAAAATGTCATAACAATCACAAGATCATCCTTAGCAAAAAAGGAATCTTTATTTCATTTATATCTATATGGGATCTCTATTCTTTTTCTAGGTGTGGGCATTTATACATTCTTCGAGGAAGGCTTTTCTTTATTAACTTGGATCGCAGCTATTTTTACTTTTGCTCTGATCTGGGTTTCTTTTAAAATTGGTATCAGATTAGCAAAGACATTTACGCCACCTGACATCAGAGAAATTTATACCTCAAATGAAGGGTTCACCATTCATTACTCTGATGAAAAAAGCATGACTTTTAAACTAGAAGACATCCAATCTTGGCACATACCTGAGAAAGGCCACATTCTATATTTAAAGGCCTACGATGAAGATTATCGTTTAATGACACATGGTCAGTTCTTACCTTTGATTACATTTTTAGAAAAAAAACTTTCAAAGCGTAAATTAGAAAAAAGCATGGCTCCTGACCCCATGATGATATTTTTGCTTGGAATTGCTTCCCTGGCTTTTTTTACGAATGGAACGACCTCAATCTTGGCAAGTGCCGTCGTTCTCTTAGCAAGTCTTGCTGTTCTTTTTAGTGAAAAATTTCGACAAAAATGGCCTTTCCCTCAGACAAAGATGTTTTCAAGAAAACAGCAAACTTGTTCAATAGTTATCGCCGGACTGATGAGCGCCTTTTCAATAAACTCAGGCATAAATCTAGAAAACAATATCGCCATGGTAAATAAGTGCGCAGCTCAGAACAAAGAAAGCTGCCTAAACATTGACTTCCATGAGATAAACCAAAACAAAGATTTGAAACAACTATCTGAAGCAATGAAAGTTGCCTGTCAACATGCTAATCGAAGTGCTTGTTACTATATCAAAGATCGCAAAATGGCGGGCGATGCTGAGTAGATTGCTTGGAAAAAGGCAACTACAGGGTCTGAACTCTGTAGCTGCTTTATTTAATTTTAGCTTTCGCAGGAATTTCTCATTACCACTCGCGAATCACTTAGAATAGAAAGACGTCGGTGAATCATCTGCTCACCCTTAAAACTCTCACCGAACCAACTTCCAATGATCCCCTGATTTCCGCTTTTGCGCACAAAACTTAGTCTCTCACCTGATGAGGTTCTGACCGTCATTCGCTGGCCGCTCACAGCATATGTATAAGTTTCACCACTCGTCACAGCGATGGAACACTCAGAGTGTTTACCGCTGTCTGTTCTGTTAACAGATTGTCTGAAAATAATTGAGCTGCTTGTAATTTCCACAGGAACATCAATAGCAACATCTAAAAGATCAGTTTCGCCACCTACCGTAGCGTACTCTTCACTTTGACGACTTTCACCTGACCCACCAGAGGTAGATCCACTTTGACCACATGAAACGACGAGCACTGAAAGAAAAGCTAATAATAGGAAACGCATTTTGTCTCTCCTTGGCAAAAAAGCTTGCGGGGCAAAATTAGCAAAGAAAAGAAGTGAACTCTAGGGAATGTTGCTGTGGATGAATATCTTTAGAATTTGTAAAGGGAAGCATTAAGCTTCCCTTTATTAATGCGGCTATTCGTACTGTTTGCCTAATTCTTCCATAAGAGAACCTAAAGCATAAGGCACTGATGATTTGCGACGGACGGAATAACTTGATGAGTGACTGAAACCAAGTTTGTGAGTCCATTCATGAAAAACATTCCGCGCCACTTGAGAAGGAGTGTAGTCATCAAAGAACTTGGTGTTCATCCAGATGCGCAGACCTGAGGGGTATGTGTATCCCACGGTACTGCTGCTGGAGTAGTAGAGTTCCAAATCCAGATCCATCTCGTGATCCACTTCCGGTCTAAGCTCTTCACTTCCATCAAGGAGTTTTTGATAAATCTCCTCGTTAGTGAAGCCTTCATTATCAACAAATGCTCTTTCTCCGTTGTAAGTGAAGTTAATCACCTGTTCTTTGAATTTTGCCAAACGGATAACTTTTTTGATGATAGCAATGGCCTTCATAAGTTTTGCCTCATCAGCTGAATCAAAATCTGTCAGGTTCACATTCGCCTGAAAAAGTGAGGCTTCAAAGGGAACACCTTCATCAGGCTCCCCTGGTTCAACTTCAATGGGTGGATTTTCAACCGGTGCTTCAGGTTCAGGACACGCAGCTGGAGCAGGAACATTTTCTTCGTTAGCAAGAGATTCTGGATCGGCGTCAGGTGATGACTGGCACGCCTCGGGACTGGAGTTACAGCTAATAAACAGCAACAGAAGTCCAAAGATGAAAATCGTTTTCGTCATTGATACCGTCCTTGGTTTTCAACAGGAAAAGCTAATTACATCTAAGTATGCCCCTATACGCCGAATCGCATCAAGTAGGCAAAAAACTGTGCTCGTTTGTTAACTGAATAGTTGAGTTATAAACTTCGACGAGGTTTGACGAGAATATTCCCCAGGAAAATCCCCACAACCAGGGCCATGGCAAGAGTCACCATACTGAAGGCCGTCCCTAATCCACCAACCACATCACGATCGAATAAGAAGCTCAGACTCCGGTACCCCATAGAACCTGGAACCAGAAGAATGATCCCTGGAAACTGAAATAAGCTCGATGGCCTGTCTTTAAGTCGGGCAAAAACGTTACTCATGGCCCCCACACAAAACCCACCGATAAGAATCCCCATCTCTGGCCCAAATGATTGTGTTGCGAATTTAGAACAGCAGTAGCCAAAAATTCCGGCCACAGTGATCCAGCCCCAATCAGACTTTTCGGCCTTGAAAATGACCGTCGACATGAGGGCCGTGATAGGAAGAGTTAAGGCCGTCACGATATCGGGGATCTTACTAAACTCGAAATAAAAGGAAGGAAGATGAACATAGGATGCTAGTTTTGCTCCAATGAAAACACCAAAGGTGAGTTTTAAAAGAATCATCACTCCACCCATTAATCTTGAAGTCCCGGAGGTAAGATTTTGAGTGGCGATTTCAGCAATAGCAATCGTGATAAAGAGTCCAGGCATGAAAATAATGAGACTGGATAAAATGATAACCCCCACATTCAGGGAAGGAACCATTTTTACGAAAACGTATGCGATAAATGAAGCGACAATAGCAATAATAGCTTCAAACATCTGTGCGACCAGACCGATAGACTGCACAGGCTGAAAGAGTGAGAGAAATCCAATCAGACTTCCTATGACAATAGCGGCATAGAAGTCTCCCCAGCTTCCTCCAAAAAGAACCATGAATCCGGCCGCTGAGAAAACAAAACATAAAACACGTGCTCTACGCCCATGAGGGTCAGGGGCCGTGAGAATTCTATCCAAAGACTCGCTCCCCTCTTCATAACTAAGACGCCCATGAATAACTTCTCTGGCAACAAGATCCACTTTCGAAAGTTTTCCAAGATTGACTCCCATAGGAGAGACTCGCTCAATCTTTGTGATTTCTTCATCGCCATAAGTGAAAGAGGAGAATATGGCCGTAGGAAGAGAGACTATATTACCTTTGATCCCAAAGAGCTGACACATATCCTGAAGTGTTCCTTCAAGAGTATGGGTAGGAGACCCAACGGTATGAAGGGCCCTTCCGAATTTCAGAATGAACTTTACTCGTCTAAGAAATTGGGCACGGTCCAGGATCATAAGTTGTTAAAATGTTTTTTTAAGATCTTGAATCATCTGCCACTGAAGCATGTGAGTCAGGTCATTATAAGTTTTTAGTCCAGGAGTCAGAAGTTCACGTTCAATCACTTCAAAACTTTCTTCCGCTGCCGGAGGTGAAATATTCACCGGGATCTGAACCCGGGCCTCATAGGTACGGTAAGGAACTGTTGTACTGGGGTGAAACTGTTTCTCACCGATATTTTTTAGTCTTTTGTGATAAGAAGACAGAGGTACCAGAACAGATGCGTTTAATTTAACAACGGCTTCTTCAGGAAAAACTTCGCCTGAATGTTTATCAGTGTGGGCCGATGTCCAGTGAAGCTCACTGTGAACTACCAATAGCGCGTCTAAATTAAGTTCTTTGGCCACTTCGTTTAATGTATGTTTTGCATGCTCAGAGAATTTAGGTCCCATCATGAGCTCTGTAGCGGGTACCAATGCAAGAGATAGGTCTCTCATCCCACGTGGGTTAAGAACTGTTTCTAACTCCGTTTTTTTTCCTTTTGGTAGAAAGAAAATATCATCAGGGGCCAGACCATCCCTCTTTGTGAGAATATGATCTTTCACATTCATTCCATCTTCTTTGAACTTTTTAGATTTTTTAATTTGAGAAATCGCTACGTAATCAATCTCTTGACTAAGAAGTGGCAGTGACTGCTCCCAAATTGATAGAAGTCTCTCAGTGAGAAGCTGCTTTCCCTGGGCCGAAAGGAAAACTTTATCTTCATTGGCCAGACCAGATCTGGTGGGTTGAATCGTTGATTCAAAAACAAGAATTCCGATTCTTTTCAGCGGAGGCTGTTTTGTTGAAAACAATTCAGCATTAGTCCCTTTTTGAGGATCTCTGAGGGAAGTTGAGATGACGGAGGGTGAGAGTTCTTTTAATTCCTCGATGCTGTAAACTTGTTTTGGATTATAGGCGTAACTTTTCTCGCCACCACTTTTAACGACACCTAGACTGCATGAGGAAAGTAGACATAATCCAATGAGGTATCGAAGCATAGAGTGTTCTCCCAAAAAATCTTCTTAACTTCAGACCATTCTAGCTGCTGCCCAGTAGATATTTCTACCTTAAAGGTAGGAGAAACAAATATTTTGCGCAGATTCCCCTCAAAAACTGCATCCCGGGTCTCAATTCTTAGTGGCCCCAGCCTCCGGAAGCGTAACGCGGGATGAAACCTTTGAGGAATATCCTCAAACTTTAAAATTTTTGAAACCTGCCTTTCTTGAATTGTCCTTGGCGGAGTTTGAAGATCAAAAAAATCTCCTCTACTCCACTCCAGACCGTAACTCTCCCCAAACCACTCCTCATCGTTTTGATCCTGAATGAGAAAAAACCGCTTAAGAAAACTTACATGATGAAGAGTTGTTTCTAAAGGCTCACCCGACTTTTCAAAAACTACTGCACAAGGATGATGTCGTTGTGACTTGAGAGGAATTTGCTTAATTTCAGATAACCAGCTCTCTTTTCGTAAACGGTCCAGCAAATCACCATGAGACTCGATGGCAATGATGCGAATAAAATCTTCTCTCTCACTTAGATTGAATAATATGCGGTCAAGAACAATACCCGTAGGAAAATAAAAAAAGTAAGTATCTCCTTCAGGAATTTTGCAATTCAATAAATCCAGGTGCTGAAAAGAGACATTTGAGATACCAATGGCCAGTTTTGCGGCCTCAGAGCTTTCTATGCGGGACTTTTCAAATTCAATTCCAATGGATGACTTATGAGGATGAAGCCCGGCAAATAGAATGGGGCCCAGCCCGTGACCCGAGCCTGGCTCAATCCACACATTAATCTCAGGGATGTGACTAAAAATTGTCCTGAAGTCCTCTTCGGAGGTCAGGAGTGCTTCTGGACTTAAATCCTTGTAACTCCCCTGCCGCCCGGAAACCCTGCTTTCAATAGATTTAAAATCCTGGATCATCATTTAAAAATAACCACCCAAGGAAGTGAGAAAAAATTCGTAGTTATTTTTTTTCTCATCACCGTGGAGAACGTAACTTCCCCTGATCCCGAAAGAGATTGGGATAAAGAGCCTGACGATGTGAGTATCAAAAAGCACTTCCCAACCTGTTGAGGCAGCGTGGTAGCCTGCATTCTGGTAGCGGGCATTGAGTTCATCATAAAACAGATTCATCGAAAGACGTTTTAAGTAAACATAGCGGGAGAGATGAGCGTCCGGATAAAAAAGAGGAAACATGTAGTTCCCGGAAAACTTTTGAGACTCCTGAAAGAAAATATTTTTTGTCCCTCGAGGCTTAATTAAATAACTTGAATACTGATAATTCTCATCTCTTTGCCTCTCATAACCCAACTGATGGAAAAAAGAATGATGCTTTAAAATACCTGGGAGAAAAACTCTTCCGTCGCCCGATAGGAGGGATCCGTTCATCTCACGCCCGGAAATATCTCTTCCTTCTTCAAAGTGAGCAAAGAGGGCCACTCCCCAATCGGGATTTAAATCACGATTGGCCAGTCTTGATGTCCAGCTGTACTGTGCCTGGGCCCCAGGTGAAAAGAGAGCGCCGTCACTAACTTCAGAAGGGTCAATGGTGCGCTTGTTTGTTACTTTTATGACTTTTCCAAAACCTCTAAAGTTAAAATTATGGATAAATCTGCCCGAAAGAAGCTTCCAGGGAATTTGCATTCCCCCTTCAAAAGTTCCCTCTTCCCAGTGATCATTTTCGCGCTTCACTCCTCCTACAGTCACATCCTGGTTTCGTCCCCCATAACCCGCTCGCAAATCAAAGACAGGATAGTAGTGAGACCAAGCAGCGCTGACAAATCCCTCCGTCTCCTGTTCATTTAAATCATAACTGGCCCCAGCGGTAAGGGAGAACTTATTCATTACATCCCGGGAAATACCCTGGAGGGAAACACTCGAAGATAAAGGTGGGGCAAGAATAAACCAACTATGGAGATTAAGAGATTGTCTCACCTGAGAGTATTTACTGACTGGGTAATTACTTTTTCCACTCAAGGCCAGGTCCATCGATGTGCGGTCCTCGAGGGCAGCGAACTTCTCATAAACAGGGACAAAACTATTATCTGATTTTTGTTCTTCATCCCAGTTCAATTTTTTGGCAACAATATTCATCCCATGATCGGTGTAATCATTATAAATCAATTGATTATTACTGACTGTTGGCGAGTAAGCCCCAAAACGGGAACTAGTGAGCTGTAGCAGTTTTCCATCTTTGACTTCAAAAATATTATCGATTCCTGAATCTGGTGCTTCTAGCAGGACTCTGCCCTGGTAGGTAGAAATAAAACCAAAATTTGATGTGCTTGGAGAGAGGAGCTTTGTTTCCATCTGATCAAGTAGAGAGAGCTTTATAACTTCTTTCTGGTCATCTAAGTTCTTCACAACCAGAACAACCTCATTAAGGGTTAACCAGTCCAGAGAAGTAATGACCCGCTCTTTCGGAAATTTGAGACGATAAACCTCTTTGCCGGAAAGATTTTTGACCACTACGTACTGGCCTTGCATTTCATTCCAGCTGACATAGAGAATATATTCACCAGAAGGATCCAGGACCGCCAGTCGACCTTTGGTCTCTCTGAGGTCTGTGACCATTTTTTTTGATTTTAGATCATAGACCTTGATACGCGCAAAGTTCCGGTAGCCCCACCTGGGGTCAATTTCGTTTTCTACCCAGGCAAATTTCCCGCCTCTGAGCTTGTAAGGGTATTCGTTTAAGAGCGGCCCCGGGTATAAAAATGTTTTCTCATCTTTCCCATCAGTCAGAATAAACTGCGGAATATCAGAGAGCCCTTTTTTAAGAGCAAAGAACTTATTCTGACCCACCGACTGAGGGTATAGATAATTGGTCCAGTCTTCTTTAACGGGAATATTTTTTACTTCATAAGGGGTAAAATTCAGTAGGGCTTCTTTTTCTTTCCAGTTTTTAATTAAATCTTTTATGGTTTTTTTGTAAAAATCCTCAAATGATTCCTGAGTTAAATCTTCATAAGCATTATAAAAGGTCAGAGGATTATAAGAGCGGTAAGTTGAGTGATTAATAAGTGTGGAAAGAAATTTGTCCCCATGACGGTTACGCATGTAGCTTGTGTAGAAGTAGCCGTACACATAATGATTTGGAATATAGTTTTTAAAGGACCCCAAATGGGCCTGGTCGTAGTCATAATCTCTTCCAGATAGGAGCAGGGCCCGAAGATCTCTGTCAAATAGAGGAAGGCGTCCTCGCCCACCTTTAGTCAGAGCTGTCTCTATTCCTACAGCATCACCTTCCAGAAACCAGGGCGGCATAGTGAGTCCTACACCCAGGGCCTGTCCAATTTCGCCTAGAAAAAATTCATAAATCTTGTTCACATTCTGGCGACTTTTATACATTTGAACCACGTGCCTATATTCATGCACGGCCAGCGTTTTGAGCCACTCAGTATTAGTGAGCTCCGGGTCCACCGCCGGGGTCATATACCACTCTGTTCTTCGGGGTGCTAAAGTGACAAAACCATTTGATACTGTGGACTGGTTTTGTAAGATCAGGGAAATTTTATCAGGCATAACTTCGAGGGATCGGGAAACCAATGGATAAGCTGTCTCCAGAAGGTGAGTTACCCGTTGAGCCTCACTTTCAACACCTGCAGGAAAAATGATCTCAAAATGGTCAGATTCAATTTTTCGCCATTCCATGGCGGAGGGATTTTGTTCATAATCAATAAGCACTTGAGGTGCTTCCAGAACGTCAGCAAATGAAAATGCGTAAAACAGAAATCCTGTCAGGAAGATAAGCATGAAATCCTCTTTGAGTTATGTCCAAAAAGGATAACAAGCCTGACTCAGAGATGAAAGGAGATTAGCTCTTCCCAGAGTTTTTTTGCAACCGGTCCGAACTGATGCTTCTTAAGGCGAATGAGATAAATCTCGAGTTCCCGGGGATGGATGTCTTCAAAATCGAGTACTACGATTTTTTTCTCTTTGATTTCACGCTCAACTGAAGGGTAAGGAAGATGCCCCCACCCCATGCCTGCCATAATAATTTCCCGTTTAAAGTTTGCATCGTTTAAGCGCCATTTTTTTCCATTTTCCAGGAGACCAAAACTGGCCCCTTTCGGATTTTTATCGGCCACAACAATCTGCTCAACGGTGAGTAAGTCGTTTTGATTTTTAATCTTTTTTTCTTTATAAAGCTCACGGTTCATCACAGGAACCATCTTAACTGAAGTGATAGGAGTTATTTCCAGCAAGTTTTTATCTGTTACGAAGTGAGTTATTCCAAATTGTGTTTCTTTTAAGAGAACTCTCTGCTCGGCTTCTGAGAGGATATCAAAACACATATTAAGTTTTGTGTAAGGATGCTGGTCACTGAAATTTTTGAGTAGTTTAAGCAAATCAGGATTTAGGCAAATGCCGTCCAGAGAGAGACCAATTTCAGGTTCTTCTTTTTTTTGAAAAGACTTTCCCAGTGTTTCTAAATCATGCATCCCCTGAATAATTGTCAGTGATCGCTCAAAGAGGGCCTTACCATGGGCCGTAAGGGTGGGTCTGTAAGCACTGCGGTCAAAAAGCTCAACTTCCATTTCCTCTTCAAGTTTCTTGATAGAAAAACTTATAGCGGGTTGCGTTTTATGCATCCCTTCAGCAGCTGCCTTGAAGCTGCCAGCATGCACAATCTTATGAAAAACAAGGAGTTGCTCGAAAGTCATAACGATAAGTTTCCCTTATAGAGTTTATTAAAAAATGTGTCTTTTTTTTTATCAGAAACTCCCTCATGATGGAACAAATCTTTTTTAAAGAATTTAACCAAGGAGATATAAATGAAGACTCTTGCCTCAATGTTACTGGTTCTTGCCACTTCTTTTTCTGCAGTTGCTGCTGACAAGCCAATGACTTCTACTTACAAAGTTGATCCTGCGGCCACAACCGTAAAATGGGTTGGAAAAAAAGTAACTGGTCAACATGACGGAAATCTTTCTGTGACTGACGGCTCGCTTAATTTCACAGGGGATCTTATCACTTCTGGCGAAATCAATGTTGATATGAACACATTGACTGTAACAGATATCCCGGCCTCAGATGAGAACAACGGGAAATTAGTGGGGCATTTAAAATCTCCGGATTTCTTTAATGTTGAAAAAAATCCAACAGCTAAACTTGTCGTAACAGGATCAGAAAAAACGAAAGATGGCCTAAAAGTTAAAGGCAATTTAACTTTTATCGGTAAAACAAACCCGATTGAATTCCTTGCGAAAGTTACTAAAACTGATTCTTCAGTTAAAGCAACTTCTGATATCACAATTGACCGTACAAAATGGGACCTTAAATACGGTTCAGGAAGCTTTTTTAAGGGTCTTGGAGACAAGGCGATTAACAATGATTTCGTAGTTTCAGTAAACGTTACGGCCAAGAAATAATTCTCACTGCTCTCAGGGGGCCTTTTTGGCCCCCTTTTTTTCTCGAAAGTCTCTATCTTTAAGATTACAATTCTTCCATGCTGCGCCTGTTAATCATTTCAATACTCTTTTGGATTCCTCAACTCTTTGGGGCCACAACGATTGCAATCATTGACACAGGCTTCGATCTGGATCATGAATTCCTGAAGCCCAAAATTCTTAAACAAGAGACTGACGAAGAAGCGGTTAATCCGACACTCAAAGAATTTAGTGGCTGGCAATTTCATGACAACACTCACCTTAAAAGTGCGGTTATCAAAGATCAATCCATACTCCAGGAAATTCTTCTCTACCGCTCTCTTCGTGCCAAAGGCCATGGTGAAGGTCTCTCTTTAAGTGAGTTTGAATGGTTCAAAAAGAAGAGTGCTGACAAAGATTTCATGAAACATGTGAAAAGCTTTAAGAAGCACTCTCACGGAACTTTTGTTGCAGGTATTGCTCTTAGGGAAGGCGAAGGGATTAATCTTTTTCCTATCCGGGGTCTCCATATCTCAACTCCAGTGGTAGCAGTTGATGATCCCAGCAATGAGGGCGTGACTAACCTAACCAGTAAAACACCAGAAGAGAAATTTAAGGAATCAATCCGAAATTCCCAAAATAGGGTCATAAGAAAATTTTCCAAAATTACCCGTTATCTGTCCCTAAACGGTGTGGATATTGTGAATGCGTCCTATGGAATCACGTACAAAAACATGGCCACAAGAATCAGAGAAAACTACCTGCAGTTAACCGGTAAAGAGATTGAAGGTACCAGGCTCCAAAGGGAGATCGCCGAATATTTTAGAAATATTATGGAGAGAACCAGCAAAGTCATTAATAAATACCCGCGTATGCTTTTTGTTTTTTCTGCGGGAAATTCCGGACTGGATAATGACAAATACCCTCACTATCCTTCAAAGATCAAACTTCCCAACACCATTTCTGTGGGTGCTATGAATGGAGATTACCTTGCCTCTTTTTCTAATTTTGGCAAAGACCATGTAGATATAGGTGCCCCTGGTGTGGCCATTCTCTCTATTGTTCCAGGAGTCTATTCGACCGACGGCAAAGAGCTCTACTCCCCTTCCAGTGGCACATCCATGGCCGCTCCGTACATCTCAAACCTTGCTGCCCAAATTCTTAATATAAATCCTGCTCTAAAACCACTTCAGGTAAAAACCATCATTATGGAAACTGGTGAAGTGAAAGATTATCTCAGATCAAAACTTCACTCTGCTTCTATCGCTGATAATCAGAAGGCTATCAAGGCAGCTCTTCTCAGTAAGGATATGCCTCTGGATCAGGCCATTGCCCTGGCCCGCAGCGGACTTCTTCCGATGGAGGATTCAATTTCTATGGGAATTGCACCAGCTGTTGATGCCAGCATTTTACAAAAGAAAGTCATGGATTCTATCCCCCGGGATATTACTCCGGGAGAATTAGATGAAATACAAACTACCAGTGAAGAGTCTTCTTTACTTCTGGGGCCAGAGATAAATAAACCGGACAATTCAGCCCCGCCTGCTTCAGTTCCGAAAGATGTTCAGAAGAAGCCTTCTGATCAAGTCCCTTCCAGTCAAATCGAAGAACAATCTCCGCCACCTTCCGGGGTGCTGCCGACATCTTCTTCTCCAGCTGAACCTCAATCCCCTCAAATTCAAGATTCAGAGCTTTCGCCTTCATCGCCATAATTGTGAGCATACAGCTCGCTAGCGAGGTGCAAAGAAGATCGGTAGGAGAAAAGGCTTCGCCTTTACCCTGATTATCTTTTGGGGCATCGGTTATGAGTTGGTTCTGCGAATCCAGGTGAGTGGCCTCTGTGCGCAGGTTTCCCTGATAGTGAACTTTCATAAGAGACATAAGTGACCTTCCTTAAGTGAATAGCTCCTAAGTATAGCCTCTCAAAAATTAAAAAGATGGCCCTGGTGAGTTAAAATGCATGACCAGGGCCTTGAGATCGTTAGTGAGTAGAATCTGATATTAAAATTTTACGGGGCTGTGCCTTCTCCTCTTTAGGGATAGAAATTTCCAACACACCATTTTCAAAACGTGCCTCAATGGCATCGGCTTTAATATTTGTCGGAAGAGTAAAAACCCGGGAAAATTTTCCATAACGTCTTTCGGTTCGGAGAACGTTTTCCTTTTCAGTCTTACTTTCAAATTTTCTCTCACCACTCACATAGAGGTGATTTTCTTTAACCTCTATAGAAATGTCTTCCTTCTTAAGGCCTGGAATATCGATGCCTAGGGTGAAATGCTTCTCGTCATCAGTGATCTCGCAAGCAGGGGCATAGAAGTCCTCTGTCTTGGTTAGCGAATCCAGCATTTTATCCAATTCTGAGTTCCAAAATGGGCGACGAAGCGGCTTAAGTTCAAGGTTGTACATAAATCCCTCCTATATAAAGATTGGTTGCTCCTAACAACAATAAAGATGAGGCGACTTTTTCAAGCGTCAAGGGTCAGTTTAAAAAAATGGGAATTTTTCTCTTCAAATAACTGACAAGAGGTCTTAAACTTAGTGCATTACCCTTAAGGAGTTCCTAATGACTAAAAAAGTCGCTGCAAAGAAAGTAGCTAAAAAAGTCTCGCCTAAAAAACTCGATAGTAAGCAGCAAACTATTGAGTCCCTGATTGAACTTATCCGCATCACTTCAACTGTGGTTCCAAACGATGTCTTTAAGACCATTGAAGCTGCGGCTAAAAATGAAGTTAAAAACACTACTGCCGACTACGCCATGGGGATCATTAAACAGAATATTGATCTTGCAAAATATAAATCCCAACCACTCTGCCAGGATACAGGAACGGTCATTTTTTATATTTATCACCCACCAGGATTCCATCAGACTCCGTTTAAAGAGCTCATAAAAAAGTCTGTCACACTTGCAACGAAGAAGGGCTACCTCCGTCAAAACTCTGTTAATTCACTGACGGGAGAAAATGCCGGGACCAACTTAGGTGAAGGCCACCCGTCTATTCATTTTTACGAACACAAGAGCAAAGAAGTTGAAGTTAAATTAGTCCTGAAAGGTGGAGGCTGCGAAAACGTATCTGCTCAGTACTCATTACCTGATACCGGTCTCTCCGCGGGAAGAGACTTAGACGGAGTGAGAAAAGTTATTATCGATGCCATTCATAAAGCTCAAGGCAAAGGCTGCGGTCCTGGTGCTCTCGGGGTTTGTATCGGAGGTGACCGCGCGGATTCAGCTTACTATGCTAAGAAACAACTTTTAAGAAAGCTCGATGATAAAAATCCCCATAAGGATTTAGCCGCTTTGGAAAAAGATATTGTTGAGACTTGTAACAAACTTGGCATTGGCCCTATGGGCTTCGGTGGTAAAACAACACTTCTTTCTTGTAAGGCAACCCACGCTAACCGCGTCCCTGCTTCATTTTTTGTTTCAATCTCATATATGTGCTGGGCCTTCCGTCGACAGGGTGTTGTGCTTAACAAAAATTTTGCCATCAAAAAATGGCTTTACTAGGAACAAGAGATGAAAAAATTAAACTATCCTTTTAGCCCTGAAGCCGTTCGTGAATTAAAAGTCGGCGACATGGTCCTCATCACAGGCAAACTTTTTACAGGAAGAGATGCTGTTCACAAATACATCCACGATGGAAATAAACCACCGGTTGATTTAAAAAATCAGATTATCTATCACTGTGGTCCAGTGACGATGAAAGACAAAAATGGCAAATGGACCGTGACTGCGGCAGGACCCACCACTTCCATCCGTGAAGAGCCCTACCAGTGGGAAGTCATCCGTGATTACGGAATTGTTGGAGTCATTGGTAAGGGTGGGATGGGACAAAAGACCCTTGATGCCTGCAAAGAGCACGGCTGTGTTTACTTCCATGCCATAGGTGGAGCTGCCCAGGTATTAGCTGAAAAAATTAAATCTGTAGATGGCCTCTATCTTGAAGAATTTGGCCTGCCTGAGGCGATCTGGGAGCTGTCAGTTGAAGAATTTCCTGTCGTCGTAACCATGGATGCACATGGAAACTCTTTACACAAAGAGGTGGAAGCTTCGTCAAAAGAGATTTTAAAAACTGTTATGTAGAATTTAAAAGGTTCGTGGGAAGATAGACACGCCTGATGTCTTCTCACAGCCTGCCTTCTGAGCACTTAATAGACCTGCAAGTTGATACTCACTTCCTACCGTGATGAGGAGCGCCCCACCTGAATCTCCCCCACACACACCCGCTTTTAGTCCATCGGTATAGATAACGGAGCGACCGGAATAAGTTTTAATTTGAGTAATCGTTGAATTGGCCATGGCCCCCTGAGAAACCAGTGTGACTGCTTGAAGAACTTTAGTGGAACTAAGCAAGGCAAGCTTAATGGGCTTGGTACTAACCGCTTTTTTTAGTTTTATGATAGCGAGGTCCTCATCTGCAAATCCTGCGGACTCAAAATAACTTGGGGCCAGAGTTACATTGGCCACCGAATGCTTCACTCCAGAAATTTTCACTTTAAGTAAGTGCGGCTCATATGAAAAAATAGCTCCCTGCTCATAGACCTCACTCCCCATTCCTTCGATACAATGTCCGGTAGTAAGTACTTTGTCCGGAGCAATCAGAACACCAGAGCAAAAATAATCAAATTCAGGATTTTGCGGATCACTTAGATGCAAAGACACGACAGCACTAAACGCCGATGACCCCGCAGGAATGGGCCTTGCCCCATAGAGCGCGTGAGATAAATCACTGAAGGCCAGGAGCATGAATAGTAATGAATACCTTAAAGTCATGGGGAGCATTTAACTAAGATGACAGATTGCGGCAAGTCGTCATCAAAGTCCTTGTAAAAACTACCGCTTGCGCACAGCGTCAGTGAATCTTTACAAGGTTTTTAAAGCAAAAATCTCGTTAAAGAAGCTCTTCATTTGCTGCCAAGAGCGCTTGTCTGACAACTCATTGTAGGCAGCTCCCTTGGAGTTATCATTGCCTGCATCTTTTTGGGTGAAAGAATGAACCGTGTTTCCATAAGAGATAAACTGCCAGTCGGCCTTGGACTCTCTCATCTCCGTTTGAAACTCTTCCACTTCTTTGACCGGAACATATGGATCATCTCCACCGTGAAGGACCAGAACCTTTGGATTCATGACTTTTGCTTTCAAGTTTGAAGCAAGACCTCCATGAAAGCTCACCACACCTTTAAGTGGTGCTTCAGCACGGGCAAGCTCCAAAGCTACAGATCCACCAAAGCAGTAACCAATGGCCGCCACTGAAGCCTTGTTGACTTGTTTCTGAGCAAGCAAGGTATCAAGAGCTGCTTGAGCACGGGCCCGCATAAGTTTTCGGTCCGCACGGTATTTGGTCGCAAGCTCTGAAGCTGCTTTCATATCGGCCGGATTATTTCCTACACCATAAACATCAGCGGCAAATGCAACATACCCAAGCTCTGCCAACTGACGGGCGCGCATCTCTGTATAGGCACCTACTCCCATCCAGTCAGGGAAAACCAGAACAGCAGAGCGGGCCTTATTGGTTTTATCATCAAAGGCAAGGATGCCTTCAAGTTTTACACCGTCACTTGAATAAGAAATTTTTTGAGTTTGAATTTTCGCCATTGCACTTAAAGGCAAAAGACAAAGTAGTAACCATTTCATCGATATCTCCTTTGAAGAATGAAAATATCATAAGGGCAATAGACTATAGAAGCTACCAGCTTTTAGTGAAACTTAGTCCAGCTTTGGTGCCTTCGTTAATGCCCGGCATTATGAAGGCTCCCACCTTAGGACGAGTTTGATGCGTGTAGTACTCTTCATAATCTGACTTATAAAAATAGGAGTATGTGGCAATAATAGCGTTCACCCCACCCAGGAAGAGATAAATATCCTTCATATCCTGGGAAACATCTTTAGAGATGAAAGCATTGAGCGCGTACTGCATTGTAAGTAAAGATGAGCTCCAGAGAACAGAGATACGTTTGGCCCTATCCATTTCACCCAAAAGTCCAACATAGCCATCTGCTAACTCCCCACGAGTCATTTTCTTACGACTAAGAAGTTCCAGAAGCCGGGATTCAAAATGAGGATAATAGAAATCATAGATTCCATGCCCCACACCGATAATTCCCACGGTCTGCACTCCTGAGTATGCAATTTTAAGAGTACTTGAATCGGTAGTAAAGTAACCAATGTTTCCGATCGCGAATGCCAGAGAGCCTGAAATGATATCTTCGTATTTGTTAAAGGTCGCTTCAGGTTTATTTTCAAGGCTTTTCTGTTTCAAAAATTTATAGGCAGTCATTTTCTGCGCGTAAGTCGGAAGTGCGAAGATAATTAAAAAGATCAACAGAAAGGTTTTCATAGAGAAACCTCTCCTCTAACACCTGCCACATTCTCTTTTTGATTTGAAAAATCCCCTAATGGTCTGGAAGTTCCATAAAATATACCGATGCTTGCAATCTTAGATCCAAAATTGAAGCCGAAAGCTTGCTGATATTTAGAATAGGAAAGAGAAGTTGAGAAACGTGACAATGAATAGTTTAAGCTACCAACAATATACTCACTATATAGATCCTCATAGAACTTTGAAAAAGGAGCATTAATCTCAGCATTGAAGATTCCCCACTGGGTTTTGTAGTCATATCCAATGGCAGCCCGTGAGTACATTTCATAGATCATAATGGTTCGCATCTGATTTTCTGAAAGGATATCGGAATCTTTATTATTGAAGGTTGAATTTAGATTTTTCACAATAAAGGAGATCTTGGGAAGCCAAGAATCTTTGAACTGAATGAATGTTGATACGTCCCCTGCAATTCCGTTTTTTTTCTTAAAATCAATCAACTCATCCACGTCCTGGGAAGTTAGCTGGCTCAAAAAAAAAGAGTCCTGATAATATTCGCTTCGGTAATAATATACCTTCGTACCCAGTGAAAGTTGCATCACATCGTTATTAATCGCTTCAATTCCAGAAGAAATATTCAGTCGGTTGGATTTCACCAGAGACATGGCCACTTCTGGCGAGGCGGGGTTAAAAACAAAAACATCGGCATTTACTAGGATGGGATCATAACTTAAATAGAATTTGCCAGTTCTAAGCTGGATAATAGAGTTTGCACCCCATGAACTGAATGGATGATCCTGAAAAATTTCCCGTAGAAATTCTTCCTTTATCGGGTCAAACAATAACTTTTGCCCAACCTCAACAGAATCCCCATCGGTGATGGTTGATAATCCCATCCGGAGACCTTCATCTTTTTGGTAAGGAAATAAAGCGGGATTACAGCCAACCATATCCTTATTGGACTGAATGGTCGCGCAGGCATCCAGGGTGATAATTTGTGTAAAGTTAGATTCCGGCTTTATGAAATGCAAAACCGGAAAGCTCCAGGTTAGTGAGCTGAATAGAAGAAGGATGATCCACATCCAGAAATCGTATCAACCGTTAAAGCATGAGTCCACTTTGAACTTATCGATGGATTCAATAAAATGTGAGCGCTGCTCCACGGTGAGTTCTTCCGGCAAAACCTTACGGTAGGCTTCAATCTGATCCTTATACTTGATATAAGCTTCCTCATTCATACCTGAAGACTTATAGGCTTCTTCTAGAAAGAGAATGCGCTTGCGGATGAGACCATAGTTATCCAGCACCATGTTGGGATCAAAGCTGCAATAAAGATCCTGGATTGAATCCACTTCTTCCAGATCAAAACTCTGGGAGTAGATACTCAGTAATGAGACCCCTGAAAGAATGAGTATACTCTTGAGACTCACTTCCTTAAACTTGGGAGTTTTAATCAGGAGGAGGTATTCTTCCAGGGCCAGTGTCAGCTGTTCTTGCTGGGGATTTGATAATTTAGGAAGCTTTTTCATAATAGGTATGGCTTCGTAAGTATTCCAAAGAATATTCATGTAAAGCATCTCCCACTGGATATTTCCAGTTAGAGGTTGGTTTTGATCAGGATTCAAAAACCGAGTTTTCATAATTCCCAAATAAACCATCTGGCCGTAGTACATTTGCAGTTCACTACCAGCTACATTTCGAAGCATTTCTATATTCGGATCATCAAAGACTGCCTTGTACCAAGCATCATCAAAGTCATCTATGGACAGATTCTCTGCGGTGATTTTATCTGCCATCTTATTATAATAAGCATCAGCAGCTTCATACTCCTGGGCAGTGAGGTTGGAGTAAGTTTCTTTTATTTTTTCAAAGGTCGGTTTATCTTGAATTCCATTTTTTAGCTTAATCTGTGGCAGGTACTTCTCCCATCGGGCCGCACGCTTTGAGTTTCTCTTTTCATAATCAATGCCCTCCTGGTTCTTCATAAACTTCAAGTAAGGATTTTTCTCTTTAGAGAGGTCTGACCACTCTAGGGCTTTTTTATGAAACAGCTGGATTTCCATGACTGAATAAAGTGAATAGGCATCTACGCCCCCACTCTGAGAGTAAGCCGATGCTAGATAATAACGTTCGCGTGGAGAAAGATTTTTTTTAGAGGAAAACTGGTCAATAACGCTTTGGTAGCTACCCTGGTTTAAGGCCTCCACAGTTTCTACATTGCTATTCTCTGACTTTTTGTACTCCTTATTACAGGATACAAAAGTCACAAACAGCACAACTGTCAAAACATTAGACAACATAATGGCCCCTTTGGGTCACATAAAGGATTATGTTGTCTAGATTAGCAAATAGGGTGCCACTACCAACGGTAAACAGCACTTGCCCAGGTAAAACCTGAACCGAAAGCTGCAGATGCTACGAGAGATCCTTTCTTAAGTTTCCCCGCCTTCACGGCTTCACTCATCCCCATAGGAATTGTGGCAGCAGTGGTGTTACCAAATTTCTGGATAGTATTAAAAATCTTCTCTTCCGGAATTTTTAGTTCCTGAGCAAGCATTTGATTAATACGGAGGTTGGCCTGATGAAATAAGAAAAGATCGATGTCTTCGAGTTTTAATTTATTAGTGTCTAAAGCGAGTATCAAACACTCGGCCATGCGGCGTACAGCATTGGCGAAAACTTTTTTACCATTCATCTGTGGATATTGTTTTCCGGCCTCAAGATCGGCCACCGTAATTCTCTCAGGTCCGTTACCCATTCCCGGACTCTCAAGCCAGAGATCTTTAGCAAAAGCACCATCAGCAAATAAGTGAGTTGAAAAAATATGAGAGTCTTTAGCCTTATCTTTAACTTCTTTACGACGGATCACAACAGCACCGGCACCATCTCCAAAGAGAACTGAAACATCCCGACCTCGGGTAGTTTTATCCATTCCCTTTGAGTGAATTTCCGCTCCCACAAGAAGAATAGTTTTATACTGACCCACTTTAATAAATGCATCGGCCATACTCATGCCGTACAAGAACCCTGAGCACTGCTGACGAACATCGATGGCAGGGATTTCCGAGAGGCCAAGTTTCGGCTGCAGGATACAAGCGGCTCCGGGAAAATCAAAGTCCGGTGAAAGTGTGGCAAACATCAAACAATCAATTTCTTTTTTATCAATGCCTGCTGACTTGATCGCATCTTCACAGGCTTTGAGAGCAAGATCAGTCGTTGAGACATCCCCTGTCACCCAGTGGCGCTCTTCAATTCCGGATCTTTGCACGATCCATTCATGAGTGGTGTCCATCATTTTTGAAAGGTCGTGGTTAGTGATGACTTGTTCAGGAACAAAGTGACCGCAGCCGATAATTTCTGAGTTATACATGAAAATCCTTTTTCAATTATTCTAATTATTCGCCGAAAGCGTCATTCCACTCTAGGTTATGGTAGACCTTACTAACGTCATCATCACTCTCGAGAACATCGATGAGTTTCTGAAGTTTATCGTAGCTTTCTTTCGTGATTTCTTTAGTGTTAAGTGGGAAGCGCTCAAGGCCCGAGTCTTCAATTTTAATTTTTAAGTCTTCAAGCTTTTTATAAATGTCCCCGTAAGATTCAACCGGACCTTTTACCGTGACAAATCCCTCTTCAACTTCAACATCATCAATATTGAAATCAATTAGCTCCATCATTAGATCATCAGTAGACATTTTATTTAAGTTCTCTTCTTTGAGTGTAAAAGAAGCTTTTCGCTCAAAGACGAACTGCAAGCATCCAGGAGTTCCGATACTTCCACCGTGCTTGTTGAAATAAGAGCGGATGTTCCCTATGGTGCGGGTAGGGTTATCAGTTTGCGTTTCAATAAATAGGGCCACGCCATCATTGCCGTAAGCTTCATAGTTAATCTCTTCAATGGCTGCACCATCCTGACCCATGGCCTTTTTGATGGCCTTATCGATGTTGTCACGGGGAACGTTAAACTCACGACCTTTTGTTAAAGCAATTTTTAATGAAAAGTTAGAATCCGGATCGGGGTTCTGCGTATTTTTCACCGCCATATAAATTTCGCGAAGAATTTTTGTATAACTTTGTGAGCGCGCCTTATCAGTGGCGGCTTTTTTCATTTTAATGTTATTCCATTTACGTCCCACGAATCACTCCTCGATAGATCAAATTAAAATTTCCCATATCATAACAAAAGACTCCCAAGACCGCTTTGAAAAAACTCACATATAGGCGCTATGGGGGCTATGCAGCAAGCCCTAAATCCCCTTGTCGTTCGGTATACCTAACAGTACGCTTTTGGGATTCGTATTTCAAAGGTTTTTCATGCCTCTAATTTTGGGATTTTTGTTATTACTGCCGCTGGCATTTGGTCAGGATTCAGACCAAAGCCTGACTCATTATATTCAGATGATGAACCTTAAGGCCCTGCCTGCTCCCTCACCAAAAAACGAACCGCTTTATCAACTCGGACTGAGACTTTTTTACGACAAGCAACTTTCTGGTAAAAACAATATATCCTGCCACGCTTGTCATGCTCTAAGCGGGCACTCTAGCGACACGCTCCCCCTTGGTGTTGGTGAAGGTGCCGATGGCCTGGCCGAGAATCGTATTCAGTCTCAAGGAGCACTCTTAGCGCGTCACACTCCAGCTCTCTATAACCTTGGACTTCCGGGAGTCAGTGCTTTTTTTTGGGACGGCAGAGTCATGAAGCACCCGCAAGGCGGACTTTGGACTCCGGAAGAAGGTCTCAATGGGACTAATCCAAAACTCAAAGAAATTGCTTCGGCACTCGACGGACTCCTAGCGGCCCAGGCACTGTTTCCTATCTCAAATCCAGACGAAATGCTCGGCCAGGGATCCACCCTCTCACGAGTTGAAGCCTGGGAAGCTGTGATGGAGAGACTTTTTAACGGTCGCCTCGGCGCCAGTTACCAAAGATTTTTTAAAGAAGCTTACCCGGGAGTTTCTAATTTCAATATTGCTCATGTTGCTAATGCGATTGCTGAATTAGAACGGCACCATTTTCTGGCCAATAACACTCCATGGGATCAGTACTTGCGGGGGAATAAAAAATTCATGAGTGAACGCATGAAAAAAGGTGCAGTGGTTTTTCTTAGTAAAGGAAGTTGTACAAACTGTCATAACGGAGATCACCTTTCGGCATTTGGTTTTTTTAATATTGGTGTGCCGCAAATTGGCCCGGGCATCTCGAATAGTGATGATAAAGGACTGATGGAATTTACAGGTGCTGAAACTCATAAGTACCGCTTCCGCGCATCCCCCCTCAGAAATGTCGCACTCACCGCCCCTTATATGCATTCAGGTGCCTTCACCTCGATGTGGGAAGTTATCGATCACTACGATCATCCCATGCGCTCAGTTCATATGTTCAATTGGAATCCAAAGCATCCTCGTTACCGGGAAGATCTTATCCTGGACACAAATTCTGAGCGCTCTAAGGAGCGCGCTAAATTACTGGCCCCCAACCTTCCCCGTAATCTCTCACTCACACCCGAAGAAAAAAAGGACCTCTACTGTTTTCTGATGGTGGGGCTCACTGATTTAAAAAACCAACAGGACCTATTAACTAAAGGAGTCTTAGATGAAATTGACGATTGCTCTCCTCGCCTTACTCGCTAGTGTTTCAAGTTTCGCTCTTGAGACCGGAAAAGCGGCCCCTGATTTTACTCTCCCCAGCTCTTCAAACAACGAGGTAAAACTCTCTGACCTGAAGGGAAAAATTGTGGTTCTGGAATGGCTTAACCACGGCTGCCCCTTTGTTCAAAAGCACTACGGCTCAGGCAACATGCAGGCGCTTCAAAAAAAATACACCGCTAAAGAAGTGGTCTGGCTCTCAGTTATCTCATCTGCCCCGGGCAAACAGGGGTATGTGAACGCAGCCGGTGCCAAAAAAGAAATGGCCGCAACTAAATCTGCCGCCACCAATATTCTCTTGGATCCAGAAGGAAAGGTTGGCACACTTTACGCCGCTAAAACGACTCCTCATATGTATGTGATCGATAAGGCCGGAGTATTAGTTTATCAAGGTGCAATCGACGACAAACCTGATACTGACCAGGCCTCAATCAAAGGTGCAAAAAACTATGTCGCTGAAGCCCTGGATTTAGTTCTGGAAGGAAAAAAAGTGGCCCACGGGACAACTAAGTCTTACGGTTGCGGAGTCAAATACCAGTAACAATTTTTGAAGTGTATCCCGGTCAGTTTTGGTCGGGATATATTTCGCTTGGCTTCACTCTCCATTTTCGATTAAGATGATTTAAACCATGGATGGTTTGTAACAATTAATCTCAAGGAGTGGAGATGATTCTTAAATTCACATTGCTAGCAGCTGCAACTGGTCTCTACTACTTCACTCAGTTCCTTAATTAGTCCTTCGAAAAAAGAAACACAAAGACTTCTTTATCGCCGACTGGAATCAACTCCGAAACCTCTGTGAAGTGCTCCTCTTTCATGGCCTCTAAAAATGGCTGAAGATAATTTCGACCTGGATCGCTAAGTAGAATTTTTCCACCAGGCTTCAAAAATCGAATGAGACCTCTGGCCACTTCTCGGGCATGTTTATTTTCATATAAAACATCCGACCCCATGACCAGATCATAGAGACCTACATTTTCTATTTTATCATCACGCCAATTAAGCCGCATATATTCGCAAATAATTCCTGAGTGCCTGCAATTTCGCTTAAAATACATTTCTACGTCGGGATGATAATCCGTCGCCAGCACCTTGCCACCCAGATGAGTCGCCACCAAAGAGGGATAACCAAGGCCACACCCTAGTTCTAAAACTGATTTATTTTTTACAAGTTTAGGATTTGAATTCAAATATTCAGAGAGCGCCTCACCAGCGGGCCAGAGAATCCCAAAATAAGGGCACAGATCCTCAGCAAATGGGTCTCTTTGTTCTTCCTGGGTTAAAACTTCGCAAAGATCATCAATGGCCTCATCAAGACTACGGATGGCCTCAATAACAAAGACTTTCTCACCCAGGCGACGAGTATGATTGAGAGTTTTATAATTAACGTTGATGCTTTTCATATGGTCTAAAGAAGAAAGGGCAGATGATGGAATTTGTAATCCTTCATCTGCCCTTAGTATTTATTACTTTTTAAAAAATCTATTCTTGAACGACATCTTCAGTATAAACTTGATGACCTCTCATGCCCGCAGTGTAATCAGCGCAGTAATCAAGAACTGAAAGTAGGTTAGCTTTATAATAACCAATTGTACCAGTTAAACGAGAAACAACTGTAATTGTTCTAGTGTAAGGGTTAACAGCAATAACGAAGGCGCCTTCAGCATTTGTGTAATCATCTGGATAAACCACATCTTTAACGCAAATTCCCTGGATACAGCCTCTACCCACAGAAAACTCTCTTGGAAGTAAGCGGTAAACACGACCGGTAGTATGGGCAACAACAGTCAAACGACGAGTAAACGGATTAGCGGCAAGTACCCAAGCTCCATCTGTATGATAGAAAGAATCAGGGAAAACAGTTCTTCCAGAGCAAGAATGGTTGAGGCAAACATTCGCAAGAGAAATATCTCTTACTGCAAATCTCTCAACTCCACCTGTGTTGTTAGACTGAACAGTAACAATACTAGTTGTAGCATTAATAGCTAAAACCTTAGCACCTTTGGGATGAGTGTATGTATCTGGGAAAACGGTATCACCAGCGCAGATTTTAATCTTGTGGCCGAATTCTACGCAGGCAAAGGCATTGAGCGAGCTCAGGATAAATGCCAGAGCGAAAAAAGTTTTTTTCATAGTTACCTCTTTTTACAGTTAAGATTTGAGCCACTTTAGGATTATCTTAATAAAAGATCAACCCTGTGCTGGCAAATCGTGAAGATTATTATGTTTAAGTCTATGTAAAGACTCTTATTAGGTCAAATTACATACCTTTGAGGCTAGCACTATCAATCACAAACCGGTACCGCACATCCCCTTTTAACATACGCTCATAGGCTTCATTAATTTTATTGATATCAATCAGTTCAATATCGGACGTTATGGCGTGCTTACCACAGAAGTCGAGCATATCTTGAGTTTCCTGAATTCCCCCTATAAGTGAGCCCGCCAGGGATTTTCTTCCAAAGATTAATGACGAAGCCTCTATTGCAGGAGCACTAGGAGGAACCCCTAACAGGACTAAGGCCCCGTCCCGTTTTAGAAGGCCCAAATACTGGTTCCAGTCTAGCTCGACTGAGACAGTATTAATCATTAGATCAAATGAGCCAGCAAGCTTTTCAAAGGTTGAGGCATCAGAGGTATTATAAAAATGATCCGCACCCAACCTTTTCCCATCGGCTTCTTTTTTTAAGGAGTGACTTAAAATAGTCACTTCCGCACCCATCGCGTGAGCGAGTTTAACTGCCATATGCCCTAGCCCACCTAATCCAACCACGGCAATTTTTTTACCTGGACCTGCTTTCCAATGCATGAGAGGTGAATAAGTTGTAATGCCGGCACATAAAAGCGGCGCCACTCTTTCAAGTGATAAACCTGGCGGAACTTTTAAAACATAATTTTCGTCAACGACGATTTGGTCAGAGTATCCACCCTGAGTGACCGTTTGAGTTTTAGGGTCTAAACTCGCGTAAGTGGCCACCATACCTTTTTCACAGTATTGTTCATCGCCATCAAGACAAGCGGGGCAAGTTCGGCATGAATCCACATAACAACCGACACCGACCGAATCCCCTACTTTGTGTTTTGTTACTTTCGGGCCGACCGCCACGACTGTTCCGACAATTTCGTGACCTGGGACGACTGGATAAGGCATCGGCCCCCAGTCGCCGTTCACCGTATGTAAGTCAGAGTGGCAAACACCACAATAGAGTATCTTAACGTGAACATCGTGCGCAGTCAGTGTTCTACGGTTGAATTCAAATGGTTTAAGCGGAGAAGTTTCGTCAAAGGCGGCGTAAGCTTTAGTTTTCATGGGGCAAAACTATTCCTTGTCATTGCTAGGGTCAAATTTTTTCGTCATACATGCAGCGAATAACAATATGATGTGGCTATTATGCAGCTTTTCAACTAATCAAGTCCCATCAAGGGGGCCTTCGATGAAGTCCATTTCAAAAATCGGTTTATTTTTTGCTTTATTTCTTACTCAGTCCGTAACCAATGCGGCCCGCATGCAAGATTATAGACCCTATGATTATGATGTTCGCTTCACTAATCCGATTTGCGAAACTTACCGATACGCCCAGCCTGTGATTTCAAAAGATGGTCAACTTATTTACGAAAAACCAAAAAATGCATTCTGCAAACCTGCCGATGCCGCAAATAATTTAAACCGCACCGGTACTCCTTCAGAAAAACTTCTCGAGTGGATCGGGCAAGAGAAGACTAAAGAAATTTTCATGACTTATTTGTCTTTTTCGAGCCAGCCGATCACTCAAGCTCTGTGCGCAGCCATGACTCAAAGAAATGTGAAAGTTAAAATCGTTATCGATCAAGAGACTGAAACCTCTCGCATGCTAGAACTTGAAGCCTGCGGCCAAGATAATTTTGAGTTTTTTCAACGTGGGCACGTACCAGGCATCGATTTTGCCCATAATAAAGTGTTTATCGTAAATCCAAATTCACATGAAGATATCGAGTTTCAAGTCTCTTTTGGTAGTGGCAATATGACAAGCGGCATTTTGCTCCACCACGAGAACTGGCATTTTATTACTACTCACCGCCACTCTTACTTTGCTCAAGCCCATCTCTGCTTAATGAACGGCGAAATTAATTACGCCAATACAGGCGCAGAATTCAAAACATACATGAAATCTTGTTTAGCCACTATTCGAGCTACACCCGAAGAAGACATTCAAGTCTTTTTCGTTCCTGGCTTAGGCACTCAGGCTTTTAACGCTATTGCTGATGCGATCTCGTGGTCAGATGAAATTAAACTAATGTCTCACCGCTTTAGTTTTAATAAATTAACAGATGCACTGGCCGCAAAATTAGCTACTGCTTCAAATTTTCGTCTTAAGCTTTTATTTGATGATGACATTTACTGGGTGAATAACCCGAATACGCGTCACGAAAATATCGTAGTAAAAAAACTCGAGGCGGCTGGCGCAAAGGTGAAGTACTTGCAAACCAATCATAATCAAAAACTACTTCAACATAACAAGTATATCGTATTTAAATCTGAGACCCAAAAAGCCGCTTTTGTTGGCGCGGGCAATCTCACCGGCACGGCTTTTTCAAGCAATTGGGAGAATTTTTATTTCGTAAAAATTCCTGCTGTTGTAGATCGTCTTGAAGCTCAACACGATTATTTATATGAAACATTAGGTAGCACCGAAGGGCAGTTGCCTGCGACTGACGTGATGCCTTAGTCATACGATCTTTTAGTAGCGTATTTTGTTAGGATATCTTCACAATCATTTGAAGATATTCACCAACTGTGCCAAAAAGTCTCAAATAAAGTGCAGCCGTTGCTAAACGCCTATATAACTTCAGTAGGTTTTGAAGTTGTAATTAGCGGAGGTAGTAATGAATTCAAAGAACCTGGCAACTCGATGTTCAACAGGTGTTCCCGGCTTAGATGATGTTTTAAAAGGTGGCTTACCATGCCACAACCTATACCTACTTCAAGGTAAACCTGGCACGGGCAAAACTACTCTTTCGATGCAATTTCTTATGGAAGGTACGCGACTTGGTGAAAGAACACTCTATATAACATTCTCAGAAACTACATCTGAATTAAATATGGTAGCGGCATCACATGACTGGGATTTAGATGGTATTCATATCCTTGAAATTTCAGCCATTTCTGAACAGCTGGGTCGCGACAATAAAAATACTCTTTTTCACACCTCTGAAGTCGAACTTTCTAAAACTATTAATGTTGTTTTAGATAAAATTAAAGAAGTGAACCCACAAAGAATCGTCTTCGACTCTATTTCTGAATTGCGCCTACTTTCTGATAGCTCTTTACGATACCGGCGTCAGATGTTGGCATTTAAGCAGTTCTTTATAGGTCGCGGTGCGACCGTTCTTTTTTTAGATGATCTGACTGCCGAAGCTGGCGACCTGCATGTGCAGAGTATTGTTCACGGGGTTTTATTTTTAGAAAAAGTTCGTGCCGGTTACGGCGTCGATCGCCGTGAGTTTCACATAGTGAAAATGCGTGGTGTTGAGTTCCGTAGCGGTACGCATGATTATTTGATTAAAAAATCTGGCATTCACATTTTTCCTCGACTTGTGGCCTCTGAACACACCGGCAATTTCACCCGAGAGTGTATTTCAACCGGCATAAAAGCTCTCGATAGTCTTATAGGTGGCGGACTTGATCGTGGCACAAGCAACCTTTTACTTGGCCCTGCAGGGACGGGTAAGTCTACGATCGGTATTCAATTCGCGACTGCGGGCGCCAACAAAGGTAAAAAAGTTGGTATTTATAGTTTCGAAGAAAGTCCTACTAATTTAATAACACGAGCCTCGGCACTTGGTATTGATCTAGAAAAACATCTGAAGTCTGGGCAAATTACACTTCGTAAAATTGATCCGGCCGAACTGACGCCCGGTCAATTCACCGCACTTCTGCGCGAAGAAGTCCATGATCAAAAGTTAGATATTGTTATTATCGATAGTTTAAATGGCTATATTCACGCCATGCCCGAACAAGGTTTCTTAATGCTTCAGCTTCACGAGCTTCTTTCATATTTAGGCAGCAAAGGTATAGTGACACTGATCATACTCGCGCAAGCCGGCATCATGGGCCATATGCAGACTCCACTCGATCTAACTTACTTGGCCGATTCTGTTATCGTCACTCGATTCTATGAAGCGTTCGGTAAAGTTAAAAAAGCAATTTCAGTTACTAAAAAGCGAACCGGCACACACGAAGAAACACTTCGTGAACTTAGAATTGGTGAGGGCGGTATTTTAGTCGGCGAAATTCTCGAAAATTTCTCAGGTATTTTCACCGGAGTCCCAAAGTATCTTGGGCTTAATGAAAGAGAGATAAAAGCACATAATGAATAGTTGGCTTGACGCTCAGACATCACAATCAGTTTTTGTTCTCGCACCGGTTTTTAACGATGCGATGATGGCTGTAGATGTGTTAAAAAGCGCTGGGATTTCGGCTCAGGCTTGTGAAAGCTTACTGGATCTGGCTCATCGAGTAGATGGTCACTGCGGAGCTATAGTTGTATCTGAAGAAGCCATTACTTCTGATGGCATTGAAACGTTTCAAGCGGCTTTACTTCGTCAAGAGGCCTGGTCAGATATTCCGATTGTTATGTTGACCAGTGCAGATGTCGTTCGCACCACTGAGCTCTTCTCACAAAGTGGTAACATATCATTACTTGAACGGCCATTTTCAAGACTGACGTTAGTGCGTGCCGTTGAAGTGGCACTTCGAGCTCGTCGAAAACAGTATCAAGTGCGTCACTTGCTTGAGCAGCTTAAGAAAGCAAAACTAGATGCTGAGCAAGCCAATCATACTAAGACTGAATTTCTAGCTAATATGTCTCACGAAATTCGTACTCCGCTCGGAGCGGTCATGGGCTTTGCCGAAATTCTTGCAACTAATGATGGCATCACCCAAGAAGAAAAAGAAAAGTGCGCCGATGCGATTCAACGTAATGGCGAATTACTCTTAAAAATTATCGATGAAGTTTTAGATATCTCACGCATTGAGGCCGGCCGACTTGAGCTTGAAAATTCTCCGTTCTGTTTAGAAGAGATGATTCGTGACTTGAACTCGACACTTCTCTTGCGCGCCCTCGAGAAAAAAATTGAGTTGAACTTTAATACTCACTTTGATTCTAAAATCCGCTTGGTAGGTGATGTGGCTCGTTTGAAACAGGTTCTTATTAACCTGACGGGTAATGCGATTAAATTTACTACAGCCGGTCTTGTCACTGTTGATCTCAATTCGAAGTCAGCCGGTGATAAAATGATGGTCGAGTTTCGTGTAACTGACACGGGAATTGGTCTCACCGAAGAGCAAGCTGAAAATCTATTTCAGCCATTCAGTCAGGCCGATGCCTCAACTAAAAAACGTTTTGGCGGTACCGGCCTTGGCCTTGTGATTTCACGCCAATTGGCTCGAGCTATGGGCGGCGACATCGTGATTGAAAAGTCTGAGCCGGGAATAGGCTCAACATTCTTATTTACTGTTGTGTTGAAGCTAGCTCCGCTCACCGTAGATGAAAGCCAAGAGACATTGATTGGTTTTAATGAGAATAAAACAACACTGAGACCAGGTACATTAGTGGGCAAAAAGATATTGGTTACAGATGACCTTGAAGACAACCATGACCTCATTCACAAATTTTTAGAAGATTCTGAGGCCGACGTCGTCAGTGCGCTGAGTGGGTACAAGGCGCTTGAAGCCGTAGAGGCAGGAAATTTCGACGCTATTTTAATGGACGTACAAATGCCAGGCATGGATGGTCTCGAAACTACGCGCGAGCTGCGTAAATCTGGTTTCGCACGACCAATTATTGCACTTACAGCTTATACCAGTCGTGAAGATGCTGATCGCTGTATGGATGCTGGCTGCACAATGGTTCTTACCAAGCCAGTAG
>DLGL01000085.1 GCA_002482685.1 Bacteriovoracaceae bacterium UBA7695 | reverse complement strand
TGAACCACCATTAAGAGTTAAGATTCCCCATTTCCTATTCTGTGATACAGATATCAACAACTTTGAATCCATGGGATATTAATTGTACCACTTCCTATCCATACTTTTTCTGGCGGCTACGATCTTGTCTTCAGCTCAAGCAGAAGTTTTGGGTCCTGATGTAGCTCTATTGCTCAATGATAGTGTTTCAAGCGCCTTGGGAAGTTTAGAGGGTCTCAATTCCCAACTCTGCATCGATGACGAAACTTCCCCTATGCCTTCTTCAGTCGAGATATGCCTTTTCAGCTCATACGAATCTGATAAATGTGTTCAAAAAAAAATTAGTTGCGACTTCAGAAAAGACGCCTCGAGTTTGGCGGGATACCGGGGCTCTGACCGGTTACTAAGTAAAATCCTAACCGAGAAGGCAGATGATATAGAAGTTAAGATGGAGACATATTCATCTACAAACCAGTCACCTATTTTAAGTACCCAGGGCCTGAGGCCCTGCAGTGGTATTGTGATGGTTAATAAGGGGTCTCAGGTGGCAAGCTTGGGTCATATCCTTGTGGCTGATCCGTCTAAAATCTCAGGGACATTAGAAGCTGCTACCGGGATTAAATCGCAGGATGAGGGGACAAGTATTTTTTTACTGCTTTCCAACTTTACTGAGTTAGGTGAAGTGGATTTGAACAAGTTTTATTACCGCCGCTTAATTTGCGATACCAAGAGATCACTTCCGAAGGCAAGCATTACTGCCCTTTTTAGCACAAAAGGAAATGATGAGTCTGATCAGATTCGCGTTGAAAAAAATAAGGATGGGATCAAGATTGATTTTGAAAAAGTGGACTCTGAAATTGCAGGCGGATTTGTTAGGAAAAAGACTTTTCACATCAAGAAATAATCACGCGCCTTTGGCAAGCTTCAAAAATGCTGTCACGTTTTTCTGTCTCATTCGATTAAGATTTAAGAAACTATCAAAAAAATCTACTGATTCTTTTGGAATATCGATGTTGATGTATTGAGAAGTGTCAGCAAGATGTGACTCTCTCACGCAACCGGATATTTTAATTTTAGCGCTATTCTTTCCGTAGTCAAAACTTAGATTGATTTCGATAGTATCTCCTACAACGACATTGTCGTGGTAGGTGAGAACACAAAGATCTTGTTCAAGAAAGTTTTCAAATTGGCATGAATACTTTTTAGGATCATTAGCTAATACGTAATAAGCTTCGATATGAATTTCTTGAGTTAGCTCGGACAATTCTTCTTGAGTAATCTGTAATTCTTCCAGAATTTGCTCATCGTAAAATACAAGAAGTTTGTCATCGTCAATGGCTCCTTCAGCTGTAAGATTAGCCACGACCTCATTAGACATGGGTTCAGATCCAGCCGTAGTTTTAGACGTTTCTGAAAAATTTTTCAGCTCATCAATCGTCTTATCTTTTACTGACCCTGCCATTTTTTACCTTTTTATCAAATCAACTTGTATGCCTATCGACTTTCAGATGAGTAATCTTTAATTTATTAAACTTAGTGGCTAACTAGTTGAAATTAATTAGATTTTTTAAGGTTTCTTATCTGAGTAGTCTTCTTCAAGGAGCTTCCCGAAAACATAGCAAATCGGCTGAATTCCTCAGATGCATATTTGTACTTTAAATATTCACCGTAAAGGATGCTTGCCTCGTTTGAGATTGCTTCTGAAAAAGATTCAATTTTTGTATATGAAGGGTCTCGGCGACTGATAATTTTTTGCTCTTTGAGCTCAATCAACAATCTATTGTTCATCAAACTTATTTGATCTGATTTAACGACCACAGCATCTTTTTTTGATTTTAAGTCCTGGAGTCTCCATTTCAGATCCTGAAGGATGAAAGTTTTTTTGTTGTTTAATTGAACAGCATAATTCTGATAATGCTTCAATTTTTGATGATAATCATCTTCAACGATTTTCACCATCGCACTAAGCTGAGTAGTGTTTTTTTTGAGTTCTTGTGAGACATCAGAGGCATGGTAAGAAGGAGTTTTTGAACTGCACCCAACCGCTAAAAAAAGAAGGACTAGAAATCGTTTCATAGAGTACCTTCAGTGAAAAAAGAAAAGGGGGATAAATCCCCCTTTTCTTAAACTTTGAATTAATCGATTGCATCTTCAACGTTATCAGCACCTTTTTGAATCGTATGCTTCGTTTTCTGAACTGCACACTCAACTTTGCCGTTAACAATTGGACAAGCGGCATCTTTAGTAGCACGCATAGCTTGTTTAGCTCCACGTCTTGTGTCGTTGGCTGCTTCCTTAGCTTTATCTTTTACTGTTTCATCAGCAAAGGCACTAAGTGAGAGAAAAGAAAGAGCGAGAATCATTGCACAAAATTTCATATGGTCTCCTGTTAGTTAGGTTTATGGTAGACGAGTTTTTCTTCCAGTAATTAAACCGGCAACAAAACTGATTACAGCAAAAATAAGGAACACAGCTAATAGTATTTTCCCGATCTCAATAGAGAGCCCGGCAACTCCATAAGCTCCTAAGATCATACTTAGTAAGCCTAAAACAAAAAAAGCGATAGCAGCTCTCAACATAACATCTCCCTTGGGTCGTTAATCTCATAACTCATTAAGCAACAAGCGGGCCGTTTATTCCAATTGGGATTTCAAGTATTTAATGACGCTTCGAATTTTATTTGTTCTTTATTGACCCATTTAGACGGGTAAATAAGTCCCGTTTTAAACAGGTAAGTCTTTAACATGTGAACATCACATTTCGAATTTTTGGCCGAAGTTGTGCATCTATAGGTCCTAAGACCAAACGCCAAGGAGGCAACATGTATAACGAAGAAATTCTCAAAGGCAAATGGGCCGAAATTAAGGGCGAAATCAAAACTCAATGGGGTAAAATGACAGATGATGAATTAGAAACATCTTCTGGAAATCTCACTTCTATCTCAGGGCTTATTCAGCAAAGATATGGAGCAAAAAAAGAAGAGGTTCAGGAAAAATTGAACAATATTCTTTCTAAATTTTCTCAAAAAACTGAAGAAGTAAAAACACAATTAAAAAATTCGAATAATAGACAGAACTAAAATTAAGTTTATAAATGCTCCGATGTGCCGGTATAGATGGTCATCGGAGCTCTAATATTGTCTCACTGTAAGAAAATAAACTATTCCCATTGAAGTTTAGTCAACCTATCCTTTTGGCATGAAAAAATTCTTACTCCTCTTGTATTTATTCTCCTTTTCAGTTTTTGCCCAACCACTCTGTGAAAGACTCCAGGGAGGGATTTTCGATTACCTCTCTTTGCGAGAATCCAGAATTAGTTTTAAAAATCAGGGTGGTCTCTTCAACGGCGGAGTTTGCTGGTGGCATAACCGCCTCCAACGGGCATCGGCTTATCTCACAGACTTTAAACCCGATTTACCAGCACCGACAAAAATTGAACTTAGTAGAATACTAAAAAAACTCAAGGCCATGAACCAGGTAGTAGAAATACCCGGTCATGCAAATTTTTTGTCATTTAGTTCTGCATACCAAAAAGAAATACAATTAACTCTTGAAGCTTGGCAGAGAGAGGATGGATTTATTAATCAACAATGGATTCGTGGAATTTCCGGAAGATATGAATTACCCATAGACCAGATGAAAAGTCGGATGGATTCTTTGTACGAGCAATACCAGGATTCACCACAACCAATTTGGATCATGGCACAGATTAAAGGTGTAGAGTCTCATGCATTTCTTGTATTACTGATGGAGCCTACAGATCAAGGCTACAAACTTCAAGTGATAGATAGTAATAGTCCTCAAATAACAAAAACCTTCACCTATTCATATGGTCAAAATTTTTTAAAACATCCAAATGATTCGTATTCATTTGTTCCCTATTTAGGATTTCAAAAAGATTTTATGTCTATTGATAAGGGTATTAGGGCTTACTGCGGAGTTGGAATTGGTATAAACCTTAAATATCTTCCAGAAGGAAAAGTTGAAGTGGGCGATTAGGCCCACTCCAATTAATTTTTAGTGTCGTGCAATTTTGTCTTCGGCATTAGAAAAATTTGACCGCTCATCAATAGGCAAAGATTCAGTTTGATTTTCATCGTCCTTGGTAAAATGAAGTGTAGAGTCAGCCCCTTCTTCATCTACTAAATCAGCATTGTCCTCGTTTGAGGCTATTCCCTGTTTAGTGTTTATAGCACCGCCAATCGATGTATCAAATTTTGCTCTTTCTACACTCCGGGTTTTTAGATCCTGAGTACTGTCCTGGTTTTGAGATACTTGAGAAGTCCTCACATCAGTTGGACTTCTTTCAAATGAACTTTCTCCGTCATTAAGTTTTAAGCTCTTGTCCGTATCATTATCAAATGAATCCATAAGGGAATCTAATTTGGTCTGAATTGACTCTGACGTTTCACTATATTTCTGTTTCACAATTCCCGAAACAGATTGTATGTTTCCTTTTGCTTGTTCCAATTCATCATCAGTAATTTTTCCCCAAAGATTTCTAATTCCACCTTTAATCTCTGTCCATTTTCCACTTATTTGTTCTTGGTTCATCATATGACCCTCCTGGTTGGGAATTAAGTAGCATTATCCATGCCACGAAATTAGCAAGCCATGTGCCAAACTTGGTCTGAGGTTTGCAATTGAGACGCTTAGGATATTCATCTTACACCACCAGGAGGGGTTGAAATGACGACTTCAAAACTAATAGATAACAACAGACGCACACATGCAGCAAAAGTCTTAGCTGAGGCAAGCAGAAAGCATCAGGAACAGGGTGAAGCTAATGCCTCACATACAAATGACAGCGTTGATAACAATGAAGAAAATGAGGTCTTTAGCTCCCTAAATCAACAATATAACGTTATTCGTGAAGACATCCTTAAACTGCGTGAGGATCTTGCTCAGGGTTATGATTTATTAAAAGATTTTCTCGCCAGTAAGGCCAATGTTCGTAGCATCACGAGTTTAATCATTTCAAAATAATTGAGTCACAATGACTATTCCCAGGAGGAAGTTTGCCCCTCTTCAGAATAGGTAAACAGGTAAGATATGAATTTCGGGATTTCAAAAATTTGGCACGGGACGTGCTTCATGAAACCCAGGAAGAGTCTTCCAGCATAACTAAGGAGTAAGATATGTTACGAGCAGCAATTGCATTTTTTGTTCTAGGATTGGTAGCAATTCTGTTAGGCGCCAACGGTATTGGAGGCTTATCACTTGATATCGGAAAAACACTATTATTTGTTTTCTTAATTCTTGCAGTTATTAGTTTCGTTGCAAGTATGGTTACTGGACGTAAAATGATCAACAAGCACTAAACATCCATGGAGTTTATAATGAACATAAAGGTCCATTATTTGATAACTCTTTGTGCTCTGTTTTTTCTTGGAGTTCTTATATCTAATCCCAACAAGGTGAACTCAGGTGAAAATGAGAGGTCTTGTAAATTAGTTAAAGGACGAATGGATTGTTTTAATAAGTTTACTGAGTATAAAATCAATAATAACACTGAAGTAAGCTACAAATTAAACTAACGGGCCCTGTGCCCGTTAGTTTTTAATCATTTAAAAATCTTTTCTCTAATCCACTCAACCCTAATTCTTCAATCAATGCTGATAATTTGTCTTTAGCATTTTTTCGGGGCAAGTCTTTATATTGAGCAATGATGAGTTCATTCTTCATAGAATGCTCCCAACCAACAAGTTCAGTTACTGTCACCTGATAACCTTGAGATTCTAATTTGAGGCACCTCATAACATTTGTTATATGACTGCCGAACTCTCTTGTATGAATAGGGTGGCGCCAAATCTCGGTGAAAAAACTTTTCCCTAACATTTTACCCTTCGTCTTCCGAAATTCAGCTGCGACTTCTGCCTGGCAGCAGGGTACGAGAACAAAATACTTAGCATTTTTCTTAAGTCCGAATTCAATTGCATCGTCTGTAGCGGTGTCGCAGGCATGAAGTGCTGTTACCATTCCAATTGATGATGGAAGTTGTTGAGAATTTGTTGATTCCTCTACTGATAGATTTAAGAATTTCATCCTGGGAAAAGCTAATCTTTTTGCAAGATCCAGGGATTTTTTAACGAGCTCTTCCCGTGTTTCGATACCATAGATTTCGCCGTCACTCATACTTTTGAAGAATAAATCGTAGAGAATAAAACCCAAATAAGATTTACCCGCACCATGATCAACAACACTTATGTCATCCCCAGATGCTTTTAAATCTTTTAGGAGTGGTTCGATGAACTGATAGAGGTGATAGACTTGCTTAAGCTTTCTACGACTATCCTGATTAATCTTTCCATCACGGGTGAGGATATGGAGTTCTTTTAGAAGTTCAAGCGACTGGCCGGGTTTTATTTCAGGTATGAGATTCATGCGCGGTAACTTAGCATGAAGTAAAGAGATGACCACCCTGCTTTTAACAGGGTGGTAATTAGGAAAGGTTTCAGCGGGTGTAGTTCTTGGCGGGGTCGATGCAAGCTTTCATTCTGCAGGTAGGTGAACGAAAAATTGTTGAGGAGAGGTGCGTTGATCAATTTTGATCAAACGTTGCTCGCATCACGATTTGATTACAAGCACAGCAAATGCCAACCCTTAATCTTTAAATATTAAGTACTTGGATTTATTTTCTGGTTTGTGCGGGGTTTATTGTCGCGATTTACGGGGAATTATGCCGATAAACTTGATTTTACCGCAGTTTTTTACAAATTCTTCGATCAACAATTCAAACAAGGGTAAAATCTGGTCATGGAAGTACCAAACGAGATCATGCAACGGTATATAGAGCGACGAAAAAGGGATCTGGAAGATTGCCTAGCTTCCCTTCAAAATCTTCGTTATGACGAAATTGAAAGAGTAGGGCATCAGCTAAAGGGAAACGGCACAACTTTTGGCCATCCCGATCTATCGGCAATTGGGAAAAAAATGGAATCGGCCGCTCAGGCCCATGATCTACCTACATTAGAATCGGCCTTAAAGGAATTTTCAGAATGGGTGCACAAGCATTCTTAGTTTAAATTCATTTCTTTAAGTTTACGGTAAAGGGTTTTGCGGTCAATTCCAAGATCCTTTGCCGTCTGCTCTTTGGCCCCACCATTTTTATCAAAAATATGCTGAATATATTTTTTGGATAACTCGTCCAGAGTAACTGGCTTATCGTCTTCAAAGCTCAAACCCTTCTTGGAAAAGCTCTCCTCATTTTGAGGCACATCTTTTTTGAATACATCTTCAGTTGGAAGATCTTCGGCCTGAAGGATATCACTTGTGGCCAGCACAACAGCTCTTTCGATGGCATTTTCTAGTTCACGAACGTTACCCTTCCATTCGTGACCTTCAAGTTTTTGTATTGCCTCTTTTGAGAAGCCTTTCACTGAGACGTTGTTCATTAGTGAGAATTTTTTTAGAAAATATTCACTCAGGGGAAGAACGTCATCTCTTCTCTCTCTTAAAGGGGGCATGTAGATAGGGATAACGTTTAATCGGAAATACAAATCTTCTCTGAACTTACCTTCCGAGACTTCTTTGCGAAGATCTTTGTGAGTAGCACAGATTATACGAGCGGAAATGTCTCTGTATTGGTTTTCCCCAATACGTTTAACTTTTCTTTCTTGAAGAACTCGCAACAGCTTTGCCTGGAGTGGCAGGCTTAAATCACCAATTTCATCCAGAAAAAGTGTGCCTTTGTTTGCTTCTTCAAAAAGTCCAATTTTTTTATCATTGGCCCCGGTAAAAGCACCTTTTGCGTGACCAAAAAGTTCTGACTCGAGAAGATTTTCTGGTATGGCAGAACAATTGATGGCAATAAATGGTCCATCTTTTTTATCTCCAAGCTCATGGACAGCTTTAGCAATAACTTCTTTACCAGATCCGCTTTCACCACTGATTAGAATATTGGCCTGGCTTGATGAAACTCGTTTAGCAAGTTCCATTGCTTTTTTAAAACCCTGACTTTTACCAATGACCCCTTTAAGACCCATAAAATCCTGACCCTGAAACAAACTTTTTAAATTTGTATTTTCGGTCTGGACCTCATTCAAATGAAGGGCCCTCTGAACAGAGATTAACAACTGAGGAATATGCAGAGGTTTTAGAACAAAATCATAAGCGCCGGTTTCAATTGCTTCAACCGCGGTTTCGACACTTCCTTCTGCCGTCATGAGAATGATGGGGAGACTAGGTATAGACTTACGAGTGCGCTTGATAAATTCCATACCAGACATGACGGGTAGTTTGAGATCTGAAATAACCACATCAGCTTCTGTGCGTTTATTTTCAATTTCAATTAATGCTTCTTCGGCATTACTGAATGCAATCGCTTTGTATCCACGTTGCTTGAAGAAACTGCTGAGAAGATCTAATAGGTCTAAGTCATCATCGATTAAAACGATAGTTGAAGTATTTTTTAGCTTCATGGGGCTATTCATCCTTGGATGGGCATTTTGTCGAAATATAGAGGCGTAATTACCCACTGACAAGAGTAATTGAGGCAAGTGTACCATGAAAATGAATAAGTTGCATGTGTGGCATCATCCATGCACTTAAGGAATCTAGGTTTAGATAAACCTAAGTAACTCACTCCAACTTGTTAATGAATTGTTAATTTTGTGAAACCTTCACCAATATTCAGGAGAATGAAATGAAGAAGATGTTGTTCCTAGCTTTTGTGTTTTTAAATCTATGTGCTGTTTCTCATGCCGCCGATAAAGGTGGATTTTTTTTAGAGCCAGCTCTGACTTATGAAAATGGTTCATCAAAGATTGATTACAAAGAGCCACTTGATGACTCATCTGGGGACATAGATGGTTTTGGTGCGGGTTTGCGATTAGGATTTCATGTTTATGAATCAGTTTTTATTGGGGTTGATGGTCGGTATTCTTTACCAAATTTTGAAGATTCCAGTTTAGATCAAAATGTAAAATCATCAGCGTATAACTATGGCCCAGTTGTTGGTGTACAAATGCCAACAGCACTAGGATTACGTTTTTGGGGATCTTATATCTTAGGAGCTGAACTTAACCCTGAGAAAGATGAAGGCGTAGACCAGAAGTTTACTGATGGTCGAGGTTATAGACTAGGTGGCGGTATTAAACTGGGCATCGTAAGTCTTAACCTTGAGTACCAGATGATTACATACAACGACACTGAGATTGAAGATGCCGGAATTTTTGGAAGTGGCGATCTTGATGATGTTGAACTAAAAAACAACTCATGGATACTTAGTGTAAGTTTTCCTGTAGCATTATAGGAAATCGAACCTGGAGCTCACGTGAATTTAGCTGAGTCGATGAAATTTGTTCTTAAAACTAAAAGTCAGAGTCTTTTTTCATCTTTGGTGAAAGAAGACTTTAAAAATATCCTCAAAGATATGACAGGTGACTTAATTTCTTTTAAGCCAAAAAGTACGATTAAAGAGAAGTTTCACGGAATAAAGACATCTCTTCAAGGCTCGGCAATATTAGTCCGTGAGCTTCCCAGAAGACTTAATGATGGATTCAAGATTTTTCAACAAGAATTAATGGAAGAGCTGGATAAGCTTCCTGACCAAAAACAAAAAACAAAATTTTGCATGAAGGTTCTCGCTGGGTTGAGCAAATTTGCTCTCTCTTCGGCCTATGACGTGGGTTTAGGAGATACAAAGCTTCTGGCCTTGGGAAAAGGAAAGCGGGCCTTGGGACATGCCTTAACCGCAAGACTTGTTTATAAAACTATCCAGGCCTTTATCGTTCGATTTATTCAGGAAGTAGAAAAAGAGATTGTTGATCCAGTTGAATTGGCAAACCTTCAAAGTTTTAAAGAAACGATTATGGATGATTCGGGAAATGCAATTGATAGATTTTTTGAAGGTGTGACTGATCCTGAAGAAAAAGCTTTTATCATTGTTGATAACTTCAAAAATTACATTTTAACCGGGAGTAAGTAGATGATAAAAATTCTAACTGCCGTTTTTTTGCCACCCATTGGCGTGCTTCTTCAGTCCGGATTCGGACAGAGATTTTTCGTCAATGTGGTCCTGACGATGTTTGGGATAATTCCAGGAGTCTTGCATGCTGTATGGGGACTTGCTGAGGAGCGCACAGGCTTTGGTTTGGACAGATTGGTGAGAAGATCTTAGTATTAGTCCATGGACATAAATCAGACTCTTGAAAATTTGCGAGTAAGCTACCGCCAGGCGGCTTTAGATATATCTGACTGTGATAAAAATCCTGAAATTCAATTTGATAGCTGGTTTGAGCAGGCCGTGAAAGCAAAGTGTGATGAGCCCAATGCATTTATTCTATCAACCATTTCAAATAATCGGCCTCGTGCTCGTGTTGTTCTTCTTAAGGGGATACATGAGGGCCAGTTTGTCTTTTATACCAACTACAAAAGCTCTAAAGGCGTTGAGCTTGAACAAAACAAGCATGTTTCGATGACTTTTTTGTGGTTACCCCTCCAAAGACAAATCAGGATCGAGGGGACATTGAGCAAAGTTGATACTCATCTTTCTGATGACTACTTCCAAAAACGTCCCCGTGGTAGTCAGTTAGGAGCGATCGCATCTCCTCAGAGTCAAAAAGTTTTTAACCGGGCCGAACTCGAGAAATACTTTTTTGAAACTGAGAAAAAAAATGCCAATTCAGAAACTTTGGAAAGACCTGATTTTTGGGGTGGTTATGGCATAACGCCAGATTATTTTGAATTTTGGCAGGGAAGAGAGAACCGTTTGCATGATAGAATTGTCTACGAGAAACTTGATCAAAGCTGGACTCTAGGTCGACTTGCCCCGTAGGTGACGGTTTCTGAAAAACCAACCAAGAGTTAATCCCCAAAGACTTCCTACAAGTAGTCCTCCCAAAATATCTCCAGGATAATGGACACCCAGGTATATTCGACTAAAGCATACAACTGCCGGCAAAAGCCATAGCAGGTGAAATTTCGCTGTTTTAAAATGATGTACGGTAAAACTAAACACTAGAATACAAACCGAGTTTGCCGCATGAGAGGAAACAAATCCAAATTTGCCTCCACATTTTTGTCCAAAACTATTAATAAGTGATTTAATTTCAGCGATTCTACAAGGCCTGAGCCTTTGAAAAATATTTTTTAACAAATATGAAGAAGTCACATCAGAAGCTACCAGGGCTAAAAGTAGGAACAAAAGAAAAAGAGAGAAAGATTTCTTATCCAATTGCTCATAGGATAAATAAAGCATGTAAGCGATAAAAGGAAGCCATATGAGAGTACTTGAAAAAAACACCATAATTGGGTTGAGCGATGGTGTATTGAGAGAATTTAAGATTAGAAACAGTTTTAGATCAAGACTCTGAATATTTTCGATCACTGAAGAGTTCCAAATATTTTTTTAATCCGCAGTCTGAAAACATTGATTACAGCTTCAACGATTATCTTTCGGCTCATTTTAGATTTTCCAACTGTTCTTTCATAAAATGTAATTGGATTTTCTATGCTTGGAAGTCCCAGAGACCAAATTTTGTATTTGAGTTCAATTTGAAAGGCATAACCGATAGAAAATATCTTATCGAGATTGAGCGATGATAATGCCTTACGGCTATAGCAGTTAAAGCCGCCAGTAGAGTCCGAAAAGGGAATTCCTGTTATGGTGCGTGCGTATATCGAAGCAAAATAGGACAACAATAGACGCTGCATTGGCCAGTTCATGATTCGAATACCACCGATGTACCGGGAGCCAACAATCAGGTCATACGCACCAATTTTATCGGTAAATGTAGGGATAGCTTCTGGATCGTGAGAAAAGTCACAATCCATCGTAATCACTGCTTCATAGTTTTTTTCAAGGGCCCAACGGAAACCTTTGATATAGGCAGTACCCAGACCAAGCTTACCAGTTCTTTCGAGAATGAAGAGGTTGGATTTTTTCTCTTGAAATTTCTTAACAACGCCAGCTGTTCCGTCAGGGGACCCATCGTCGATAATAAGTATATTCAGACTTGGGTGAAGTCTGTGCAAAGTTTCAAGCATCTTTTCGATGTTCGAAATTTCATTATAAGTAGGGACAATTACAATAGCTTTATCTAAGCTAATCAAATGAAAATCCTTGGCGTATGTTAGATATTATTTATACCATAAAAAAACATGACGAAAATCCTTAATTTCTCCTTCCTTTTCATCCTGGTTCTTCACGTCTTAATTGCCTGTGGCTTTGAACTAGCGCATGACGAAGCCTACTATTGGCTTTATTCGCAGTATTTGGACTGGGGCTATTTTGATCATCCGCCGGTGGTGGCGATCCTCATTAAGTTGTTCTCATTTTTGCCGCATTCTGAAGTCGGGGTGCGCATGGGATTCATCTTAGTCCAACTTTGCGCAGTCATGTTGGTTATGGGCATGGTCGTAAAGTCACGCCGATGGCTTGCAATGATGCTCTTTTTTTCTTTTCCTCTAGCCTCTTTTTCTGGACTCTTTGCTCTGCCAGATTTGCCTCTCTTATTTTCAACCGCCCTATACTGCTTCTTGTTAAAACGCTATTTGGAAAAGCACGATGCAATTTCTGTTGTGGGTCTTTCTTTGAGTATCCCTCTTCTTTTATATTCCAAGTACCACGGCATTCTCGTTGTCTTTTTTACTATTCTGGCATTACCAGGTTTATTAAAACGAAAAGACTTTTACTTAATCGCACTAGGTTCAATTCTGCTATTTCTCCCTCATGTGCTCTGGCAATATAAGCATGATTTCTCTACCCTCAAGTATCATTTCTTTGAAAGACCTAAGGTAGATTTTAGTTTAATTCGTCTGCTGAATTACTCAGCTACACAAGTTTTTCTTGCAGGTCTATTTGCCGGTCCTCTGGTTTGGTGGACAACTTTTAAAACTCCCAATCAAGACAGTTTTTTAAAAGCACTCAAATGGATTTGTTTTGGAACTTTTTTCTTTTTTCTTTTCAGCACGTTTTCAAAAAAATTTGAGGCAAACTGGACTATATTTTTAACTCCTCCATTAATAATTCTCACCCTTCAGTCTGCATTATGGGAAAAAAAGTGGGTCCGGGTATTACTTATTGTGTCCTTGATCCCTGTTTTTTCTTCGCGGTTTCTTTTGGTGTTTAATCCTGAAGTTCTGCCTATAAAAAGGCTTCATGAATTTCACGGGTGGAAAGACTGGTCGAGAACTATTAATGACAAATGTACCCGTCCAATTATGGCCAACACCTACCAGGTAGCTTCAAAATTATCCTTTTATCTCCGTAGGCCGATTCATGCTCTAAATTTTAATTCACGCAAAAATCAGTTTGATTATTGGCTTCAGGATCCTGTCTACTACCTGACTAAAGAGGTCTGTTACGTAACCGATAAAAAGCGTTTTACCGGTGAAATAATCTTAACGCCTGAGGGGAAAACCATGCGGATCGTTCCAGATTTTAAACCTTCTGAACTAAAAGCGGATTCTCCTTGAAAAAGATCCTAACATGCCGTTAAGTAAGGCATGTTCAATAAACTCAATCTTCAAAATTCATACGATAAGGTCAAGTTCTTAACCTTACTGCAATTTGCACTGGTTCTTGTTTGCTTTGTTTCAGAGGCGATCATAACTCAGTCAGTTTTGAACTTTTCATTTATCTTTCAATTTATATTACTTTTGGCCTGTTTTAATTTTTACTACAATGCTCTCTCAAATCTCTATTATTCCTATTGGAACATTTCTGTATTGCTGGCGATCTATTATTTTGTCTCATTGACTCGGAATTTTTTGATTGTTGGTCATCCGATGATTGGTTTTTTATTCTTTCTTAGTTTGATATTTTTATTCTGTGCTTGTTACATGATTTCTTCACCTCTTTATTTTCCAAGAGTTCATTGGTGGGAATATGATTTCAGGTTTAGGGCCGACATTAAATGCTCAGTTGAAATTGATGGAACTCAGTTCAAGGGGCGGCTATCAGATTTAAGGCGGGGAGCTGCTTGTATGGAACTTTTTAACCATGCTCAGGTCGGTCAGCCTATTCAGATTAATCTAGAAATTCTAAATCAGAATTTTACACTTTTTGCAGAGATTCGCTCTAAGAGAGAGCCAATTATTGGACGCTCAATTATTTATGGTATTAAATTTGTGAGTAATGATCTCGAACAAAAGCAACGTTTAAGACTTCTCACTAATTACTGGAATGAAAGTAAAAAAATTAAAATTCGCAATAAATTTGCTCCTCTGAAATAGATATGATCAAGGCCACCCTCCAAGACCATTTATGGTTCATGAATATAGCACTTGAAGAAGCGGAGCTTGCTTACAAGGCTAGTGAAGTTCCTGTAGGAGCTGTTTTAGTTTCTCCTGATGGGGCAATCATCTCAAAAAAATTTAATCTTAAAGAGACTCAATTCAATCCTACTGGGCACGCTGAAATTTTATGTCTTGAAGATGCGGGAAAAAAAATCCAAAACTGGCGTCTTTCTGATTGCACTCTGTATGTCACATTAGAACCTTGTCCTATGTGCCTAAGTGCGATGGTCCAGGCCAGAGTCGGTCGTTGCGTTTTTGGGACTTATGACAGCAAGGGCGGGGCCCTAAGTTTGGGTTATCATCTCCATCAGGATAAGCGGCTAAATCACCAGTTTTCAATGATGGGTGGGGTTAAACACTTTGAATGCTCAAAACTTCTCTCTCAATTCTTTAAAGACCGCCGGAACGTTTACAAACCAAAAACTTAGCTGTAATTTGACTACTAGCTTTCTGCGGAGATGTGTCAGAGCGGTCGAATGAGAACGCTTGGAAAGCGTTTAGACGTGAAAGCGTCTCGAGAGTTCGAATCTCTCCATCTCCGCCACTTTAGAATGGGAAAACCATACCCGATTTTATTTCTATCAAGGGAGCTGGATACAAAGATGTTTCCTGATCATAGTAAGATCCAGAAAATAACAGTCTTTTATTGGTGTAAACAGGAATACTAAAGTCCGCCGAAAAGTTCATCGCCCCACGGGACATTACCCCGCCGCTTACATCTTGATCTGGTCTCCAGCTGGCCGTAATACCTAAAATCTTGGTTTCACCAAACTCCAGTCGAGGACCCAGGGTTCCAAGCCAGGGAGAACTTACTTTATAGGTGTCCCCTTCAATGGGAATGACATAAATGCTTTGTGAAACCTTTCCATCTAGTCCGAATCTCAGTTTGTCGCTGGATTTCCATAGTCCCCTTAGGAAAATTTCACCCAACCAAAGCGAAGAGGAACTTTTTCTATTTTCATCATTCTGGAGTGTCTGATAGCCAACAGATGCTTCGGCTAAAAATACCGCTTTGTTAGTATGGACCATATGCCCTAACGCAAGTTCAGGACGAATGAGGTTTGTATTAAACGAGGTTTCTGATTCTGAATCACTTTTACCTTCGAGTCTGGAAAATGTTCCAGATATCCGGTAATAACTCAGGTGAGATATTGGGCTTACAATTTTTTCATGACTTTCCGTATGAATAACTTTTTCTTCTATTGTTTGCGGCAGCCTGATCACTTTTCCTGGCCGTAGTTTTCTCGCAGATTGTTCGCTCAATTGGTTAAATTCTAAAACCTCTTTAAGAAATCCGCGATAGATAGGTTTGATATTAAGTCTGTTGTAGAGAAGTTCTGAAACTGTTTCTTTCTCTTCCAAAATATAAGATGACTCTGCCCGAGCTAATAATGGGCAACACAGGATAAGCATTAGAATGTGTCTGATGACGGTCATTCTTGAATTGTTACATGGAATTTAGGAATGTCAAAGAATGGAATTTAGGGACGATAGACGCAACGAAATCCCATACCAAACCATGTATCTGTAGGACCAATACTCAGGTCCATGGCAAAAACTCCTGATCTGATACCACCGTTATAGAATCCTCCACGAACAATCGCTCCACCAACAGTCGTATCACCTAAGTAGACTTCTCCAACATTATAAGTTGAATCATAGGCTGGGTGACCTAAGGGTGCCCATCTCTTCAAGGCGAATACATCACTTGTGCCAACAAGAGTATCAATGCTAATTAGGGTTCTAAAATCGTTGACTAGAGCTCCGTCTCCCGATGAATAAGGCTTGTCTGTAACTCGATTGAAAGTTGTACTTGTAACCTCAATCACATTACTACCAATGTCCCAAATTTCCTCAGCGTTAGATAGAATATTAGTACGTTTTAAATGAAAAGGTCCTGCAGGGGCACAGTTATCAACGGCATGATTAAAGAGGCAGGTTGAATCTGATACCGATGCGAACCAGGTATTCATATCCCCTTCTCCAAAAAAACCACGGCTCCAACCACGGTTCATGTGACCGGAACCTACGATTCCTGTATCCCAGTTCCCAGTTGTGGCCTCTATGTTTCTTGCCAGTGCCATCCACTCTTCATTTGATATCAGTGCGTATTTATTTACGACGCTATTGATTCCATTTAGAGCATCGCAAGCTGCGATAGCATCAACTTGATGAATATTAATCCAGGGAGTATTAGGAGCCTCTGAAGTTGCGACTCCTCCTACGTTTTTTGCCTCATATTTCATGGCGCAGAAATCTGCATTTGCATCGACGTTTTCATTTTTTGGAACTGCAACATATTCAGGTGGGCAGTTTCCAAGGTCATAACTCAAGACGGGTGAACAAAGCGAAGATTTACCAGCGACAATGTATTTAGAATAATAGTCGTGCTGACCAGGCGTCTGAGTAGGGAGAGTGATTTCAACCGAAGTCGATAGTGCATTGGCCGAAGCAATTTCATTGGTGCAATCACTGTTGGTAAAAATTTTAACTTCCGACCCTCCAACAACTCCATCAATTTTCAATTTAGGAACTCGATTTAGGGAAGGTGAATAAGAACCGGCCGCAAAAGTTAAAAGGGGCGCCGCTGGAGTTTTACTTTCAATCGCGCCATTTATTTGGATGGCATTGAGCTGCCCTTCACATCCGTACAAAATGATCGCCATGCATGTGATTAATATAATACCGCGCATACAGTACTTATCGGCAATTATGCCGCAAAAACCTTAGAACCTATTAATCTTGTCTTTATAGGTCTGTTGACTCAATGAGTTCGGACTCTTACCTTTACTTTTTTGAGGTGTAGGTTTAGCATGTCGTCGGCAGTCTGTCTTAGATGAGCATTTCGCCGTCAACCCCGCCAGGCCAGGAATGGAGCAACGGTAGCGGTTTGGGATGTTGTGTTTGAGTTCAGGCTGCTGCTAATATCCTTGTCATGAAAATTCTTTTTAGCCTTTTACTCATTTTTATTTTTACCTCTTGTTCAACGAAATCCCGGCATGAATTTGCTGGTAAAGATGTCTGTTTTCTTCTTTATAATTTGAAAACTGATAAGTTTGAAGAAATCAGAAATAAATCACGTTGTGAAACACGTTTTCCACCTGCATCTACTTTTAAAATTCCACTTGCAGTTATGGGGTTTGATTCAAAAGTTTTGGTTGATAGAAATACCAGTTACAAATGGGATGGAAAAAAACGTTTCCTGGATGTCTGGAATAAAGATCATTCCGCGTACACCTGGATGCAAGAATCTGTGGTTTGGTTTTCCCAGGAACTGACGCCGAAAATTGGAATGCAGAAAATCGAAAATTATCTATCAGCTTTTGAATATGGAAATCAGGACATGTCTGGGGGAATCAAATTCGCCTGGTTATTACCGAAGCTTCCTGAAAAAAATTCTTTAAAGATTTCAGCTTTTGAACAAGTCGGCTTTATGAAGAAACTTTGGCGAGGAGAGTTAAAAGCAACTTCTGACTCACAACTGAAAACCATTGATATTCTGGTGGCCGAAGGATCTCGTAACGGAAATAGGATCTTAGGTAAGACGGGCTCAGGGTCTTCTGAGAACAATAATGGGCTAAGACTAGGATGGTGGATTGGGTTTCTCGAAACGAAATCAGATCAGTACGTGGTTGTTATAAATTTTACGGATAAACAAAAATCAACTGAAGCAACTTTTGGTGGACCTGAAAGCCGGACAATGGCCAAAAAATTACTCGTAGAAAAAGGTTTATGGAAGGATTAAAAATTTTCATATTTTCCCTATGAAAACACGTGCTTCTTAAATCTTCTTACATCAGTTTTTTTATCTCTTATCCTTAGCTCTTGCGCCATGACTTAAGGGGGTATCTCTCCTATTTTCCGACTCGCAAAACCTATATTTTTGGAGTCTTATGGCCTATCAAGTCCTGGCCAGGAAATGGCGGCCGAAACAATTTGAAGAAGTTGTCGGTCAGTCACACGTTACACGAACTCTGCAAAATGCAATCAAGCAAGAGAAGCTTGCACACGCTTACTTGTTCACCGGAACTCGCGGTGTTGGTAAAACATCTATTGCAAGATTATTCGCAAAAGCTATTCGTTGTGAAAATCGCAAACCAGATTTTAACCCTTGCTTAGTCTGTGCTTCTTGCCGAGATGTAGATGCCGGAAATTCAATGGACTATATCGAAATCGATGGCGCTTCTAATAACAGCGTAGATGATGTCCGTGCTTTAATTGAAAACGTTAACTATCTCCCTACTCGTGGAAAATATAAAATCTACGTTGTGGATGAGGTCCATATGCTTTCTGTAAGTGCTTTCAATGCACTTTTGAAAACTTTAGAAGAACCACCTGCACACGCTTTATTTATTCTTGCTACTACGGATCCCCAAAAACTCTTAGGCACGGTAATTTCGCGTACTCAGCGCTATGATTTTAAAAATGTTCCTGTGGATGTTTTAAAAGATCATGTGCTTAAAATTGCAGAAGCTGAGGGGATAAAATTTTCAACACCCAAGATTGCTGAAAAGCTGGCCAAGCTTGGTAAAGGTTCAGTTCGCGATACTCTCTCAATATTTGATCAAGTGTTAGGACTATCTGGAACTCAAAATATTAACGAAGATTCCCTTACTGGAGCCTTAGGCTTGGCCGGAACTTCGGCGATGAAAGAACTCCTTACAAGTATTCTTACTGGCCAGCCAAAAACCAGCAGCAAAATTTTTAACCAGCTTATTGAAGAGAATATTGATCTCAAAAAACTCTGCGATCAGATTCTTGATGGGTTTTACAAAGTCATCAATTCTATCGATGATCAAAAGTCATTAGTTGCACAAAACATAATAGCTGAAAAAGCTCTCGAAGGTATTTCGATAGCGGAACTTTTCTGGATTTATGAGTCCCTCATCAAAGATTTTCAATGGGCGCTTACAAGTATGAGCCCTGAGAAAGTTGTCCTGATTCAGCTTCAGAAAGTTTGCTTACGCCGATCAATTCTCAAAGGTGAAGACCTAAAAGTTGAGGAGATTAAGCAGGCGGGAAAGTCTGAAGCCGGCGATGCGCCGATATTTAAAGTAGAAGCTCCAAAAAAACTAGCTAAAACCTGGGATGATTTTTTGGACTACTTGAGAGCGTCTTCTCCGGCAACTGCAGCAAATCTTGCGCATGGAAATTTAACGGAAGATTTTGATATCAATATCGTACCGCTAACAATCAATATTGGTTTTCCGGAAGATGCTGAAGTTTTCAAAGATTTCCTGGATGAAAAAGAAATTTACGCCAGACTTAAAAATCATCTGGCCGATTTTTTCGAAGTTAATATTGAGAAGATAGAATTTAAGGCCCAACTTCTTAGCGACAAAGAAAGAAAGGATACGAATTTTAAGACTAAGGTCGAGATTGGTGACGAGGACCGTAGAAATAAGGAAGAGGAAAAAAAACAGAAAATCCTTAATGATCCTTTTGTCAAAGAAGCTGAAAAGATTTTTAACTCTAAAATTGATAAAATTATACTAAACGATTAGGAGCCTTTATGAACATGAATAACCTGATGAAACAAGCTCAACAGATGCAGGCGAAACTGGCCATGCTTCAAAATGAACTTAACGACCGTGAAGTGGAAGCTTCTTCTGGCGGCGGAATGGTTAAGGTTAAAGTCAATGGTAAGCAACAACTTCTCAGCATTTCAATCAATAAAGAATGTGTTGATCCTAACGATGTTGCAACTCTTGAAGAATTAGTTTTTACGGCAGTAAATCAGGCGATGAAGCAATCTCAAGATATGGTTCAGCAAGCCAAGTCAAAAGTCACTGGCGGCATGAATATCCCGGGAATGTTTTAGTGATTCAATTACCCGGAGTGATTAAAGGAGCAGTTGAAGCTCTCACCCGCTTACCGGGTGTTGGGGAGAAGACTGCCTTCAGAATGGTTATGAATATGACCAACTGGAAAGCATCTGAGCTTATAAGCGTGGGTTCAGCTCTTGCCTCACTTCAGAATCTTAAACTTTGCCGAGATTGCGGCATGTTTGCAGATGATAGTCTTTGCAGCATCTGCCAGACTGAAAACCGAAAGAGCTTAAAAACTTTATGTGTGGTTGAGAATGCATCTGATTTAATGGCCATTGAAAAAAGCGGTCATTTTAAAGGTGTTTTTCATATTCTAGGTGGAGTTCTCAATCCTCTTCTTGGTGTTGGACCAGATGAACTCAAAATGGATGAGCTTCGTGAGAAAATAGTTAAACGAGAAATTCAGGAAATTATACTCGCAGTGAATCCTTCAGTTGAAGGAGATGCAACCTGCTCATATCTAAAATCAATACTGCCAGAAACAGTGCAGGTTGAACGTATTGGATTTGGTGTACCTATTGGCGGAAGTCTTGAGTACCTTGATCCTATGACGATTACTAAAGCTTTAGAAAATCGGAAAAGGTTTTAATGAAAGCATTAACTATCACTCAAAAAGTTAAACATATCCTCGATCCTAAACTGGCCGGCATTAAAGCTCGGTTGTTTGTGACAAGAGAAGATGGGATAACAATTTATGATTCAACTCAAGATCACACAACAACTTCAGTAGCCGCTTTAGTCAGTGGTGTGTGGCAAGCCTCAGAAGCATTGATGAATCTAGTATCTAAGCAGGATGATGTTCAACATTTCCGTTTAGGTTTTGATACCTCTTCTCAGGGAATCTTTTTATTTCCTTTTGCCTTAAATGGTAAAAAATATTTTTTAGGGGCCATCTATACTGATTGCCTCAATCCAGGACAACTTAAACGTCAGGTTACTCTGATTAAAGAAGAGATGGAGAGACTATTTGAAGCTGAAGCTTTGAAGGCCGGAGCTCTTCCTAAACCGAGTGTCATGACTTCGCGTCAGGGTTACTTGTTTCAGGATATATCTGATGCTGAAATGGACAGGCTCTTTTCTCTAGGTGGAATTTAATTATGTCATTCGTCAATTATCACACTAAAGAAATTAACTGTAAGATTGTTTACTACGGTCCTGGCCTGGGTGGTAAAACAACGAACATTCAATATATCTACCAAAAGCCAAGCTCACAAAATAAGGGTCAGATGATTACGCTCAATACCGAAAATGAGCGGACTTTGTTTTTTGATTTTCTTCCTCTCGATTTAGGTGAGATCCGTGGCTTTAAAACGCGGTTTCACTTGTACACAGTTCCAGGGCAGGTTTTTTACGAGGCCAGTCGTAAACTGATTTTAAGAGGCGTAGATGGACTGGTTTTTGTCGCCGACTCACAAGTTGAAAGAATGGAAGCTAATATCGAATCGTTTCAGGGATTAGAAAAAAATCTTTTAGATCAAGGTTACGATTTAGCAAAAGTACCGATGGTTATGCAGTGGAACAAAAGAGATCTGCCAAATATCGTGCCAGTTGAAGACTTGCAGCTGCAATTAAATAAAAGAAAAAATCCTGCTTTTGAAGCTATCGCATCTCAAGGGCATGGTGTATTTGAAACACTAAAAATGGTATCAAAATCAGTCTTGCTCAATATTAAGGGCGGATTGGAATAAGTTAATTCTCAGAGGAGTTTACCCCATGGGTGACAAAGTTAGAGCGCTTACTAAAAAACAACTGGAAGCCCTTAAGCAAAAGCTTTTAGAAGAAAAAAGTAGTTTGATGATGAATGACGAACTGAGTGCGGCAACTAACATCGAACTTTCTAAGCCAGAAGGTGGAGATGAAGTTGAACAATCGATTAACGATTACACAAATTCTCATTTGCTCAGATTCAGAAACCGCGAAGTTTTCTACGGCAAGAAAATTGAAAAAGCTTTAAAGAAATTTGATATGGAAGAGTTCGGTCTTTGTACTGATTGCGGAGAGTGGATACGTTTCGAGCGGCTTATGGCCCGTCCGACTGCTGAAATGTGCATTATGTGCAAAGAAGAGTCTGAAAGAGATGAATCAAATAGCTTCACAGGAAGACAGAGTAAGTCTCTCGGCAAGGTCGTAGACCTTACTGGGATGATGGCTTAAGGATTATATGGCAGATATTAAAGTTGCTGTTATTGGTGGCTCAGGAATTTACAAACTTGATGCCATCAAAGTTAAAAATCAGATCAAGGTCAGTACTCCTTTTGGGGAGCCAAGTGCTGAAGTCATGGAATGCGAAGTAAATGGAGTTTCATTTTATTTTCTTCCACGCCATGGTCACGGTCATAAGTTCACACCGACTGAAGTTAATTACCGCGCTAATATCTTTGCACTTAAAAAATTGGGTGTTGATACAGTCGTAAGCATTTCTGCAGTTGGATCTCTTCAGGAAGAGTACGCTCCTAAACATTTTGTCATGGTTGATCAATTCATAGACTGGACCAAAGGTCAGCGTAAACGCACTTTTTTTGATGAAGGAATTGTTGGTCACGTTTCAAACGCGAACCCTGTTGAATCGTCCTTATCTAAGCGTCTCTATGAGGCTTGCCAAAAAGCGGGAGTTACATCTCACTTAGGCGGGACTTACATTTGTATCGAAGGTCCTCAGTTTTCTACACGAGCAGAATCAAAAATTTACCGTGGTTTTGGAGCTTCAGTCATAGGCATGACTAATGTTCCTGAAGCTTTCTTAGCTAAAGAAGCTGGGATGGCCTACGCCACTGTAGCAATGGTAACAGATTACGATTGCTGGAAAGAAGAGCACTGTACGGTTCAGGAAATTATGGATGTGATGAAATCTAATTACGTCTCGGCCCAGAAATTCGTAGTAGAAGCGATTCCGTCTCTTGTTCGTAATCCCGTAAAATTTGAGAAAGAAAATCAATACGCCATCATGACCGATGTTTCACTTCACAAACCTTCTCATAAAGAAATTTTAGAAGTTGTCCTGAAGTAGAAATGACCGAATATCTAAAGCACTATTCAGTAATGTTAAAAGAATGCCTGGACGCGATGGAGCTTGGCTCCACCAGTTCAGGCTCTCTTTTTTTCGCCGACCTGACCTTTGGTGCCGGCGGACATACATTTGCCCTGTCGGACCGCATACATGGTTCTACGGTTTATTCAACTGATCAGGACCCTGATGCTTTAAAAAATGGCGAAGAAAATATTCGCAGTAGGGGCAAAGTAGGGGCAGTAAATCTTTTAGCAATGAACTTTTCTGAATTTCCCGCCTGGTGTGAACAGAATCAAATGCACGGAAAATTTGCAGGAATCTTAATGGATCTTGGTGTTTCATCTCACCAATTTGATAAAATGGAGCGTGGATTTAGCTTCCGTGCTGATGCCCCTTTAGATATGCGGATGAATTATGGAGACTCAAATACTCCGACAGCTGCGGATCTTCTTAACACTCTTTCTGAAAAAGAAATCGCTGATATTCTCTTCACTTACGGAGAGGAGAGGCTCTCTCGCAGAATAGCCGCAAGGATTTGTGAGCTCCGTGAAACCAAAAAAATTGAGACGACTGGGGAATTAGAAGAGATCTGTTTTCATGCTTATCCTGTAAAAGATCGTCACGGAAAAACTCACCCTGCCACTCGATCATTTCAAGCTCTGCGAATCGCCGTGAACGATGAATTGCGGGTTCTAGAAAATACTATACCAAATTTGTTGCCTTATTTATCAGAGGGCGGAGTTCTTGCGATCATTAGTTTTCATTCTCTAGAAGACCGAATCGTGAAGCACACGTACAAAGAATTGCTGGAGAAAGAAAATTTTCCTGTTACAATTTTAACAAAGAAGCCACTCACAGCTACGGATGAAGAGCTGTCTGAAAATTCCCGTTCACGAAGTGCAAAACTTCGTTTATTAAAAAGGGAAGCACAACCAGGGAGGGTTGATGGCACTAAGAAAAAAAGGTTCAAAATTTAAGTTCAATAACCGCTTGATGGAGTTTCTCTTCAATCCGCAGGCTTTACCTTTCACTCTTACATTTACCATTCTGGCCGTGCTCTTTGTTTCTTTCCGAATGAAAGGAATTGAACAGGCCTACGCCCTAAACCACATCAACAGTGACATACAAAAAGCTGTTATCAACAACAAAGAACTTAAGGCACAGCGTGCTCGCGAAATGTCAGTACCGAAGTTAAGAGAGTTTGCTACGAGATACGGATTGAAAGAACCAGGTCCTGAACAAATTATCCTCATACCCTAGGGCCGATTTGTGAAGAATAGGATTTTTTTCAGCTTTATAGTTTTTTGCTTCCTGTTCACAGTAGTGGTCAGTAAGGCTTTCTATATTCAGGTTGTGAATAAACAGAGACTTCTGAATTACGCTAAAAGTCAGTTTATCCGTGAAGTAAAAGAATATCCTAACCGTGGTAATATTCTGGATCGGAATGGAAGTCCACTCGCGATCAACGTTCACGTTTATAACATCTTCACTATTCCTAAAAATAAAGATGCAGCTTTTTACAGAGAGTTAAAAAAACTTTCTCAAGTCGTACCTGAACTCACATTTCCTAAACTTAAATCTCTTGTTCAAAAACGCAATAAGTACACATGGCTTGCCCGCAAATTACGATTGTCTGAATCACAATTAGCTAAAATGAAAAAGCTGGATGGTATTTTTCTCGAATCCCATTCCGAGCGCGTTTATCCCAACAAAGAACTTATGGCGCAAACTCTTGGGTTTGTGGGGGTCGATAATACTGGATTGGCCGGAATAGAGTTCAGTATGAATAAAGAGCTCAAAGGGACGCACAGAGTAGTTAAATATATCCGGGATGCTAAAGGCCGCCCTATAAAATACGAAACAAAGTCTTCAGATCTTGTAGCGACAGATATACACCTGGCACTTGATAAAGATGTACAGGGTGCACTTGAAAGTTATTTGCAGGATTCAGTTGATTATCACAAGGCTTATCGTGGGGGCGCCGCCGTTATGGATGCGGAAACCGGGGAAATTGTGGCCATAGCTAACTACCCCACATACGATCCTAATAAAGCAGCCGGCTCTCCTCAAGAAAATCGAAAATTAGCTTTTGTAACTGATCCGTTTGAGCCTGGCTCAATATTCAAAACTATTACCATTGCTTCAGCACTTGAGCACAATGTTGCTAAGCCTGAAACAAAGTTTTTCTGCGAAGGCGGAAAAATGAAGGTACAAAACCACTGGGTTTCTGAAGCTGAATCTCATGAAAAATTTGAATGGCTGACAGTTGGAGACATTCTTAAATTCAGTTCAAACGTTGGTACTACTAAAATTGCCTTTGCACTCAAGTATCCTAAACTTCGCGACACTCTAGATAAGTTTCATTTTGCTCAAAAGACCGGCATTGAAGTTAAGGGTGAATCGAAAGGTATCGTTCCTTACAAGGCAAAAGATAAAGTTCGTCCGTTAAGTTTGAGTAATACAAGTTTTGGACAGGGAATTGCCACTACGGCCATTCAGATGCTTCGCTCTTATGCAGTTATTGCTAATGGCGGATATTTGGTTAAGCCAACACTTCTTAAGCAAGAAAAGAGTCAGCTGGTTCCGGAAAACAGAATCATTTCTCAAAAGACATCAGAGCACATTACTAAAATGTTAGTAAACGCTGTGAATGATGGGACGGGAACAACTGCCATTATTCCTCATTATGAAATTGCTGGGAAAACAGGAACTGCTCAAAGAGTTTCTCCGCGTGGTGGCTACGATGGATACATTGCAAGTTTTGTTGGGTTTCCTGTCAACGTAAACAAAAAATTTGTCGTGATGGCCTACATAGATCATCCTACGGCCAATGGATATTATGGTGGTGTCGCCGCTGCTCCAATCGTAAAAAAAATTACACAATATATCCTGTATAAGAAAAAAGATTTTGCTCAGTTTGCTAAGTACGATGAAAAATCAAATAAAGTAAATATGGACACGGTAAAGTCGCAACAATCATCTACTCAAAAAGTTTTTGCACCTGGGTACATGCCAAATTTCATTGGGCTTGATAAATCGAGTGCTGTTCAAATGGCCCAAGACCGGTCTATTTCAGTTGAACTAAATGGGTTTGGTGTCGTAACTAAACAATCTGTACCAGCTGGAACTCCTTTAGCTGGAAATTCAAATTTGCGATTGCAGTTTGAAGCTCCGACTTATGTTGAATAGTGAACAGCTAGGAAATATATTAGGCGTAACTCTTCCAGAGCTTTCCATAAATGATATCCATTGGCGTGCTCAGGACTCAGAGTCTGATGATCTTCTTTTCTATAAAATTGGTTCAGATCTAAAAAGCGAAAATCTTTTTCAGGAAAGACTAAAAGATACAAACTATGGTTGGCTTATCATAAACCGCAGCATTAAGCCGTTGCCTGCAAGAACAACTATTATTCCGGAAGAAAAATGGCCTGATATTCAACATAGAATTCTTAATATTCTTTATCCACTTCCATCCATTAAGTTTGCTGGTTTGACTGGAACGAATGGTAAAACTACTACCACAGATTTAGTTTTACAGTTAGGTCATCTGACTGGGAAAAAGGGCTTAAGTATTGGAACGCTGGGAGTAAGAGAGTATAACAAGACTATACTAGATTTTGGATTAACCTCACCCGGACTTATTGATTTGAGAAAGTTCTTAAACAATTACGGCCAGGATAAAGATTTTTGCGTTATGGAGGCCAGCTCTCACGCCTTGATCCAGGATAGATTATATGGCATAGATTTAGATGCCGCAGGCTGGTTATCATTTTCTCAGGATCACTTAGACTTTCATCAAACCATGGATGCTTATTATTCTGCGAAAGCTTTGATTTTTAAAAAATTAAAACCGCACTGTCATTTATTTGTACCCGCTGAACAACATGAACTTTTTTTAAAGTTACAAAAAACTTCTTTATTGACCAAAGAGGCTCCTGTTATTGAAGGGGAGTTGCCTTTGTTTTTTAGCACCGTTTTTAACCGTAATAATTTAGAAGTCGCTCAGGCTATTATTCATGAAATGTTTGGAAATCAAAAAGCGACAGATTATCGAAAAATTATTCCTCCGGATGGTCGCTTTTATATTCAACCCTTTAAATCCAACTTCATCGTTGTAGATTTTGCCCACACACCGGATGCTCTCGATAATATTTGTCAGGGTATCCGAACTACATTTCCTGGATTTAAACTCAAAGTCTTATTTGGTTGCGGTGGTGACCGTGACCGCACAAAACGCCCGGTTATGGGACAGGTAGTAGATAAATGGGCCGATGAAATCTATGTAACAAGTGATAATCCACGCTCAGAAAATCCTGAACAAATTATTTCTGACATTATTGTTGGTTTAAGAGACAAAAAATTTCAGACAATAACTGAGAGACCTAAAGCTGTTAAGGTGGCGTTTTCTGAACTGAAAGAAAAAGAAGTTCTTCTTCTGGCAGGTAAAGGCCATGAAGATTACATTCTTATCAATGGCATCAAGCATCCCTATAGTGATATCCGCGAAGTAGATGAGTTTATAGCAAGGAATAAAGAATGATCGCACTCAAACATCTTAAGCAATGTGCCTCAATTAAAGGCCCAATCGAAGCTTTGGATTTAACCTTAAAGCTAAACTTTTGCACTGATACCCGTCAATATCATCATCCATCCTTATTTGTCGCCATCCCAGGAGTGAAAGTAAATCCTCTGGACATAATTGATTCACTTCTTGAAAAAGAGTGCCCTGTAGTTATTTTTCAACACGATCCTGAGAATGAAGCTAAGGTACAAACCCTGAAGACAAGATTTCCTAAAACGGATTTTATTGCTGTATCTGATTCAGTAACTTTTCTTCAGGAACTATCTCACCAGCACATTACACATTGGAAAAAAGCAGATCCCAAGCATACTGTATTTGCAATCTCTGGATCTAATGGGAAAACCACTCATAAAGAAATGCTTTCTCATATTTTAAAATCCATAAAACCAAACAAAATTGTAGCGACGGAAAAAAATAATAATAACCATCTGGGTGTCCCTCTTACTTTATTACAGGTTTCGGATCAAACAGAAATGGTGGTTCTTGAATTGGGGAGTAATCATCCTGGAGAGATCAAAGTACTTTGTGATATTGCAGTTCCCAATGCGGGACTTACAACTAATATTGGCGCCACTCATTTAGAGTTTTTTGGTTCTGAAGAAAAAGTTTTTGAAGAAGAGGGCTATCTTTATCACGCTGTTAAAGAAATCACTCATGGATCAGGTTTTTACTTAATTAATAAAGACGATCCTTTCTTAAGCAGATTCTCAGGTTTTCAAGGTGCAGTAACGTACGGAGAAACATCAGATGTTGAGGCCCGGATTAGTTACCTGGAAAATGGCGCTCAGATTTCTTATAAAGGTCAACACCTGGTGGTTACAAACTCTCACATCACGGGTCGCCATAATAAACTCAATCTCATAACGGTAGCATTTATTGCTCACCATTTTTTTCCCGAAAGTAGAGAGCAGATCCTGACGGCAGCAGCAGATTTTCGACCAACAAAAAACCGCTCTGAATGGATTGAGTTTGAAGGTCTTCCAGTCTTTCTTGATGCTTATAATGCAAATCCTTCTTCAATGAAGGCCGCACTTGAAGGTTTTAAAGAGAGTGTCGTAGAGCAAGGCTTTACGCTTGATGAGTCGTGTGTAGTTTTGGGTGACATGAATGAACTGGGTGAATCGACTCCTGCTTATCACCAGGATGTGGCCAGCTTCATAAAAGATTTGGGATTCAATAATGTTTTTTTTATTGGCCGATACAATGCTCATTATCTAAAAGGCCATTCTGCAGCTTTCGGTCGCCCGAGCACGAGTGAATTTAAAAACGAGTACCGCGGTGAAGTCTTAAAGAAATATCGAATTCACTTTATTAAAGGCTCTCGCTCTTTACAATTGGAGTCACTCTTCGATATAACTTAAGTTTATCTTTTTTAAAGGGATAAACATGCTGTATCATTGGCTTTACCCGCTAAGTCAATCTAGTCATCTGTTCAATGTATTCAAGTACATTACTTTCAGATCATTCCTAGCTTTCATTATTGCTACGGTCGTCTCAATTGTTTGGGGTAAATACTTCATCGCTTTGATGAAACTCAAACAATTTGGTCAATCTATTCGAGAAGAAGGGCCTGAATCCCATAAGAAGAAAAAGGGTACACCGACTTTTGGCGGTGTGTTTATTTTGGGTAGCGCTGTAGTCGCATGCGTTATATGTGGAAACTTTGTCTCATTTCCGTTCATCATTGCCCTCTTTGTGACCATTTCTTATTTCCTTTTAGGTGGTCTGGATGATTATTTAAAAGTTTTGAAGAAAAACTCTAAAGGCGTAAGTGCGAGACAGAAACTTGCCTGGCAATTTTCAACGGCCCTTATTGCTGCCTATGTCATGATAAAATATGGAGTTACTGACTCCCAACTCTATGTTCCGTTCTTGAAAGAGTCCGTTGGTGACTTAGGATGGTGGTACGTTCCGTTCGCTGCTTTTGTCATTGTAGGTTCATCTAATGCGCTGAATTTAACTGATGGACTTGATGGTCTCGCCATCGGTCCAACGATAACTTCTGCCGCCACACTTGGTTTTCTCGCCTACCTTGCTGGTCACAGTGAGTTAGCGGAGTACTTGCTTATTCCACATGTACCTGACGTCAGTGAGTTACTTGTCTTAGTGGCCGCCATTATCGGGGCGGGAGTAGGATTTTTGTGGTATAACGCTTATCCTGCAGAAATTTTTATGGGAGACGTTGGATCCCTGTCTTTAGGTGGGTGTTTGGGTACGATTGCTGTTTTAACAAAAAATGAGCTCCTTTTTGTCTTGATCGGTGGAATTTTTGTTATTGAAGCTCTCTCAGTTATTTTACAAGTAGCCTCATTTAAAACACGAGGTAAAAGAATATTTAAGATGGCTCCTATTCATCATCATTTTGAATTGAAAGGGTGGCCTGAAACGAAAGTGATCGTAAGATTTTGGATCGTGAGTCTGGTTTTTGCCATTCTTGCACTGGCAACACTCAAACTCAGATAGTTTTTTAAGGAGTCTCTATGGAAAAGTATAAAGGCAAGAAAGTCCTCGTCGTTGGTCTTGGTAAGACAGGATTTGCGCTCATTCACTTATTTACTCAACTTGGCTGTGAAATCAAGGTTACTGATATCAAGCCTATTTTCGATTTAAATAAACAAGTAAAGAGACTGAAGAAAATTACACCAACACCAACTATGACTCTTGGTGAGCATAAAGATGAAGATTTCATCGATGCTGATATGATTGTTTACTCATCTTCTGTAGACCCTCAATTGCCTCAGTTAAAAGTTGCTCGTGAGCATGGTCGGGCGGTTTATTCTGATTTTGCTTTTGCTTATGAAAACTGTAATAAGCCAATCGTTGCAGTTTGTGGAAGTTATGGAAGAACCATTATTTCTCACATGATTGGGTACACCCTTAAAGTTGATAAGAAAAATGTCTTTGTCGGTGGAACATCAGAAGAGCCGTTTATTAATTTTCTCTCTCTTCCAAATAAAGAAGAGATTGATTACTGTGTGATTGAAGTGTCTCCTCTTCAACTTCAGACAGTTGAAAATTTTAAACCTGTCATGGCCATATATCCGAACTTAGAAGAAAAAAATCTTCAAGGGCGTTTTAAATCTTCTGCCGAATACCTCGATACCGCTTTAAAAGTTGCCCGTGGTTTAGGTCCAGAAAGTTTCTTGATTGTGAATTTTGATAAACTAGCTTCAAATTCAGTTCTTCGTTCTGCTCAGGCGCAGACTTTTTGGTACTCTCGTAAGTCATTTGTCACGATGGGTGTAATCTCTGAAATTCAGGGAACACATTTCCATGAAAAACGTATTCATTCTAATATCCATTACCACTCTGAATACAAAGTAACTGAAATGCGTATCGTTGGTGTGAATAACCGCGAAAACATGATGGCAGCTATTACTGCTTGTAAGGCACTTAAGGTTTCAGATCTTTCGATTCAACATTGTATTGAGAAGTTTCCTGGAATTCCTCACCGCCTTGAATTTGTTGTTGAGAAAAATGGTGTACGGTTTTATAACGATTCCAAGTCTGAAACGATGGATGAGTTAAAGGTCTCACTTGAAGCTTATAAAGAGCCCGTTATCCTGATTGCTGGTGGTAAAGAAATCGAAGGGATTCCATTCGACAAATATGCCCCTATCATGAAAGAAAAAGTGCGCGTGCTGGTTTTAGTGGGTGAAGTAAAAGAATCTATGAACAGAATCCTCGGAGATGCGACTCAAACGTATTTAGTAGGTTCGTTTGATGAGTCGGTACTTCTCGCTTATCAAAAATCCAGAACGGGAGATACGATTCTTCTGTGTCCGGGTAACGATTCAACTGATGTGTTCCGCGATTTCGAAGAAAAAGGTAACTACTTCAAGAAACTCATCTTCCAACTTTAATGTCCTATGTTACACTGGAAATGATACTACTCATTTCCGGTGTAAAATATGCAAGACGCAAATAACCGACTAGAAAAGTTAACAAATTACTTCCTGATAAATGTGTTCTTTCTGACTCTCTTTGGAGTCATTATGGTATTTTCTGCGAGCTACATGTACGCCACAGAGAATATGGGGAACTCTTATTTTTTTCTTTCAAAACAACTTGTCTTCATTGCTTTGGGTCTCGGCATTGCTCTAGTCTTCTCCAAACTGAAAATTCTCTACCTCTATAAGCAGGCCTATAAGATTAACGCCTTCTTTGGATTTCTTCTCACCCTAACATTGGTTCCTGGAATTGGTGTCATGATGAAAGGATCCAAGCGCTGGTTAAACCTTGGGTTTATGAATCTTCAACCCGGTGAATTTTTAAAATTTACTTTAATGTTGGCAGCGATCCGCTATTTTGAAAATTTCAATAACTATAATCCCAAACAGCGTGCTCTCTATATGGCCGGATTGGTTTATCCGTTGGGTATATTTGTTCTTCAACCAGATTTTGGAACATTCTTTATTTCTGCTCTGATTATTGGGTTTATCGCCTTTCTAAGTTCATTTCCTAGAAAATATTTTTACGCCACTTTAGTGATGGGTTTTATCGGAGCGTCGGGAATTTTAATTTCAGCTCCTTATCGTGTAAAACGACTTCTGACATTTCTTGATCCCTGGAAGGATCCTCGTGGTAGCGGCTTTCAGGTGATTCAATCTTTTCTGGCATTTGCTAACGGTTCATTTTTTGGGCAGGGTTTAGGGAATAGTAACGAAAAACTTTTCTATCTTCCGGAAGCTTATAATGATTTCATATTCTCCGTGGTGGGAGAAGAGCTTGGATTTATCGGCGTCATTGCCACAGCAATTATGTTTGTAAGTTTTATCTTTATCGGTTTTAAAATGGCAATTTCACTCAAATCACGAGTGGGAAGTATTATGATTTCAGCGATCATTTTCGCAATTGGATTTCAAGCATTCATGAATATGGGTGTGGTTTTGGGTGTTCTTCCTACCAAGGGATTGAATCTTCCCTTTATTAGTTACGGCGGCTCTTCCATGGTCGCAAACCTAGGGGCCTTGGGTCTCATTTTTGCTTGTTTAAAAATTCAGCCAGGGGACGCCAAAGATATTAAGGCCCGTGGAAAACAATCTCCAATCGGAGCGCTTAAGAGCGCGTTTAATTAATTTATGAAATACGCAGTACTTGTAGCTGGGGGAACTGGCGGTCACATCAATGCGGCCCTAGCGGTAGGTGAGGCTCTTAGTGACGAAGGATATGAGATTGAGTATCTGACAGGGAAGCGGCCCTTGGATTTTAAACTATTTCAAGGTCAGAAAGTCAGGCACCTGGATTCAAAGCCTTTAAGAACGAATCATCCTGTGACTTTAGTTCAGAATCTTATTCAGAACTTCATTAGTTTTTTTTCAATTTTCTTTTCTTATTTATCAAAACGTCCTCAGTTTATTGTGGGGGCGGGCGGATACGTTTGTGGACCAACATTACTTGCAGGGTTTCTCCAAGGAATTCCTGTCTTTATTATTGAGCAAAATGCGGTGATGGGGCTTACAAATAAAATTCTTGGTTGGATTTCTAGCAGAATTTTTGTTCACTTCTCTAAGACGAAAGGTCTCTCAGGAAGTCTCAAATCCAAAGTACGGGTTGTGGGAAATCCTACACGTAAGTCCATTCAACCGATCACTCCAAAGTTTTATGACGGGCATTTGAAAGTTCTGGTTTTTGGTGGAAGTTTAGGTGCCGCTCAAATTAATAAAGTGATTTTTGATATCCTGGCCCATCCTCCGATTCAGAAACTTACTATTCATCACCAGCTTGGCGGCGGTCAAAAAGCTCCTGAAGGCACGACTGAACTAAATTATCAGCCTATGGAATACATCGAGAATATGCAGCAAGAATATGAGTGGTGCGATGTAATTATTGCGCGCGCAGGTGCCAGCACAGTGTCAGAATTAGCTATTATTAAAAAGCCGGTTCTAATCTTTCCTTATCCACAAGCTACTGATAATCATCAGTTTTATAACGCACAAATTTTTAAAGAAGAATCTGACTTCACTGTCGAGGTTCTGGACCCGAAAATGTCTCACGATGAGAGTGTGAAGCGCACTCAAGAATTTCTAGTCAAGGCTTCGAAGGAAGCGTTAAAGTACTCTCAAACCCCTCATTCAGGTAATCAAACCTGCACTGAGATTTTAAGAGAGATTCAGAACCATGTTGGGATGGCTTAAAACCACAAAATTGCATTTTATTGGTATTGGCGGCATCGGCATGAGCGGTATCGCTGAAGTGCTATTAGACTTAGGCTACTCCATTTCCGGCTCCGATCTCAACTCATCATCAGTGACTGAAAATCTCAAGGCGAAAGGTGCGCAAATTTTTTTGGGTCATTCAGCAACTAATGTAGAAGGTTCAAGTCTAATTGTTTACAGCTCTGCCATTGATACGAAGAATCCTGAATTTGCAGAAGCCCTAAAACTAAAAATTCCTATGATCAGACGAGCTGAAATGCTGGCCGAACTCATGCGGCTTAAATACGGAATTGCAATTGCCGGATCTCACGGTAAAACCACCACCACGAGTTTAATCGCTACTATTTTTCAAGAAGCCGCACTGGATGCTACTCATATCATTGGTGGAATTGTCAGCAACTTAGGTGGAAACGCCAAAAAGGGCGATGGAGAGTTTCTCATTGCAGAAGCAGATGAGTCAGATGGTTCATTTTTGCTTTTAAACCCCATCATGGCGGCCATTACAAATATTGATGATGACCACCTGGATTTTTATGGAACCAAAGAAAAAGTTGTGGAAGCTTTTGTTAAATTTGTGAACAAGCTCCCTTTTTACGGACGGATTATTCTAAATGCCAACGATGAATCAAGTCTCTCAATTAAAAGTGATGTGAAGCGTCCCATGATCTGGTATGGGATTAACTCAGACCCTCATGAGATTAATTATGTGGCCACTCATGTGGAGTTATCTGCTAGTGGGACAAGCTTTGACCTTCATTTCAAGGGGAAGCTTCTTAAAATTAAAACCCACCTTTTGGGTCTTCATAACGTTTCAAACACTTTAGCCGCTATTGCCATTTCGCATGAGGCAGGGATTGACTGGCCAGTTATACAAAAAGGTTTATTAAACTTTCAAGGTGTAGGTAGAAGACTCGAAAAACTTTTTGATAAAGATGATTTTTTGGTGATTGATGATTATGGTCATCATCCGACTGAAGTCAGGGCAACAATAACAGCCTTGAAAAATGTTGATAAACGCGAGCTATGTGTGGTGTTTGAACCTCACCGCTTCAGCCGAACCCAGAATTTTTGGAAAGAGTTTCAGCAGTGTTTTGCGGGAAGTGATGAACTGTTTGTTCTTCCCATCTATGCGGCCAGCGAGAGTCCTTTACCGCAAATTACTTCTGAAAATCTGGTTAAAGAAATGAAACAGAAGGGTATAAAAGTTGAATTCCTTTCTTCTTTGAAGGAAATGAAACCGCTTTTGAAAGATCGTAAGAAGTCTGGCAGAATCTTTCTTACATTAGGTGCAGGGGCTATCTCTAAATCAATCCGCGAAATGGTTAAAGAGCTATGAATCTTAAAGAGCGGTTGAGTTTTATTAACGACGTTGAGTATCTGGAGAATGAAAATCTTACGAGCTATACAACCTTTAAATTGAGTTCGATTGGTGACTTGATCAAGGTGAAAAGTCTCGAGGGACTTAAAGCTTTAATGCCAGTCTTGGCCCAGAATAATATTCCTTATCTGGTAGTCGGATGGGGTGCGAATCAAATACTTCCTGCCAAATGTAATGATAAAATCATTCATCTTGAATTCACTTTTGATTTAGATAATTTAAATGAATTAAAATCAGAATATATTCTTCCTGCATCTCTTGGACTTAATCACCTCACCGCTCATGCGGTTAAGTTTGGATTAAAAGGCTGGGAAGTGTTCACCGGTATTCCTGCTTCATTAGGTGGGGCCATCTTCATGAACGCGGGAACAAACCTGGGTGAGATAGGAAAATTAATAAAATCTGTACGGCTCATGACAACTTCTGGAGAGATTCGCGAAGAAGTCATAACTGAGAATAGTTTTTCATACCGTCATAATCATTTCGTAAATCCAGGTGAAATTATCATCGATGCTACACTCACTCATTTGGGAATTGATGATTCCATTCCTCAAAAGATCAAAGACTACCTTGAATACAGAAAGAAAACTCAACCTCTAGCTACTAAGAACTGTGGATGTGTTTTCAAAAACCCTCTGAAAGAGCTCCCTGCAGGAAAGCTGATCGATTTACTCCAGCTAAAAGGTGTGGGAGTTGGAGAGCTCAGAATTAGTCCTAAGCACGGAAACTTCATGGAAAACTCCGGGAAAGCATCTTGGGATCAATTCTCTACCCTGGTGGAACTAATAAATTATGAAATGGATCATTTCTTTGGAATAGAGTTTGAACTGGAAGTAAAAATCCCCTATCATTAATTCATGTGGTCACATCTTTTAGTATCATTATCGATCCTCACCACCTTTTCTGCGTTAGCAGGGATTCCTGACTCATTTACTCAAAAAAATATCAACTACCGTACCTACTTTGGGGAATGCCCTACGAAATCTTCGAGTAGCTTCGCAATGATTGTAATGAAAGAGTTTGAGAAAAAGCATTCTCTTAAAGACGTAAAAGAGAAAATCCTCAATGAAAAACTGGATGAAAAGCATTTTTTATCTGACTACCGTATTGGGTACAACCCAGTTATCAAAACATTAAAAGTTCAACTTGAGTGTCCGCAGCCACTGGTTAAAGTTCAAGTTTACAAGAGTAACGGTGACGAACATTACTCCGCCATTCTAGGTGACAACGCTAAGATGTATGATCCGGGTTATGAGAATTTAATGAAGGCCGAAAAAAAGATTTCCGGACACCTTCCTTTATTAGCTATTTCGATGAAGCAACTTGAGGGCGATGCCCCTACCAATCTTGCTCAATTTATTAAGCTTATGGAGAAGGATTTACGGAATCAAATTTCGGAAATCATAATTAGCAAAAACAACGAGTTAACAATTGTGTTCGCTCTCGGTGGAAAAGCTACGAGTGTGTTCATGGGGGCAGATTTATGGGAAGAAAAACTCATCAAGCTCACTAAAATTGTTGGCTACGTTCAAAAAAGTAAGCGCTACCCAGGGATCATTAACCTGGTGAATTCTAAAAAGGTTGTTGTCAAGTTTTCTGACAAAATCTAGAATTTATAGAGAGGCATGAAGCCTCATTTTCGAGAAGGGAATCTCATGAGTACGAAAAATGTCATTGTCGCATTAGACATCGGGACGACGAAAGTTTGTACCCTCATCGCACACAAAACTTCAAAATCTATAGAGATTCTCGGAGTAGGATCTCATCCGAGTAACGGCCTTAAAAAAGGCTCGGTGGTAAACATTGAAAAAACTGTTGAATCAATACGCAATTCAATCGAAGAAGCTAAACTCATGGCTGGAATCGAAGAACTTGAATCCGCGTCTATTGGCATTGCTGGTAATCATATTTACTGTTTTAATTCTAGTGGTGTGGTTCCTGTTAAGAACAAAGAAATCAACCAAAGCGACGTCGACAGAGTCATTGAAGCCGCCAAAGCCGTCTTAATTCCTTCTGACCGAGAAATCCTTCATGTTATTCCTCAAGAGTTCAAAGTCGACAATACTGTTGGAATTAAAAATCCAATTGGTATGTGTGGGTCACGTCTTGAAGTAAATGTTCATATCGTAACTGGGAAGACTCCCCTCATTCAAAACTTAATTAAGTGTGTTGAGCAAGCAGGTCTTATAGCAAACTCAATAATTCTTCAGCCGATAGCTTCTTCTCGCTCAGTCCTAACGACTGAAGAGAAAGAACTCGGTGTGGTTCTCATTGATATTGGTGGAGGAACGACGGATGTGGCCGTATGGAAAGATGGAAGTCTTATTCATTCTCAAATTATCCCTCTGGGTGGAAACCACTTCACAAACGACCTAGCGGTGGCTTTGAAGATCCCTCATAACGAAGCTGAAAGAATCAAACTGGCCCATGGAACGGTCCTAAATCAGACCCAGTTAAATGAAACTTATCTAACTGTTCAGGGCCTTTCTGGCACTAGACCAAGAGAAGTCTCAATGGGCTATATAGCTGAAGTTCTAGGTTCCAGAGCTGAAGAAATGTTCAATGTTGTCCGTGAGATGATATTGGAGAAGAATTTGCAAGCAGAGATCACAGGGGGCTTTGTGCTCACAGGTGGTGGTGCTCTTATTCGTCACCTACCAGAGATGGCAGAATACATTCTAGAGAAACCCGTAAAGGTAGGTTACCCAACGGCTTTTGGTGGAATGACTTCGGCCATGCAACATCCAAAGTTTTCAACTGTTCTCGGATTACTTCAGGAATCAAATAAGTTCTCTGAAGCCTCAACCCGAGACGAGAAAATACAAGACGAATCAGATATGTTTGATAAACTAGGTAAATCATTAAAAAACGTTTTTAAAGAGATTTTTTAATTTCGGAGGCTCTATGTTCGATATCGCCGACAACAACAATGCTACAACTGGTGCCCGTATTAAGGTTATCGGTGTAGGCGGAGGCGGATGTAATGCTGTAAATACCATGATCCGTTCAGGACTCACTGGTGTTGAGTACATCGTTGCTAATACAGATTCGCAAGCTCTCCATGCAAATATGGCATCTGTGAAAATCCAATTAGGCGGAAACGTCACAAAAGGATTAGGAGCTGGAGCTAACCCTGAAGTCGGCCGCAAAGCTGCGATCGAAGATTACGAAAGACTATCTGAAGCTCTTGAAGGCGCAGATATGGTTTTTGTAACTGCAGGTATGGGTGGCGGAACTGGAACTGGTGCAGCTCCTGTTATTGCGAAACTAGCTCGCGAAATGGGTGCCTTAACTGTTGGTGTTGTCACAAAGCCATTCATGTTTGAAGGTAAAAAGCGCTCACGTCAAGCCGAAGAAGGAATTCAGTCTCTTGAAGAATCTGTTGATTCACTCATCTGTATTCCGAATCAGCGTCTGCTTCAACTAGCTGGAGAAAATTTATCTCTTGTAGATACATTTAAAGCTGCTGATGAAGTTCTTTTAAATGCCGTTCAAGGTATTTCTGATCTGATTAATAACACCGGTCTTATCAATGCTGACTTTGCGGACGTGTCGACTGTTATGACTAATAAGGGTTTATCTCTTATGGGAACAGGAATGGCAGCAGGTGCTGAGCGTGCAATTAAGGCCGCTAAGCAAGCTATCTCTTCTCCATTACTTGAAGATGTGTCTATCAATGGTGCTACAGGTATTATCATTAACATCACTGGTAACTCTTCTCTTACAACTTATGAGACGAATCAAGCTGTAACTTTGATTATGGAAGCTGCTGACGAGGATGCTGAAATCATCTTTGGAACAGTGATCGATGATTCAATGGGTGAGAATATTAAAGTAACTGTGATCGCTACTGGTCTTCAGGTTGCCCGTAAAGAAGTGACTAATCACCGTCCTGCGACGGTCGCTGCTCCGGTTTATGAAAATCCGAAGTATGAAGCCCCTAAGTATGAATCAGCTCCTGTAAATCCTCTACCTCCACAAGCTGAGAGCATGAAAGCTTCTGCACCAATGGAAGCTCCAGTAGCTAAAAATACCGACTACGCTGTTAAATCAGAAATAACTTTTGATTTCGATGAGTCTAAAGCGACTGAGTCTAAGCCAAAAATTAACTGGGCCGAAAAGCTCCAGAGTGCTGCTTCAAAGTACGAATCACAAAAGAATTTTGAAGCACCTGTAAGAAATGAGCAACAAAATGCTCGTCCAGCCTCAATGCCTCAAGCTCCTGCTTCAGTTGAAAAGTCAGACTACGCTCACTTTGATAACAGCAATCAGATTGAAGCTCAAAAAGCTGAGAGCGGACAATCTGCTCAAAACCGTGAGAGCCGTATTAAGTCGATTGCAGAAAAACTTGGATTCTTTAATTTTGATGAAGATGAGTTTGATACTCCTTCATTTATGAAGAAAAATGAACGGAACCACGATTCACAAATCTAATTTTAAAAGCCCTCGAAAGAGGGCTTTTTTTTTAGTCTAAAATGCTTAGAAACTGTCCAAATGATTTTTTGGCCTTATCAATTTCTTCCTGTTGAGCATACACCACGAGATATGTTTCGATATAATCCTGATCCACGTTAATTTTATAATGAGTTTCGACATAAGTAGGGAGGTTCTCTTTTTGGAAAATCTCTTTCTTAACATCGTATAGTCTCACTCCTTGTTCCGGATCATGCGTAGAAGTTTTTATTGTCACAACTTCAACCCAATCAAACCTCATGATTAAGGGAATATGTTCTTTGCAAAAATAAAGGTTTTTAAACGGCTTGATACAGGCTTTACAGAAAATGCGGTCACAAATTGCACACATTGTTTCGCCTGGCTCTTCGGAGTGATTTGGACAAAAAAGATCTGCACGTTTGGGCTTTAACTTTTCTATTTCTTTTAGTCTTTCGACAATCGCAGGAT
>DLGL01000047.1:8670-10999 GCA_002482685.1 Bacteriovoracaceae bacterium UBA7695 | reverse complement strand
TTACCATCACAGTTCACTTCGGCAGAACAGAAAAAGAGCAGCTTCAGGAAGTCTCCCGGCAGATATTTGATCTTTTCCCTGCCCCCATATTGCAGGTGGATTTTGGCTGGGATAAAAAATGGGAAATTCAGGGAATCCGCACCGGAAGTTTAAATGCTTTGTCCCCTGCTGATGAAGATAAATTTGCAGCTGCCCTGGATAGTTATTCTGCAAAGATCTGGAGAAAACCAAAAACCAAAAAAAAATTCAGATACGATCTGGCGATCCTGCATAATCCAAATGAGGCAATGCCACCCTCTGACAAAAAAGCCTTACAAAACTTTATCAAAGCGGGAAAAGAAAGTGATGTACTGGTGGAGTTAATTGAAAAGAAAGACTACTCTCGCCTTGCTGAGTTCGATGCGCTTTTCATCAGAGAAACGACGGCCATCAATCACCATACTTATAAGTTTGCAAAAAAAGCTGAGAGTGAAGGACTTGAAGTGATCGATGACTCTATGTCGATTTTAAGATGCACCAATAAAATCTACATGCATAATCTTCTTCAATCTAATGGTATCAATGGTCCAAAGACATTAGTGATAAGTAATAGCCCTGAACAGCTTCAGGAAGCCATTGAAGAGATAGGCTTCCCCATGATCATTAAGATTCCGGATGGGGCCTTCTCAAAAGGCATCTATAAAGTTAAGACTCTGGAAGAATTAAAAAAAATCACTGATGATTTATTCAAAAAAACGGCCCTGCTTCTCGCGCAGGAGTTTTTTTATACCGATTATGACTGGAGAATTGGAATCCTAAACGGCCGTGCTGTGTATGCCTGCAAATACTATATGACGAAGGGTCACTGGCAAATTTACAACCACGGCACCCAGAAAAAAGGAATCCAATCCGGAGATTCTGAAACTCTCCCTATATCCCAAGTTCCAAAACATGTGATCTCTACAGCACTCAAAATGGCGGGCCAAATTGGTAACAGTCTTTACGGGGTGGACCTTAAAGAAAAAGATAAAAAGGCTTACGTCATTGAGATCAACGATAATCCGAACATAGATGAAGGTGTCGAGGATGCGGTTGCCGGGATGGACCTGTACCACAACATCATCCATGAATTTGTCAGAAGAATTGAGGCAAAAAAATGACTCCTCCATCTCGGGTCGTTATTGTTGGCGGAACTCACGGTAATGAATGGACTGGTATTCAGGTGGTTCGTCACTATCAGGAAACAATTAAAAAGAAATTCCCTAAACTTGAAATTGAATTCATTCTTGCTAATCCACAGGCCCATGAACTTAATTGTCGTTATAAAGATGAAGACCTCAACCGGGCCTTTGAGTTTCTGGATCAGAAGCGGAATTCTTATGAGCATAAACGGGCCCATGAAATAAAAATGCAGATTCAAAGCTCGCCCTGCCTCGTCATTGACCTTCACACCACGACGGCCAATATGGGCAATACGGTGATTATTTCACATTATAATTCTCTTAATCTTTCGCTTTGTGAGAAATTGGCGCAGCAGTTTAAAGATTTTCGCGTCATTGGTGCTCCGGATCCAAAGAAAAAATACCTGGCAAGCCAATCTGACTATGGTGTCATTTTAGAGATAGGCCCTGTGGCAAACGGCGTTGTTGCGGCTGTGCCTTTAGAATCAACTCTCCAATTGATAGACTGTATTCTTGGGCTCCTGGATGGCCAGAATTTGCCCGCACAAGGAAGTGTCGAGGTATATGAGGAAGCCCAGGATATTCACTATCCTAAGAATGAAAAAGGTGAATTAAATGGCTATATTCACTCTGAATTTCAGGGAAAGGACTTCAAAGTATTAGAGGGGGAATATTTACCATTTAAAACTTTTAATGGAGAAGATTTGCAGCTTCAAACCAGTGAAAAATTTTACCCTATTTTCATCAACGAAGCGGCCTATTACCGGAGTTCCCTGGCGTTTACATTGTGCCGGAAAAAAACGTTAAAATTCTAACACCGCGCAACATCCAGAGGGCCCACTGAGGAACCTGCATCAAAGTGCTAAAATAATTGAGCTAACATCTTGCGCAGTCAAATAAGTTCGATTAAATTTATGAGATCAATCAAGAATTACGAATCATCTAATTTTCGAAAATAGATGAATCATTTAAAAAGGGAGATTCCATGTCTAAGTATTTCGTACTCGCTGCTGCTCTTATCGTTCTAGCTGTTGCTTGTAACAAAAAAGAAGAAACAACTACAACAACTGAAACAACAACTGAGCAAACAGCTCCTGCTGAAACAGCTCCTGTTGAAGCTGCTCCTGCTGAAGTTGCTCCAGAAGCTGCTCCTGCTGAAGTTGCTCCAG
>DLGL01000047.1:0-8607 GCA_002482685.1 Bacteriovoracaceae bacterium UBA7695 | reverse complement strand
CAGGATGACCGGTATGCCGACGGCGGCAGGATGCCGAGGAGTCGGCGCCTCTGAATCAATTCCAAACTCTCTTCTCAAAGTTCGTAGATCGTTTTTGCTATCGCCGTACTTATCTGTCTTCGAAATACTGTGAATGGTTTTGAAGTCCTGGTATCACCCATGAAAACTCTGTTAGATAAAAATAAATAGAAGGTCTGAGATTTTGGATCAATCCACATGGTAGTTCCTGTATAGCCAGTGTGGCCGAATGAAATGCCTGCGGGAAAAACATCTCCTCGTGGGGCGGTCGCATACTCACTGGTTGAATCCCAACCTAAGGCCCGGGGTCCTATTGGAGTTCCCATTTTTACAACGGTTGCCTCTTCTAAAATTCTCACACCATCCAATTCGCCCTTGTTTAAATACATCCGGGCCAGTCGTGAGAGATCTTCGATATTAGAAAAAACACCTGCATTTCCAACAGAGGCAGGAAGAAGTGCCCTGGCAGTTGGATCGTGCACCTTACAGTTGTTCTCCACGGATGTGGGTATACAGCGATTGAGATTTTCTGACGGTACACTGAAAGTTGTACTCACCATTTTAAGCGGGCGAAATATATTTTCATCAGAAAAGCTTGCAAGAGTTTTACCTGAAATCATCTCAACGATGCGGCCCAAGAGGATGAAACTTAAATCAGAATAAACTGTTTTTGATCGTGGTCGATAATTTAAGGCCGCTTGAGTAATTCTGGTAACGTAAGCTTCAAGACCTTCAGAAGTTGCGGGTCTGGCCCCTGCAGCTAATCCCGCTCTATGACGAAGCAGATCTTCAATTGTAACATCATCTTTGAGTCCACCTGAAAACTTGGGAAAATAAACGGAGAGCTTATCACTCAGAGAGAGCCTCCCCTGCTGCTCGAGCACCATCACCGAGGTTGCCGTTGCAACAACTTTTGTAAGAGAGGCGACATCAAAAATTTTACCCGAATCACTTTCGCCTAAATGATGCTCAAAACGCGGGCCGGCCCCATCCCCAACATACAATCCACCGGCACCAAAGAGTCTCGCCTTAAAGGCGTTATCCATGAGTTTAGTCACTTGATTCCAACTCTGGGCATGGGCGGAAAAACTAAAGAATATGAAGAGAGAAAGCAGGACTTTCATGACTAAATTTTAAAATTGCTCTCATTGATAAGTCATCATTCTTTTTATGACATTTCACTGACTTCTTTAGCCGGGTAAAGGGATAAAATCAGTTTCATTAATAACCTGACCAAACTTTTGCTTTTGCCAATCCAATTTTGCCACTTCAATCCTTTCCTGGGAGCTAGAGACAAAATTCCAAAAAATAAATCTTTTCTCAGGAAAGATCTCACCCCCAAGAACGACGACCTGACAGCCCTGGGACTTAAAGCTAATCTTATGCCCGGGAGTAAAACATATCATCTGCCCACTTCTATAAAGTGTTTCCTCAACCTCAATTTCTCCCTGAGAAATATAGACCGCTCCTTCAGCATTGGCCGATACGTCCAGCTCAAATCGATCTCCGGCGGCAATAGTCCCACCAAGATAAAATAGCGGAGAGTAAACCGGCACGGGAGAGCTTTCATTGAAGGCCGAACCTGCGATAAGTTTCATTTCAGAATTTCCAACCGGAATTTTTGGTAATTGGTCTTCGCTTACGTGAATAAAAGAAGGACTAATCTCTTCGGATTCTTTAGGCAAAGCAATCCAAAGCTGAATACCTTCCAGGTGCATGGGATCTGAACTAAAGAAGGATCTCTCAGAATGAGCAATCCCTCGACCGGCCGTCATCCAATTTACCTCTCCAGGTCTAATCACTAACTCATTACCAAGGGAATCCCTGTGAAGCATCTCACCTTTAAATAAATAGGTAAGAGTTGAGAGTCCAATGTGAGGATGAGAGCGGACAAGAAGAGGTTTCTCCTTAGTAAAAATAGCAGGGCCCATGTGATCCAGAAATATAAACGGGCCCACCATGCGCTTCTTAGAAAAAGGCAAGGCCCGTTTAACGAGAAAGCCCTCTCCAAGGTCACTCACCCGGGGTTCAATGACTAATGCAACTGAACTCATTTATGTTTCTCGAATTTAAGACGACTATAAATCAGCATACGATTGTTTGCAGGCATTTCGTAATCATGAACAAGTTCAAAACCATTTTTCATCATGTTGTTATTAACATCTTCAAAAGCGCGAATCCCACTTAGAGGATCTCTTGCTCTAAGTGTTTCATCAAATTCAGCATTACTAGGAGAGGTAAACTCCCCATTGTATTTAAAAGGTCCATAAAAAATGGCCCTTGAGCCTTCGCGCAACCTGTGGCCTAAAAGCTTCATAAAGGATTTACAATCCTTCCAGTGCATAATGTGTAAGGTATTGGCCGTGTAAACAACGTCAAAGCGAAGTTTGGGAAAATCATCTTTACTTACATCAAGCCTTTGAGGTTTCTGAAGATTTGGAATCCGGGCCTCATCAACCCACTTTTTCATCCCAAGAAGTTGAGAACTGAGATCCGTTGGAAACCACTCCAATCTGGGAAAACAAGGGGCAAAATAAACGGCATGCTGCCCTGATCCCGCGCCTACTTCAAGAAGTCGCTCATCGGTAGGAAGAATATGCTCTTTAAGGACCTCAAGAATAGGCCCACGATTTCTTTCACATGCAGGCGAATAAGGTTTATCCATAAACATCCTTTTGACTTAATTACCCACCAATTTTACCATGAGCTTCACCATTTAGGACACTTCAATGATGAGATCACTCTCAAAAGACATATGGGATAATATAAGACCGGGGCAAAACCCCTTTCTGAGCTATGAATTCTTTGAAGCTTTGATTCAAAGTGGTTCTATTGGCAGCAATGCCGGTTGGGGGCCAGTCTATTTTGTTCATGAGAATCAGAGTGCTGCACTTTACACCTTTGAGAAAAACCACAGCTATGGTGAATACATCTTTGACTGGAGTTGGGCAGACGCCTATCGTCGCCATAACCTCTCCTATTATCCCAAGTTAACTTCTATGCTGCCTTTTACCCCTGTCACAACATCACATTTTTTAATGAAGAGTTTTAATGAAAAGACAGCACAAAGCCTACTGGATGCGTATGAAGCTCATTATTTGAAGGGAGATTACTCTTCATCCCATTTTTTATTTTTAGAACCTCATGAAATTCATTTCTTCAAAAGTAATGATTATCAAATCAGAGAAAGTATTCAGTATCATTTCGTAAATAATAGTTATAAAGATTTTGAAATTTTTCTTATTCAACTTAAAGGCCGCAAGGCCAAGCAGATCAGACGCGAGCGCCACTTTCCCGGTCTAACAATAACCTCCTATACCAAAGAGGAGCTGACTCAGGACCATGCTGTCAGGATGTATCAGTTCTATATATCAACGATTGTGAATAAAAATTCTCAGGATTATTTAAACGAAGCCTTCTTTAAGCTCATATTTAACTCTATGAAAGACAGTATCCTCTATGTCGAGGCTACCAAAGATGGAAGTGCTATCGCGGGCTCTCTGTTCTTTTATGATCATGAAAAAATTTACGGCCGCTACTGGGGTTGCCTGGAATATCATGAGAATCTTCATTTCGAGCTTTGCTACTATCAAGGTATTGATTTTTGTCTAAAAAATTCTTTAAAAGTCTTTGAGGCCGGGGCGCAGGGTGAGCATAAGATAGCCAGGGGCTTCAGACCGATAAGAATCTATAGCGCCCATAAAATTAAGCACCCCGCCTTCTCTGAGGCCATTGCAAACTTCCTAAATAGTGAGAAAGACCAGATAAAGATCGCTATTGAGCAGCTCTCGGAGTCGCTACCCTTTAGATAATCTTTTGAATCGCTTTATGTAATCTGTAGTATAAGAAACTATGAGTCAAACTACGAATCCTCTCTATATTATGCTCATCCCATATGGGTCGATCCTGATATTTAACGCCCTCCTTGGGGCCATCCTTTGGGTAAAGACTCAGGCCCGTCACTACAAACTTCAGGCACTGGCCAATTTTTATATGTTACTCACTGGTCTTTTTCAGGGAGTCTTTCTCGAATCATCTTACCTGGCCCAGGCACTCTCATGCTCCTTAATTTTCTTTGGAACCCTAAAATTTACGGAACTTCTTTGTCTAATAACAGGAATCACTTTTAGGCCAAAAAAGTTTTATTATATCTATGCTGCAGGAGTTATAGTCACCATCATTCTTGACTATGTCTCAGTTGGCCCAAATCTGATGGTGCTCCCTTGCCTGATTGGGGCCACTTTCCCCATGTTGCTTACTGGGCCCCAGGCCCTTTTCATGCGATCAAAGAGAATTGGTTTTATCCCACGCTGTTTTGCTCTGGCAGGAATTCTGACATCCATTCATCAGCTTGATTACGCATATGCTTACACACGTCCGGAATGGCTGATGCTCGGCTTTACGTTTGCAGTCATAGGCATCATAGCTCTCACTACATTCTCAACGGCTTCCGTTCTTGAGGCACTGGCCACAGAAAACGCCTCCATAAAAGTTCGGGCAGAGTATGGAGCGATGGTTGCAAACTCGGCCAGACTGGCTTCACTTGGTCAGATGGCAAATGGAGTGGCCCACGAAATCAATAACCCGCTGGCCATCATCCAGTTGCATGCTCATCAGTTGCAGCGGCTTTTGCAAAGAGAAACTCCGGATCTAAAAGCAGTACTCAGGGCCTCATTTATAATTGAAGAAACGGTTTTTAGAATTAATAAAATCATTCTGGGTCTGCGCAATTTCGGCCGGGATGCTGGTGCAGATCCGATTCAGCAAGTTTCACTACTTTCTATCCTTGAGAACACTCTACTTTTGACTAAAGAGCAATTTGAACTCCGTGAAATTGAACTTAGAAAAGGGGTCATGAATAATGTTTCCGTTTCGTGTCGACCAGTTCAGATATCCCAGGTGATTTTTAGTCTTCTCAATAATTCATTTGATGCTGTTCAAAAAGTTGAGGGTACCAAATGGATTAAGTTAGAGATTCAAGAAGATGCTGACGCCGCCAGACTCATTATAACCGACAATGGCCCCGGTATCTCTGATGAAATCCGGGAGAAAATCTTTCACCCGTTCTTTACCACCAAAGATGTAGGCCTGGGTGCGGGGCTGGGGCTTAGTTCCTCATTAGGAATTATTGAGGCCAATAATGGGAGCTTAACTCTTGACCGCAACTCTGCCGAGACGACTTTCATTGTAACTCTTACAAAAAGTCCGCTCTGAATTTTAACGTAACCCTAATATTTCTTTAGAAAGGCTTCTAATCTTTACACCACTTATCAGAAAGACTACTTAAGACCCTTCAAGGGGTCCTTATGCTTAAGCTTATTATCGGTGCGGTAACTCTTTTCTATTTGAATATGGCCTGCGCCTATGACACAGCTTACTTCACCAATAATAAAGAATTGAACTCGAAGGTCTTAACAAATTCTCATTTTAAAATGGCGGCCCAATGGGCTTACTCTGTAGGTGGAAAAGAATCCGCCACTCAGAAGGCTACAACTCTGCTCTCAGACACTCTTTTGGAATTAAAGAATCGGGACACTGCCTGTGATCTCGGGATGGTTCAACTCATGGACCAGACTCTTCAATCAAATAATAACCTACTAGCAGTTGCCTCTTACCTTAGAATTGAGAATCTGATCGATGATCTGTTCTTGGACATTATTATAAAATCTGTAAAACTCAATACTAGTTTAAGAAATAAAGAAAGAAGAGGTTACCCAAATCTTCCACCGCTTAACCGCTACAATGACAGAACTACGGATGTGGATCTTGCCAGTACTTATGCGGAATTTTCAACATGGCCCGATGATATATCCCGGTGCTCTCTTGCTGCCTATCAAAGGCTCTCAAGAAAACTGACATGGAAAAATGAAAAACAGCGGGACGCAACTTTACGCAGACTAAACTATCTGGCGATGGAAAAAGACATCATTTCGTTATCAACGTTTAATAAACTGGAAGCCTTCAGAGAAGAGAAGGCACTTGACTGGCCCGTCCATCTGGCAAGTTATGTAGATATAGCTAATAACGCCAAGGATAAGCTTTCAAGCACCGGACGGCCTGTGATGGATCAGGCATCATTTTCGACAAAGCATTTAGGAAGAAAAAATAAACTTACCCACCGAGAGCGGCTTTATAAAAACTTTAACAGTACTCAGGTGATGATTCTCTCCAACATCATTGAAAAAACTGCTAAGCGCCTTGATGCCAGGTATGTTTCAATTAATTTTCAGTTTAATCAAGATCCAGATGACATAGAAACCTATGTACTATCGCCTATGGAGAAATACCGCCTGTCTCTTAAGATGCTCAGAAAAGACATGGCCGAAGTCATGCGGTCTGAGACATTCTCTGGCCTAACAATTGAATATGAAGATCTTGTAACCGCCGCTTATGAAACTGGTTATATCAAAGCAGATGAACTCGAGCTTATTCTTAACTTTGAGGATTTCTGGGATCCGAAAGATCCTCAGTGGAAAACCTACGCCAATTTTGCTTTCTCTCTGGCCGGGACTGCCACATGGTTCCTTCCCCCTCCATGGAATATTGTGGGTGCCATTGCTTTGGTTGTGACTCAGACAAAAGTTGTTAAAGGCAATAAACCGGCCGATGCGGACGACAACTGGAATGTGGTTATTTAAGGACAATATGAAAATACTATCAATTCTTCTGTTTATCTGTTTTTGTTCAACGGCCATTGCTCAGGAAGCTCCATCATTTCTTGTTCTTGAAAGGAAGATTAAAAACAATGGGACCTATTTCCATAAAGTGGAACTTCAAGACCTCATAAGTCCTGATAGCTTTGAAGGGAAATATTTTAAAGTCGTAGCAGGAAAATCCAATCAGGCCATATCATTTACTCATGAGAATTCAAAGATTGTGACCAAGGCGGCGACCGTCTACCATCATTTAACCCGCGCGAGGAACTTCTGGGTTAATGAAATGAAAACTCATCTTCCTCAGACAATGAATCAGGTGATTGTGAGGATCGAAATCACCAATCTCTATGATGAACAAGGGCATTTTGCCCATGACAACCGGGACCCGCAGTTTAATAACGCTCTCTCTATTCCATCCGGCCAGACGCCAGACTGGGTTCCGGAAGACAGAAGTGATATATGGAATCAGGAAATCTGGTTCAGGCCTATGAAAAAAGTCGAAACAAAAAATCTACCCGGTCTGGGTCCCAACCCACTCACAGCTTCTTTAAGTGCTCTTGAGCAACCGTTTATTAATTTTACTGTTAACCGCTTTAACAGCACCATCATGGAGCACATTTTTTACCCAACCTATTCGCCGAACCCACTTTGGGTCAGTGTCGTGAGATTTGCTGGAACTATAGCTTTAACTAAAGCCGTTATTGAATCTACAAAGCACATGGATGGATTCTTTGCAGATAAATACTACTATCTAGACACTGCAATGGTCCCTGAAGTTACCTATCACGAATATGCTCATCTCGTTTTAAGTGATCATCTGGAGTTGACTCACTCCACTCCCGTAATCGAAGGACTCGCAGACTATTTCGTCGCAGCTTTAACGGAAAAAAGAAAGATTTACGCGCGTGTGAAAGGCTACAGCAACGCTGCTCATAAGGATGTTGAGCAAAAAAGAAAATATGACCATTGGTATGAATCGTCCCGCATGGCTACATCAGACTTTGTTCTTTCTGTATTATGGGACGTGCGTGAGACGTTAGGCGCAGAGACAGCAGACCAGCTTGTATACGATGTTAGAACAAAGCTTTCAACCAGTACGGCGACTATTAACAATCACTTAATACAGGCCGTCTTTGATTCGTGCACAACGAAATGTGAGAGTCCAAGACGCGACAAGCTTAAACTATTTCAAATGTTCTCAGCTAAAGGTTTTTAAGTTTCATAAATTCTTTTAAGAACTCTTATGATGACTCCCGATTAACATCTGGTTAAAAGTCGTCTGTAAGAATTTTAACAAAGGAATGTATTGATGAAATTCATTAAAAACCAAATCGGACTTGGACTCGCCCTCGCACTTTTCACTAACATTGTAATTCCTTCGAATTTACAAGCTCAAACCCACGTAGAGTACAAAATGGAATTGAAGTCGGCCGATCAAAAGATCGCCAGCGTCTTCAACAAATTTCGTTACGCTATGACCGTTGAATGGGATCAAAAAGATCCAACCTTCAAAGAAAACGCACAGAGAGATTTAGAAGACGGTCTAGTAGACTTGGTTAAAAGTGGTGTCACAGACGCTGACATACTCTCTCACATGGAAAAAAGTCTCCTGGATGCAAGTACAAAAAAAGAATACTCAACGCTTTTAGCAGCACTTAAGAAGCAAAACCTTCATGAAGAAGACGCCTCAGAAGTGGCCATGAATTTCATGGAAAAGAGTTACTCACGAGGTGCTAGCTTCGGTGGTGGAGCTTCTCGCTCTTATAGTAAAGTAGTGATCGTTGTTGGTGTCGTCATTGTGGGTGTAGTGACCTATCTCATTATCAGACATTGTCGTAATCGTGGATCAGATACAGGTGGGAATGGATCTAACGGAGACAATGGAACAACAGGCACGACTGGAACAACCGGAACAACTGGAACAACTGGAACA
>DLGL01000110.1:13447-27440 GCA_002482685.1 Bacteriovoracaceae bacterium UBA7695 | reverse complement strand
CTATCTTTTGAATTGCAAGGTAGCGAAATTATTGCTAAAAATAGTCGAACTTATTTGGAGATTTCTATATGACTACTATGCTCGTCGCTCTACACGTTATCATTTGCATTTTGCTTGTGATCACAGTTCTACTTCAGTTCGGTAAAGGTGCTGAAATGGGCGCAGTTATGGGCGGTGGAGCCTCTCAAGCGGTTTTCTCTAGCTCTGCTAAGGGTAACTTCCTGACTAAACTTACAACCGTTTTAGCTATTGGATTCATGGTTAATTCAATTGTTTTAACGACGATCAAATCTCGCGAATCTAAAAAATCACTATTTGATAATGAAGCTCCGATTGCGGCCCCCCTTAACTCAGATGTTCAGGCGCTTGAGAAAAAAGATGCTCCAACAGCTCCAGCGGCTCAAGCTACAGAGACAGCCTCGCCAGCTGCTCCAGTTCCAGCGACTACGAATCCATAATAAGAAAATTGATAAATGATTTCAAAAAAGGATGGGTTACCATCCTTTTTTTTTAGTTTTTTCTCCGCTGATTCGGATCAACTACTTTAATTTTTCCAAAATCCATTTCTTTCTGAAATTTTTGAATCTCTTCAATAGGTAATTTTGCATAAGGAAGAGTCGGGTCAAAGCTATCTGAAAGTTTCAGGTCCCGAGTGGCTTCGGCCCGGACGTAGCGAACATGCTGATCAAAGATATCAAAGATATCTGGATCCAGTTTAATCGCCCGGAATTTCCTCATGGTATTCATCGCTTCAGGAATCGTCAGGACATCGTTGTAGGTTCTCTTCGTTGTAATGGCATCAAAAAAATCTGCGATAGTACAAACACGAGCGAGAAGATGAATTTGATCTTTACCTTTGAGTTTAGCAGGGTATCCAGTGCCATCAAAATTTTCATGATGCTCATGAACCACTCTTCCAATAATCTTTAAGTCCACTTCATCACTTACCTGACAGTGTCCATTGAGCAATAAATCGATTCCAAAATCAGGGTGCTGCTTAATCATCTGGTACTCTTCATCCGTCAGCCCGTGTGGGTTATTCAGAATATGAGTAGGGATTTTAACTTTTCCTAAATCGTGAAGGAGCCCACCCAGGCCAGCATGAATTAATTCTTTTCGTGTAGCCTTCGGATTAACTGCCTTATAGATCGTAATACAGTACATAGAAACATTAATCGAATGATCATAAGTATAGAAATCATGGAAGCTTAAATTCCCAATGAGATTTCTTAAAGAATCAATATTGTGATGATCGAGTACATCAACCATGGCGCCAACAACTTCTTTACAGCCTTCAATGCTTTGAGTGAGATAGTCCGTAGAGAACTCATCCTTATCAAAAATATTATGCAAGTACTCAATTGCAGCACTTTTAATCACTGTGGTTTTGGTAACGTCATCGGCCTTCGTATGAACGAGTGCCCGCAGATAGGTCCTGCGCTGCTCTTCAAGTACATAAAGTTGAGGGTATTTGCGGTGACACTCATCCAAGTCTTCCCTGGAGAGAACCTCACCTGTAGGGAAAAGCCGGACAAATTTTTCTTTTTCTTTAATCGAGGAAGAATTAACGAATAGATCATAAACCAGAGGTAAATCCACCTGGATCAGGTCATAACGAACTGAAAAAAAACTCCGTCTCTCTTCCATTCTTCCATTATAACACTTCTGGCTTTAGGAGGAGGTGGAAATTTCTTCTGGAATAAAAAAGCCCACTTACGTGGGCTTTCTATAGAAGAATGGTCTACCTAAATTAAAGACTAAAACGGAATATCGTCAGCTGCAAAATGAGCGTCGTTAGAGATCTGGTACTCTTGGTTCACAGATTCTGTTGCCGGGGCCTGGTTGAAAGAACGGTCAGTTGTTGGTCCACCCGCAGAGCGGTTTTCATTAGAAGCAGTTGCTCCACCAATGAACTGAACAGTGTTGGCAAGGATCTCAGTTGTGTAACGTTTTGAACCATCTTTATCGTCCCAAGAACGAGTTTGAAGGCGACCTTCTACGAAAGCCTGACGGCCTTTTGCGAGGTATTGGTTACAAAGCTCAGCAAGTTTTCCCCAAACAACAATTCTATGCCATTCAGTTTTTTCTTGTTTTGCACCTTGTTTGTCTGTCCAAGCTTCAGTTGTTGCCATTGAAAAATTGCAAACAGCTGCACCACCTGGAGTGTATTTCAACTCAGGATCTTGTCCTAAACGACCTAATAAAATAACTTTGTTTACGCTCATAAATGCTCCTTCGCATGGGAGATACAGGAAATAGGTTATGTACTATTCCAACTTAATACCTCAGGTTTTATTTTAGTGAAAAGGCTTTTTTCCTTTCCTTTCCTGACCTCTCAGCATGAAAAAAAAGGGCCATTTTAAATGGCCCTAAGGTGCAGAAATTGTAAGTGGTATAATGCGAGTCTGAATTTTTACTGGCGAAAGTCCTGAGCTGCATCTTGCCCAGTTCGCGCTCTGGCCAGCACTGGACTCTCTGGATTTTGTTTAAGGAAGTCCTCAACTTGTTTGCGCGCCATCCGCACATCTTTTTTATACCAAGTAGGATCAAACCCACAGTATGGGCATTTTAAATCTTTGCGGTACAAAGTTTTATGAATGCTTTCAAAGATCGCCCAGATCAGAGGTGTGGCAGTTAGGCCCTTCACTCCAAACCAAGGGTAAGTGGCAGCGGTAAATACAAATCCGAGAGTGAGAATTTGAAAGTAATGACGAGTCATAAGCCGGCGCGAATAACGGATCACACGAGGAGAACGGCAAAGAGCGCAGAAGCACTCAGTCTTCTCGTTCTTATTTGGCTTAAATGTCTGATGAGAATTTCGGCCCATGTAGATACTCCTGTTCATCATTAAATCACATTTGGTGCTCATTCTCGGAGCCTGCAACTTTTGCCCCTCTTAACTACCCAGACCTGCGGACGCGCCTCTAGACAGCCCGCGCTGTCTAGGGAGGGTGATTAATTTGAAGGGTAAAAACAAGGTGGGGTTGCTAGGAGAGGTATACCGAGTTCAACAAACGTCCAGCGTCCAAAGATCGGTACCCTTTGGATTGCTTTACACCTCGCAAATGCCATACCAAAATAGGAGACGTAATAATCACGAGTTTAACCGACTAAAATGGCGCTAGTGGCAAAACGAACCAATATAGTGGCCCTGCCACTCTCTGAGCAGGGACAGATTAGTATCTTTTTTTCTGCATCCCTGGTGGTGTTTGTAACCATCATTGCGTTTGTTATTAACGTTGGCCTCTTTGTTAAGGCCAAAATTAATCTCCAAAATGCGACTGATGCTGCAGCTTTTTCGGGTGCCGCTGTTCAGTCCCGTCAACTCACAAAAATTGCTTACCTGAATTGGGAAATGAGAAACGTCTACAAAGAGTGGATGTATAAGTACTACGTTGTGGGAAATCTCAATGCCCCTGGGGTGCAGGACCACGGTAAATCAGCTTCATGTAATGGCAGAAAGTGCACCGACTTCAGATTGGCCCCTGATAAAAATGCTATTAGTGGAGCGACAACTGAAGATGATTACAATTTCCCTGCTGTCTGCATTCACATAGCCTCATCAGAAACAAACCTGTGTAAAAGATTTGCTGTTCCCGGTCTTCCAGAATTTGGTGGGTATTCAATTCCTGGAACTGAAGAAGCATCCCGTTCTTTTGTTGATACTTTGATCGGATCAAAACTTAATGACTGTGTTGAGAGATCTCGACTTAACATGCTTATCACTACCACATGGGCCTACAATGTAATGTCCAATGATATGGATAAGTCTCTGGCAGGTCAGGGTCCGGCGATTCTTTCTGACCGTCAGGGTGCTTGGCCCAAGGCTATGGAACTTGCCATGAGAATCCGCAATCTGGAAAAAGTTGTGAATCGTCCCCCCGCAGAGCAGCCAGTTTGCATCGGGGGAATCGGTAACTGTGAGCCGATCCATAATTATTCAAACAATGCTCTTTTGGGTAATGAGAGGATCGTAAAAGCTTTTTATACTGGATATAGAAATCTAGGGAATCATGTCGATGATGAGATGAAAAACTCATTTACTCTAACTGAACTGAGTCCAACCCCGTATTCAAACTCATCCCCTACATCAAGTTCCAATCTTTTAATTCCTGCAAGTGAATCAACAACTCATGAAAAAAGATATGTAGACCTAAAACTCATGATGGTGAATCTGGCCACATTTTATGCAGCTTTTGTTGGACGTGCAGAACAGGGAACCTCAGCGGCTTGTGACATTTCAAAAGTCGCCATTCCTGTCCCTGGTTACCCTCTGGGATTTTATAAAAATCCTGACGTTGTCACCTACTATGCAATCCGAGGACAAGCCGAATTCGAAGGAATGTTTAATCCATTCTCGGCCGATAAAATCAAGTTAACTGCTTATGCCGCCGCGAAACCCGCCGGCGGACGCATAGGACCTAAACTCTTTACTGAAAGAAACAATCTCGCTTACGCCCGGAAAGATAAAAAACGATCAGTCCCTTATTTTTCTGCTTTGGATGTCGTAGGAACTTACAACCGATTTTTGGATGACAAAAAATTAGATGAAGGTGAATTTGGACCAGGAGCACCCCTGCCAATAAACATCAGCTCGACTCGCCCATTCTGGGTACTCAATTCTGATGATCCAATCGGTGGCCAGAGTACTACGTCTGATGTTCAATTCGGAATTCCAAATTTAGTTTATGACTTTGAATCTATAAATGATTTTGATGCTAAAAATTACACTCACGAATCTGATGATGTAAACGTCATTCAGCCTAAGCAGAAAGAGTCTTCCTGGAAGCCAGTGGGACTTATGAATCATAGTCAGTTTGATAAATTTCGCGGCGATATCGGAGATACTGTTACTCAAGCACAACTTGTGGCGCAGGTCCAAAGAGTCCGTGGAGCAACGATGTATGAGGCGGCCAATTATCTCATCCCAACTCCCTTTGATGTGAATCAACAGCTAGGTGTAGATTCCTGGGGATCCATGAAAGGTCCCGGGGTAGACGTAAGTGATTTGCCAGATCAATTCACAGTACGAAATTACAGGATGGAAATTTACGCGCCCTTGTACCAGGAAGGAACAAATCAGAAAGACCTTTGGTACAAAACTTCCTCTGAAGTTTTGAGCGCGACAGTAGATTTCATGCGCTCACAGCATCCTGCAATGGAAAATTATGTGCGCTCTCTGAATAGCGCCGCTATTCAGACCTATAAAACAGCCTTTGAAGCGTCAAAAGCAGCTTCGGGAGCTATCCAGCTCTATAAAAAAGCGGGACTGAGAATTTCAGATATCGATATCCCAGATCTATCCTCGAAGGCTGACTTTTCTAAAATCCCTGATGATCTTCACATCACTGGTTTTCCAAAGACCTGCAATAGTCTCTCGGGACAGTTTTGGCATTTTTATTACGGTCATTCTGATTTTTCGTTTAAAAAAATGCAGGACGAAAATGGCTGTCCAGTTCCCATGGTTGAACTTCTTAGACAATATTACGCCTCTTCGGCCTCTGACCCTACTTACAGTCCAACTCATTACAAGATGGAATACTCGCTAACAGCTTCGAACTTCCCTGGGGGCATGATTAAACGGCTCTTTTCTGCTTATATGCCAGGTCCTTATAATGGAATCGGCATGAACGGCGAATTAAGTCCCCCGCCAGGCTTTCCTCCCCACAGAGAACTTATGCGTCGAAACTTCTACTCCACTAAGTTAGTCAGTCTTGACTCGGTGCAAAGCGGCGGATACTATGACGATCGGATCAAGAATTTTCCCATCTACTCTGAAGGTAACTTAACTAACAGTTCCAATTCTGAATCTAAGTCGTCTTTTGTGAATGCTCTCGAGGATGCCACTCTGAGAGAGGATGAAATTCGTTACTAATCCTGACTTGAAATTAGGGGGCCTCACCCACTATAATCGAGAGATCTCAAATCACCCCTTCATAGCAAAAGGATCTTTTGTGGCATCGAAAAAGACCAAAAAAGTTACAAAAAAAGCACCAGCAAAAAAAGCCCCTGCTAAGAAAGCACCGGCCAAAAAAGCGCCAGCAAAAAAAGCACCAGTAAAAAAAGCTCCTGCTAAAAAAGTTGCGGCCAAAACAACAGCAAAAAAACCTGCTGCAAAAAAAGTAGCGCCAAAGAAAGCGACGGCAAAAAAAGCACCAGCAAAGCCTGCAGCTAAAAAAGCTCCTGCAAAAAAACCTGCTGCAAAAGCGACTCCTGCTGCTAAGTCAAAAAAAGAATCAAAAGCCGTCATCCCTGAGGTTGTAAGTAAAGTTCCTGCTCACGCAGCAACGGCACCTTTTGATGATGATTATACAAGTGACTCTATCAGCGATGACCTTGATGCTGAATTTGATACTGATGATGAAGAGGAAGAGGGAGAGCCAAAACCGGCCGCTGATATTGCTGCAGATGACGAAGATGAAAGCAGCTATGGATACGGATGGGGTTATGAAGAGGGTCTTGATTCTCCAGAAGAAGTAGATGAAGAGTCTGAAGAAGATGAAGATGTCGAATATGTAAAAGGTCCAAAAAAGAAAACTGAAGAAGACGAAGAAGATGACGAAGACGACTACTAAGTAGAGAAAATGGCTCCTACGGGAGCCATTTTTATTTGGAACCAAGAAGGAAGGTGTTTTATGAGCGAAAAGAAACTAGAGCTTTATTATTTTGAGCAGTGTCCGTATTGCCAGCTAGTCATGCAGACACTAAGAGTTACTGGTCTGGAAGAAAAAGTAGTTTTTAAAGACATTCATGAAGATCCAAAGTTTAAGCAGAAGCTCATCCAGGATACTGGCAAGGGTACAGTGCCTTGTTTGTATATTGATGGAAAGCCTATGCATGAGTCTCGTGATATAGCTGAATGGCTTAAGAATTATTCTAAAGAAATTCAGAATGCGGCGGAAGGGAGAGCTTAGTGGAAATTCGAGATCCGGTTCATGGTTCTATTCCGATATATGATTCGGAGATCGAAATACTTGAGCATCCTTTCTTTCAAAGACTAAGAAATATCAAACAACTGGGATTTTCAGAATATGTATTTCCCGGTGCCACTCACACGCGCTATTTGCACTCAATAGGTGTGATGAATGTTGCAACGATGGTTTTTGATAATCTATTCAGAAGCCAAAATTCTCTGGAAATTCTCAGATTAAAAGAAACACTCAGGCTTGGGTGTTTACTTCATGATATTGGGCACGCGCCTCTGAGTCACTCAACTGAATCAGTTATGCCGAATGTTTCGGCCCTAAAACTTCCTAAGCAGTTTCAGGAAACCCAGGACCGTCAGGCTTCTCACGAAGACTACACCATCAAATCCATTACCGATTCTTCATTTACTCAATCCTTCCAAGGTGTGAGATCTGAATTTGGTGTAGAACCCTTTGCCGTAGCAGAACTTGTCGTAGGTGAAACCAAGAATCCTGCGTATTTTACTGTTAATGGAACAAATTATTTTCCACTACTCCATCAACTTGTCTCATCTGAAATGGACTGCGACCGTATGGACTATTTATTACGGGATAGTTATTTTTGTGGAGTTAGTTATGGAAAATTTGACCTCGACTGGATCATTGATAATCTTAAAATCTGTAACGATGGCGGACTAGCGCATTTAGGGATCTCTGAAAGGGCGATCTCAACTTTTGACGATTTCCTCCTTTCCCGATTCCATATGTTCATGATGGTTTATTTTCATTACCGTGCTGTATGCCTGGAGCAGATGCTTTCTCGTTATTTTAATAGTGCCAAAAATGAATACGCTATTCCTGCAGAAATTGAAGCCTACCTGGAGCATGATGATGCTTATCTTTATCGGGTTCTAAGGAAATCAGACAATGTATGGGCGCAAAGGATTGTGAAAAATAATATTCCAAAGAAAATCCTTGAAACTTTTGGACCCGCTCATTTGCAACAGATGCATGATCTGGAAAAGTTTCTAAAATCAGAAAATATTGATTATATCAAATGCTCTTCAACGGGCAGACTTTCTAAATACTATTCTGCCAACTCTCCTCAGCAGCATTATCCTATGAAAGTGATGAGGGAATCGGCCCTGGACAAGAGTCACAGAAGTGTGAAGAATATTCAGGAAGCTACCGATCTGTTTCAAAAATACAGCGAATCTCATGCGGTCAACCGCATTCATTGCGATTTTGAGGACCTGAGACCGTCGGCGCAGAAAAGAATTCAAGAGATTATTCAGGCCTGATGCATGTATAAAGTTTTTTTGTATACCATCCTGATTATTTCTTACCTGGGCCTCGCCAAGGCACTCTCCCCTTCTGAGCATGGAGTTCAGTACCTGCAAAATGCACGTTCATTCTCCAAAATTATCAAAGGCTCTCCATCCACTGCCATCCTGATTGATACTCATGCCACAGGTTTTTTGATCAAAACTTACTATCAAAAATATAGAGTTATTTCGGGTTACGATAATGTGGAAGAGCTGATTGTCCGCACAAGTAAGGAATTTGCTAAAAAGAACATGAAGCATATCGGGCTCTCTCTTTACCGCAAACTTGATACAACTGAAGAGTTTATTCCCCTGCCACCTGGAAGTATGTATCTGGGAAATCGGGAATATGGTGAATGGAAAACGAATAAGGCCGGTCTCACAATTTGGAAGTTTAATAAAGTATTTAAAAATTTTCCCAAATATCTTGGCTGGGGAAAATTCAGTCCGGACATGGAATTTTTCCAACAGATGCGCTCCAAGGCCAGTTTAAACCAGGCCTTCTATGGTCTAAATAATGAGTTTGGTCCCCAAGGCAAAATTACGAAAAAAAGTTTCCCCCATTTTTTCCGTGAGGAGAGAATGAAGAAAGTGGATATGAAAACTTTGCTGATTGAGTACTTTAAAGAGAATTTTTAAGGAAGAAACATGGCCGAAATATTTGACCGACTTGTAATACGACTCTTACTTGCAGCATTTGTTTGTGTAATGATCTACTTGTACCGTTATGCTCACGTCATTTTCTACCCAAGTGTTAAACGCCAGGTACTAAAAAAAATTAATCCGGCGGAGAATCCGGCCGATACGTTGCACTTATTTGCTCGTCTGGTGGGAATTTCGATTATTTTTTCCTCGATAACTTTCAATGAATCATCGGGATTTTTCCTGAGTCTTTTCCATTTTGCCGTCTGGGGCACAATTGCTATCATTCTCTACCTTCTGTCTCTCTACATCATCGAATCCATCGTTTTTTATAATTTTGATTATACCGATGAAATTCTTAAACGAAAAAACATGAGCTATGCTTTCATTAGCTTTTGTCATGCTATTGTAACGGCTTACTTAACCCGTACCGTGATGATGGAGGCTGAAAATTCGCTGATCATCCTTCTCGTCCTGTGGCTCTACATGCTGGTGATTGTGGGGTTCTCCGTAAAATACTACACCTTCATTAGCCGCCTGACGTTTAACCGGCTCTTGATCCAGAAAAATCTCTCCCTCTGCTTCTCCTACGGAGGATTTATCCTTGGTGCAGGCTTTATTATTGCCAGCTGTTTTGATCAGGAACATTACGACATTACTGTCTATTGCATCCAGGTTCTGCTCAAAACCATTCTGTCCCTCATTATCTTCCCATTGTTTAAAAAGGGCCTGGTCAGGATCTTCCCTATCCGTATGGGCGAGGACCGACCAATGGAAGGGCAGATCGATACCGAGATGCAGAGCCTGGGGTATGGATTTTACGAAGGGTGCCTGTTTATTTCAGGGGCAATCCTGACTACAATGATCGTCAATCGTATTCAGTTTGGCACTATTTACCCATTTTTTTAGTCACCTCGATCTCTGTTAAAATAGGAGATCAGAGGTGCCCCCATGAACCATAGACCAAATAACGTCTTCAGCCAGCTGGACAAATTCGAGAGAGAAATTAGTCGACTTGAAGGTCGAATACTTGAACTTGAAACCCGCATTCACAAGATGTTAGACATTGAACGTAATCATCTTATTCGTATCAAAAATGGCGAAGAAATTTCTGATGATTTTGTTCAACATGGCCGTGCTTATCTGGACCTCTCCCCTGAAAAAGCATGGAAGCTCTATCGAAATCCGGATTTTGATTTCATTTTGATTGATGTGACATCAAAAAATTATGAACCTGTAAATCGCCTTCCCGAAGCCTTGCATATTCCATGGGAAGAATTCGAAGAAAGATTTTTTGAAATTCAAACTCACACAACTCCACTTATGATCATATCTGAGGATGGAACAAATTCAGTTCTGGCATGCGAATTTCTCGTCAAACGCGGCTTTTATAACTGCAATAATGTCTCGGGCGGATATAAATACTGGAAAGGTTTTCGTCTGGAAGAAGTTAAGGGTAAATCAGCTTAAATTAAACTACCTTTCCTTTGATTCTCTAAAAGTTCGCGGTATAGATTATCCAGCATCAGCTCGACTCTATCGAGTTCAACTTCACCTAGTTTAGAAGTGTATTGCCGCTCAAGCTCGTTGGTCACCTGGAGAAGATTCAGTTTAAATTTTTCGCCGTAATCAGTTAAATAAACAAGTTGCTCACGCTTATCATGCTCAGAGTGGGTACGTGTGATATAGCCACGTTTTTCAAGCTCGTTCAGGTGAGATGTCATTGTTTGCTTTTTCAGCCCACATGCCTTCCCAATCATCTTGATTGAGGGGCCATCATTCTCAGAAAGGTACATTAGGATTTCAAGAAAACTTGGACGTAGATCGTTGAAGCCTCTGGATTGAAGCTCTTTCATAAGTTCTATACTGTAAACGCGGTAAATTTTTTTGAGTAAACTACCAATATTAGCAATTCTTTTCATATAGTATGACTATCATACTATGCTTATAAGAAAGGTCAATTCACAATTTTTTGAGCGCCCGTTCAATTTCTTCCGGTAAGACGATCTGCTGCTTGGCCGAATCATCTGATTTGGGCTTCTCATCAATACCCTCAATCCAGAGAGAGAGCCTAATGCGATCTTTCATGGTCATTTGTGGATCTATTGGACCAGCGAATGCTGAAGTAGAAACCAGGGATAAAAGTAAGAAAGCTTTGAACATTTTTTGCAACCTTTGGCCGAGCAATATTGAAATGCTATCTGCAAGGAGGCAGCCAGAAGTTTGAATAGAAATATCCATGATTTAACTCACAAAAGTGTCTAAAAAATTGACAGCTATACGAGGGAGCGACATCAAGAAGTCCTCGTTACTTTTCTTTTTCAACCAACTGTATCCCCTTCTGCTTGATAGAGACCAACTCATAATTCCACTTTGAAGTTTTTGCTCTAATGTTGGTCAAATGAGTATTAATAGTAGTCGCCTGAACACTCATACCCGGCCAGACATGTGTAGTGATGTCTTCTCTAGAGGTTACCTGAGGAAAATTTTTGATCAGCATTTTTATAATTTTCAGCTCAGTCAAAGTAACATCAACTAATTTACCGGAGAGATAAACTTTTAATTCCGAAATATCGACTTTGAGATTACTGAGTTGAAAAATAGTTCTGCTGTTATGGAATGAGCTGATTCTATTGTTTAAACGCAAGACCAGTTCTTCTTTTTTCATTATCCTATGAAGAAAGTCAGTGCATCCAAAATCCAGAGATTTCATTTTTATTTCTTCTGAATTATCAGCAGAAATAAAAATAATAGGGCAATTATTATAATTAGGATGATCTTTGATTTTCATAAAAAGTTCATGCCCATCCATGCCAGGCATTAGAACATCAATGAGTATGGCCGAAAGATCAGGCTGAATTCCTGCTTCGTAATGGAAAGGATTTTGAAAAGTTTCTACCTTGTATTTATCTACCAAAAGTTCTGAATAGAAATTTAAGTTTTCCTTATCATCATCAAAATAAGCTATCTTATGAAGTGGCTTCAAACATTTGCCTTTGGTAAGTAGAGATTAAAAGTTGTTACATTGTTGCCAGAATTTACATCCACCGTACCTTTATGGGCCTCAATAATCGATTTCACAAACGTCAGTCCGAGACCTTTATTCTTTCGGTTATTTTTTGTGGTATAAAGTGGTTCAAAAATCCTGTGGAACTCGGCTTTGGGGATTAAGCTATGGGTGTTCATAAATTTAATACGCGCGTCCGAATTTTGCTTATCTAAAAGGATTATTATTTCAGGATTATTACTTTGGTTGAATCCAATAGCTTCAAAAGCATTGGTCGTCAGATTCTTCAGCACCTGAAATAGTAAATACTTATTTCCAAACCCCTCCCCTTCAAAACCATTAATTTTAAGACTGATGCCACTTGAGGCAAGAATATTTTTGAAGTCCCCCTCAAGGGCCCGGACAAGGTCTTCCCACTTAAACGCTTCAAAGGTTTTATTAAATTCATCAGGCCTAGAAACCAGAGTTTCTACTCCCTGGACGATGGAAGAGATCCGCGCAGAGTCTTCCTTGATTTGATCCACAAATTGATCAGACTGCATGGATTCCATTCTCTGCACCACACGGTTTAGTGGATTTTTAATTTCATGCATGAGAAATGAGCTCTGTTTGCCTATCAGGGCAAACTGTTCATTTAATCGATAAAGTTCCATCCGGTAGTTAGTTATGAAGTAATAAAAAACTGAAGAGCAAAAGGCGATAATAGAGGTTGCAACTAAAGCATGAGGTTTATAGCTGAATCCTTTGGCCACAAATGGAGGTTCAGGACAGATATAAAGAGCAAACAGGAAAAGACCGAAACCAAAAATTGTTAGAAAAAGGTAGGACCTAAAATTGAGCACCAGTACAAAGCTAAAAAACAAAAAGGCTTCAATGAATGAGTAGTGGTAGGTCATATCAATAAAGGCCAGACCATAAAACGAGTAAATGAAGAAGATGATCATAAAGATCGTTTGCAGTGTCTCTATATTTCTTTGCCGATAAGTCTGAACGGTAATAACAAGAATGCTTCCAAGGGTTCCTAATTTTACCATCCAATAATGCCAGGATAGCTTGGCCTCAAGAACCGACTGATCCCAAATAAGGACCAAAGCAATGAGTACCCACGCTACAAGCAGGATTTTGAAGAAGGAAGCATTCTTGTTAAACATGCATCTATCTTAAGGAATCTAAGGTTTTATGTTAATTGGAATAATCTTAATATTTCTCAATTGAAGAAATTTCTGCTGTTGGAAATTGAGGTCGCCATTCCAACCCCTACCCCAAAAGTTAGCATACTGGATCCACCATAGCTCATCAGGGGAAGAGGAATCCCTACGATAGGCAAAAGTCCGGAGACCATCGCCATGTTGATAAAGGCATGCCAGAAGAAAATAGACATAATTCCTACTACAAGAACGGAGTCATAAAATCTCTGAACACTGGTGGCCAGCCAGATCATCCTCATAAAGAAGACGAGGTAGAGAATAATGAGAAAGACGGATCCAAAAAAACCGTGCTCTTCATTAAAAATGGCAAAAACAAAATCCGTGTGATTTTCCGGTAGATAATTAAGTGAGGCCTGAGAAGAGTTTTTGAATCCTTTCCCAAAAAGTCTTCCGGATCCAATAGCAATCTCAGATTGGATAGCGTTATAGCCTGAGCCTTTTGCATCCTCATAGGGATCAATAAAAGTATGAATACGTTTACGTTGGTACTCTTTGAGACCAAAGTTATACATGAGCACACCCGAGAACAGAGCGATAACTCCCAAGGTGGCAATTGTATTCCACTTTAGACGCTTATAAAAAATCATCATGCAGAAGATAAAAAGCAGGAGCATTCCAGTTCCCAAATCGGGCTGAATGATAACCATCACCGCAGGAACCATAACAATGATTCCAGGAAAGATAAGGTCCTTAAAACCTAGCTGCTTCTCTGGGTTCACCTTAGTAAAAAATCTGGCCATGGCCAGAACTAAACCCATTTTCATGAATTCCGAGGGCTGCATACGAATAGGTCCGAGTACCAACCAGCGCTGGGCCCCCATTCCTACTTTACCCATCAAAAGAACAAGGAAAATAAGAAAGAGAGTCAGGATGTAGGCCACATAGGAGAATCGCTCAAAAGTTTTT
>DLGL01000110.1:0-13417 GCA_002482685.1 Bacteriovoracaceae bacterium UBA7695 | reverse complement strand
AAAAGTTTTTGGATTCAAAAAACTGATCGCAATGGCAACGCCTACCGATATACTGAACCAGATCAATTGAGATTTATAAAGAGAGTCGAGACCTTCATGACTTTGGGAATGGGTTGCACTATAGAGATTTAAAATCCCTACAAGAAAAATAGCGGACATACTTCCAATGAAGCTGAAGTCATACCGTTTTAAAAATTCTATAAACCGCTGATTCATTATTCGTCCCCGGCGGGTGCCGATGGTTTAGGAGCTGCACTCTTAAGTGACTTTATCCAGCTATCCTTTATAGTTTTATCTTTATCTAAATTCTGCAGATACATATCAGGATGATACTTCTTCATGTATTGAGTGATTACGGCTTCCGCTACAGGAGTAGCGGCTGAAGATCCGTGACAACCATGCTCTACGATAACTGCAGCAGCAATTTTAGGATTATCTGCTGGGGCAAAACCGACGAATAAACCGTGGTGCCGGGATTCATAATCCATAAGTTCGCACTTCTGGTGAACCTTATCTGCGCTGGCGCCACGAACTTGCGAAGTTCCAGTTTTCCCGGCCATAAGAATTCCCTGACCTCTGCGGTACCAAGCTGTCCCCTTAGGACTGTTCACAACCTGAAATAAGCCTTCGCGAATAAACTTTAATGTCTTGGGATTTTTTAACTGAACTTGTGAAAGAAGTTCTGGAGTGTAAGTTTTAACCAACTCTCCATCTGTATCAAAAACATCTTTTACAACAAATGGGCGATAGATTTTTCCACCGTTCGCAATAGCAGCGTAAGCTGTTGCTAACTGTATGGTCGAAGCGAGTACGTAGGACTGCCCAATAGCACAAGAGAGCGTTTCTCCCGGCTGCCATTCCTGGCCAAGTCTTTTTTTCTTCCACTCTGATGTAGGGATTAGGCCTGAAACTTCACGGGGAAGAGATATCCCTGTTCTGGCACCAAGACCAAAAGCCTTTGCATATTTTGCAAGAGCATCAATGGACATACGGTTAGCAGCTTTCTGGAAATAAACGTTACAAGATTCACGGATCGCTTTGACTAAATTAGTTGCCCCGTGTCCTTCTTTTTTCCAGCAATGGTAAGCACGGCGACCGAAGTACCATTTTCCAGTACAGAAGACTTCCGTGTTCTCATCAATCTCACCTTCTTCAAATGCTGCAATACCGGTTAAGGCCTTAAAGGTTGATCCTGGAGAGAAATGCTCTTGGATATTTCTATCCCGAAGAGGATGCTCTTTATTAGTTACGAGACTTCGCCAATACTCCGGAGTCAGACCTCGGGAAAATTGAGATGGATCAAATGATGGGCGGGAAACCATTGTCAGCACTTCTCCGCTATCGATATCTAAAGCAATGACGCCGCCAACTTTTCCTTCAAGAGCATTGAATGCTGCAATTTGCATATCTCGATCAATTGTGAGCTTAACATTCATTCCAGAAAGAGGTTTTTCTGCTTCAATACCTTTAAATAAATTATCAGTGTTGATATAGCGCTTTCTTCGCCCTCGCGCATCCACTTCAACGAACTCGTGACCATTTTCCCCACGCAGATATTTATCAAGCTGCTCTTCAATTCCAAACTGACCGATAAAATCACCCAGACGATAGTCCATCTTATCGCGCTCACGCAGCTTTGGAAGCTGAGTCTGAGATACCTCAGATATATAGCCAAGAAGGTGAGCACCAATATCTTTATCTCTGTATTCCCGCGAGATAAAGGTATCAACACTTATTCCCGGAAGATCGGCGTTTTGAGTTTCAATCTGCGCCAGCTCATCAAAAGAGATATTTTTTTTAACAATAATGGGTCTGTATTTTGCCTGATTTGAATTTTTTTTCAAAATTTGGAGGATAGAGGCTTCATCCATACTTAAAATTTTTGAAAGCTTAGTGAGAGTTTTCTCTTTTTCCATCAAAAATTGCGGAGTTAAAATGGCATCGAAGCGTGGAATGTTATCAACAATTAATTGATCATCCCGTGAATAAATCAATCCACGAGGGGCCCAGACAACTTCTTTTCTCAGTCTGTTTTGAATCGAGTAGTTATGGAGTGTCTCACCTTTGTAAACCTGCAAATACCATAAACGTGAGAGGACCAGGCCGAATGCGGCCGTAATAATATAAGAAAGAAGTGTCGCTCTCTCTTTATGAATTTTGACTAATTCTTCTTCTCCAAACATGACTAAATCTCTACTCCTCTAGAGCCGCCGTCAGACGGAACTCTCCAGATAAGTCCCAGCATCCAGAAAAGTACCGGGGAAATAAGTGAAAGAAGGATACTCCCTGGAATAAAGCTCCACAGGATTAACCCAAATTTATCGAAGTCTGAAATTTTTAAGCAAATGATGAGAGTGACCGTCACATACCAGATGACCTGAAACAGCTGAACCGTCAGCATCGTCATAAAGGCTGTCGTGAGGTGAAGAACTTCTTTTAAATAATTGGCCGACATCATAACAATGAGACCGGCAAGAGTTCCCAGCGCCCAACCTTCAATTGAAAAGATGGAATGGATCATTTGAAGACCAAGAATTAACCAAGGAACTAAGGGCGAATCCATTCGGATGGCCAGAAATAGAATTATTAAAACGTTAAAAGTGAGACGGTACTCTTTCCATCCCATTGCAGGAAGAAGTGTTGAAGTAACAATTTCAAGGCCTGTTAATAGGGCAAGGGTAATTAGAAAGGATATTAGGATTTGGGAGAATCTCATTCTCATATTTTTTTCTCCACAGCAGGAAGGAGGCTTTCTACGCCGGCGACTTCAGTGGGTATAAGGACTAATACCTCTTCCAACTTATCGAAGTCCACACTAGGGATGACTTCAATTGAGAGAGTCATTCCGAAATTTTCTTTTGTAATATCTGTAATCATCCCGACTTTAATGCCTTTGGGGTAAATTCCCCCTACCCCGGCCGTGATGAGTTTATCCCCCACTTCCACAGGCTCGTTGCGCATGATGTACTTAAGGGCACACTTGAAATTAAAAACACCTTCCACAATACCGTGAGTGCGTGTTCTCTCAACCATTACATCGACACGATTGTTCTGATCCAGGATAGTTAAAACATCAGCATAATTGTCAGTGACCCGATAAACATACCCCACAAGGCCGTGATCGGTTATCACTGGGGCCATGGTTTTAATACCGTGGTTGCGACCTTTATTAAGGCGAATCACTTTAAATTCGTTTGCTGAATCCCACCCTACAACCTGGGCCATCACACGCTGATGACTCATCTCATCTGAGTAACTGAGAAGTCGCTTCAGCCTGAGGTTTTCTTTTCTAACCTCTTCCATAGTGGAAAGATCACTCTCCAAACGGGAGATCTGTTTTTTAAGAACGTTGTTTTCTTTGCTCGTATTCACAATCAGAAGATAGTTATCCCAAAGTGAAGAAAGGGATTTTTTAGAATTTGAAAGCCCTTCCTGAACAGGCGAAATCACCTCAGTCACCAACTGGTGAAATAAGGTTGGCTCACTCAGATCAAAGCGTTTCTGCGAGATGCCATAGATCGCCAGGAACGCCACCAGGATATTATTGACAATTTTGGTCTTGGAAGATTCATTAATCAGTTTCAAGCTTAGTGCCCTTAAATGTAATCTATAATCACATAAGAGTAATTCAACTCAATGCCTGATGCCAACGAAGTTTAAGAGGAAAAGTCTTTGACCATAACCATTGTTCACCGATAAAATGACTCGCATTCATATATAAGTCCAAAGGAATTCCATGAAGAACGCTTTCGCGAGTAAAATGTCTTACTTTATCCTGACCTTTCTCTTTTTAATTATTATGGCGAGCTTCCTTTTCAGCGGTTATGACAATTTTTCCCTCGGTGGAGGTAAAAATGTAGCAACTGTTGATGGAACCGAAGTCACTATTAAAGAATATCAAATTGCTCTAAATAGACAGGTTGAATTCTTTAACCAGATGATGGGCGGCAAAGGCATGAGCCAGAAACAACTTGAGGAAATGGGTATAAAGCAGTCCGTTATGAACGGCCTTATCCAACAAAAACTCATTGCGAACACGGCAGAAAGCATGGGGTTCGTTGTGTCATTGGAAGAAATCAAAAACGAAATCAAAAATCTTCCTTACTTTAAGAGAAATGAGCAGTTTGATGTGAATCTTTACCGCAACGTGTTGCAATCAAATGGCTATACTCCCACACAATTTGAAGAATTGATCTCAAATGACCTAAAGCAGAAAAAAGTGGATGAGCTTTTCAGCACAACCCTCGTTTCAGAAAATGCTGTAAAGGATATTTTGAACTTTAAAAATAATGGAGTGAATGTTCACGCCATTAAAATTAGCCGTCAGTCTCTTGCCCCTCTGGTTAGTGTTTCTGAACAAGAAATCAAAGACTACATTTCTAAGCCTGAAAATCTTAAATCTCTAGAAGCGGCTTACACAGAAAACTACGCCAAATACAATCAAGCAGAGGAAGTGAAGGCCCGTCATATCCTGATTAAAGGCGAAAACGATGCTAAGGCCCTGGAAAAAGTAAAAGCTCTCAGAGCAAAAGTAACTCCTGCCAATTTCGGCACTGTTGCTGGAAAAGAAAGCGAGGATCCTACTGGTAAGACAAACGGTGGGGACCTTGGTTGGTTCTCTCGAGGAAGAATGGTTCCTGAGTTTGATGATGTTGCTTTCAAAATGGCAAAGGGATCCATCTCTGAGCCGATTAAAACTCAATTTGGCTACCACCTGATTTATGTAGAAGATAAAAAAGCTTCGGCCACTAAGCCTCTGGCAGCAGTTCAAAATGAATTAGCACAATTAGCGATTCAAAAAACGAAGGCCCAGGACTTAGATAAGCTTCTAGAAACTGAAAAAGGTAAAATCGAAAGCCTTCTTAAAGATAACAAAGTGGCCGAACTTGAAAGCATCCAAAAGAAACTTGATGCTCAGTTTTTTAAGAACGCTGACGTTAATCAATACGATCAAAACGTAGGCCAGCTAAACCTTTCTCCGAAAGAAGCAGAAGAACTTTTCAATGCTAACCCAGGAGATACTTTGAATTTTGGAAACGCAGGGACGATTTACCTGGTAAAAGTTAACTCTAAGTCAGTGAATCAAGATAAAAAAGTTGAAGAGCAATTGGCAGCTGAAGTGACAGCTCAGAATCAAGCCTTTTCGAGAAAATCTCGGGAAGAGCTGATTAAGACACTTAATAACAAAGCTAAGATTGTCACTAACCCCGCAGTGATGTAAGGTTGGGCCCCAAACAGGAGCTTTTAGATGGCAGACAAGGACTCACGATTCAAAGATAACGTTCCAGGTAAATACTACGTGGATGATCAATGTATTGCGTGCGATGCCTGCTGTGTTGAAGCTCCTAAGCTTTTTACGATGAATGATAATGATGGGCACGCCTACGTTATGCTCCAGCCTCAGACTCCTCAGGAGTTTGAGGATGCTGAAAATGCTCTGGCGGCTTGTCCGGTTGAGGCCATAGGTAATAACGGTTAGATCTTTTAGAAATTGTAATGAAGCCCGAGCATCACATCCGCATCCACATCAGTGTCCTCGATAACATTCACGGTTAAATTTCCTTTGAGAAAAGCCTCAAGGGGAATTTCTTGAAACTCATGGAATAATCCAATTGTTCCACTTGGCCCGAATTCCAGATCCTCATCGTCGTGGTGATCATGATCTCTAAAGGCGAGCCGGGCGCCGACTCCATAAAACCAACCCATCTTAAAGTCTTCAAAACTCAGGTTGTTTCTTCTCCATTGGTAATGAGAGGCGATCTGAAGGTCATCATCCCCACTAAAGTCATAGGCAAGAGTGGTATGAACAGTTCTGACCTCACTCAGAAAATAGTTAGCTGAAAGCCCTGTAGGAGCTCCGATAACAGCACCTAATCCCCATGTTTTCGCAAAGGCCAGAGTTGGGAAAATAATTGTGGAGACCAATAGGCATTGAGCGAGTTTAGGGGGCAAAAATTTCATGGGTAATTCCTTTTGAGAATAACGAAGGAGTAGCACGAGACAATTATGTCACACTCATAGGGAGGTGCGTCCTTGATTTATTCTAAAGAGAATTCAGATTGAAGGTATTTTCGGTATATAAAGGAGGGTCAGCTTTCGCTGACCCTCCCCTTAGGAGTTAGAAGCTAGGAGTGGAACCGGATACTAATTAACTATTAACGTTTAATGTTCAGAACTTCTTGTAACATCTGATCTGAAGTTGTGATCGTTCTAGTGTTGGCCTGGAAGTTACGTTGAGCTGCCATCAAGTTAATGAACTCGTTAGCGATATCTACGTTTGATTGCTCGATTGATTTAGCAAGTACTTCGCCGCGACCATCAGCTCCTGGCTTACCGAGAGCGGCTTGACCAGATTTAAGAGTTTGTTTGAATAAGTTCTTACCAGTTTTGAATAGACCTTCGTTATTTTCAAACTTAGCTACCAAAACTTGTCCAAGATCACGTTGCTGACCATTATCGTAGACAGCAGTCAGGATACCCTTGTCATTGAATGACATTGAAGAAAGTGTAGCGGCCGAAGAACCATCTTGAGTATGACGAGCGATAGATGATTTCGAACCGAACTGAGTTGAAGCATCAAGACCTGTTCCGCCTTCTTTGATTGATTTACCAAAGTTAAGAGCAATCTTTTGTCCTGGAGCTGCACCTTTATTGAAGTTAAAGCTGTTAGCACCTGGAATCTCTTCTTCAAGAACACCTTTTTGGTTGAACTTAAGAGATCCATTTGCCATCTCAACCATTGTGCCAGGAACTCCGCCGGCAGCATCAGCACCATCAACCATTGCGTGGTATTCCCAAGAAGCACCATCAGCAGCTTTGTTGTAGTAAACAGTCATCAGACGAGCTGTACCAACGTTATCGTATACAGTCATTGATGAGTTGAAGTTAGAAGTTTTTTCAGGATTTTTAGGATCGAACTTCATCACTGGCTCACGTGAATCTAAGTTCATCGACATTGTTACTTCTGAAGTAGGAGTAGCAGGGATCGTTGTGTTACCAAGTTTAATTGGACCAGACTTCGTAGTGATGACACCTTTTTCGTCAGGTTGGAAACCGTTAACTTTATAACCATCACCGTTAACCATGAAGCCTTCTTTATCAAAGTGGAAAGCACCATCACGAGTATAACCTTTACCGGCCGGAGCATCTACTTCGAAGAAGCCGTTACCGTTGATTGCAAGATCTGTAATATTTTGTGTACGAGCAACAGTCCCTTGATTGAACTGAGCTGTAATATGAGCTAATTTTGTCCCTGATCCGATTTGATCACCACCATCAATACCCTTAAGAGAGTTTGAAAGCATGTCCTGGAATTCTGCGCGGGAAGATTTGAAGCCGAAAGTACCGGCGTTGGCGATGTTGTCACCCACTACTGACATTGACTGTCCAGCAGCATTAAGACCAGAAACACCGATGTTAAAAGACGAAAGAATACTCATGTTGTCCCTCCTAGACTTGGCGAGGGGTTCGAAGACTACAGCTTCTTACCAGTGGCTTCCAGAAAAGGACCAGCCAACCTCATATGCCAAAATTAATATTAAAAAACTTAGCTAACTCCCATTAGCAACTACATCATAAATATGGTCGAATCGATTTTCGTAAAAACGTTTTCGTTCATGTTGTTTTTATCTACCGCTGTTACCACCGTGTTTTTATCCACGTCGACGACATAGGCCGCCTTGTTGGTAATTACGAGAGAGTCATGACCACCCTTCGCTCTTAACTTACTAACCGCTTCTTTGAGCTTCATGAATTCATTTCCATCAAGCTCAATATTTCTCTCCTGCAGTCTTTTCATCGCGTGAGAAGAAACATGGACATCCTGTCCAATATTTTTCTCAGTGACTTGAGGCTGACGAAGATTATTTGCACCACTATCTTTCGACAGTGAATCAACTAAACCTTTGAACTCACTTTTCTCACCCTGCTTAAGCGCGTTTGCTTTCTCGGCCTTCTGAGCATCAGAAGGAAGTGAAGAAACGTTCGGAATAAGAAACGAGTTAACTTTATTGCTCATACTAATCGTAAATTCCTGCGTTCTGAGAGTAAGCGTTTATTGCTTGCTCAGTTGGAACTACCGCAGAAGCTCCGTTATTAGATTGTATCGAACCATTTAGCCCCGACAAGTCGGCATTTTGTGCTTGCGCTGCCTTCATTGATGGAGAAGAACCAATTGCTTGATGTGTTTGCACATCAGACGTATGGAAACTAGCTACATCTCTCAGAAAAACTTTTTGTCCATCAACAGTAAGCACAGGTTCACCTTGATCGAAAGTTACACTTTGTACTGTTCCTGTGGCCTCAGTCCGTGTTCCCACTTCCTGACCCATATCATCCCAAGCTTTCACTTGTGCTTTGTACTGACCTTTAACTGCCGGAGTTCCGTCTAGAGCAACCCCATCCCACGTCACCTGATGTGCACCCTGAGATAAACCTTCTTTCCAGATTTCACCTGCAACGTTGTTCTTTGAATCAAGAATACGGATCATCACTTTTGATGCCTGGCCGTCTAACTTAAAAAGAACGTCACTTGCATCACCACTTTCTTTGAGATTCATCGTCGAACCATTAGTCACAACTTTTTTCCCAACAAACGAAGCCGCGTAAAACTTATCCTGAATCGCCTGGTTTTTACCCTGGTCTTCAAACTTCTTATTTAAATTTGAAAGCTGCTCAAGTTGCGAGAACTGAGCAAGTTCACCTGTGAACTTACTTTGATCCATTGGATTCATTGGATCCTGGTTCTGCAATTGAAACGTTAAAAGTTTCATGAACTCATCTTTTCCAAGCTGGTTGTGTGGACCTTCTTTAAAAAGTTCATTCTTTGGCTTATACCCAGTCGCCTTGTTGATGAGAGCTTCACGCTTCTCAGCCTCAGACTGACCTTTACCGGCGAGACTTTTCGGGGCCATCTCGACCTGACGGTATCTCATTTCCTGATTAGTAACCGGTCTTCCCATTTCAGGCATTAGGCTGCTTCCTTATTGCTAAGTAAGTTCCACAGATCCTGTCTGCGATCAGAATCATGCTTTCTTTGATTCTGTTCAGAGCCAAATTGCTTATCAGCTCCCGCTTGTCCACCACGACCTGACTGACTTCCAAAATCGAAATCACTCTTCGCAGTTTGAGTCGGAGTTTCTACTTTAATATCAGAAATGTTAAGTCCTGATGTTGTTAAGTGAGAGAAAAGATCTTTGGAGTTGGCCTGGAAGAAATTTTTCCCATCAGCCGAGTGAGTCGCAATATTTACTGCGATTGAGTCCTGACCCACCATCATATTTTTTTGAACGGTGATGTCGATCATCCCTAACTCTTCATGATTCACTCTCATATTTACTGTTGGCTCCTTAGCAGCCTTCGCCTGAACGATATAATCAGTAATCTGAGTCATGATCTGGTTAGGATTATCAGTCTTAACATTATTCATGTTAAAAGTTTTTACAACTGCGTGCTCATTAACTTTCGCATTTGAGCTAAGGTCGGCCTGAGCACTAAGAATGAACTGTTGAGAATTCATTGAAGAGCCAGACGTTCCAGCATCTGCAGATTTAGCACCGATTTCATTTACAGTCTGTGTGGAGTTAAGACCGCTTTCAAGGGCATTTGCTTTAGCGGCTTGTGCTTTATTAGGCATTCCGTAAGCAGAAGCATTATTCATTGATTTTTTAACAGCAAGATTTTTTTGAGCAACAAAATCATCCATGTTAAGTAACTGAGGATCGATTTCTGTCTGGGCCATATCAAGGGCCGGAGAACGACCGCCGGCCTGAACTTGTGGAGTCTTAAGCATTGCCTGAGTGATCTCAGCTTCAACTTCCGGAACCTGCCCTTCGGCAAGTTTCAAAACTTGTTCGTTAGTAAGTTCAACCGGAGCTGCCACTTCAGTGGTCTGTGGCTGAACAATTCCATCCACACCCTTAGTTAAGGCAGGGTCAAAAACTTTTGGGCTAACTGCATCTGGATTTGATTCTGGAAGTTTGATTAGTGATGATGGAGACTCCATCATCTGTTCAGCAGAAACTTTAACCGGTTTAACTTTCGGCTCAGTTTCCTCAGCTGCGATACTTGCTTCTAGTTCATTGGCAAAATCATCTTCTTCCAACTTCGATTCAAGATCAGACGATTTCTTCGTCTTCTCTGAAGCAGACGGACCTTGAGCTTTCGGAGAAGCTTTCGGTTCGATCGGTTTAGTTGTAAGTGCCTGAAGCATTTGGTTCCTTGTAACGTGATAATCACGTGGTCCTACGGAACATTGTCACATAACTCAGGGTGATAAATGAAGCCGGGCAGAAACTTCCAAAAGTACTTTAGATTTATTTTCGGGGTAGGAAAATGTTGCCGTTTTGAGGGGGGAAATGCACTATTTTGCCGTATTTAGCGCGTATCCCTTGTAATCTTCTTTAACGTTTTTAGCAGTTTTGAACATTTGGTCTTTCAAGGCCTGAAGCTGAGAGGTACTTCCGCCTGTTTGTTTATGAGCATAGGCCGCGACTAATTTTTTAAGGGCTTCAGCCTCTTTCAACTGAATGTCTGCCATCTGATTTAATTCACCCATCATTTTGCGTGAGTTCTGGAGAATAGGAATACAAGCATCATCTATTTGCTTAAACATTAATTGGGCTTCGCTAGAAGAGATGAAGTCAGTTTGGACCTTATTCATCAAAGCACTCTCTTCGGCAGACAAAGTGTTACTTTGTATTTTCGCTCCAAAATCTTTCAAATCAACACCTGCTTCCGTTAACTTTTTCTGGACCGCAAGTTCCATTTTTGCATTCAACTGCTCAAAAATTTCAGCGGTGGTCTTCGCCAGCAATTTCTCATCAGCCCCAATCAGAGTGACTTCTGTTGAGCGCCCGTATTTGTCTTTAAAAAGCACTTCCCATGATCCATCTTTATTCATTGAAAGACCGAGTTGAGAGGCTTTATTCGGATGAACCAGCAGAGCATCTAGAGAGTTTATCATCTCCTGAGTTACACTTTGTGTAGCACGCGCAACCTTAGTCAGGCTTTCGCCTTTCTCTGCCACTTGGGCCACAATTCTCTCGCGCTGAATGATGTCTGAGATCATTTCCCCTTTCATCACTTGCGCCAGACTCTGGAGATCGGTTGAAAATGTATAGAGTTCTTCAGCACTCATAAATGTTTCGTAGTACTCATCCAGATTCAGCAAATGGCCATCTGGTGAAGCTTTAAACCGAGCATGAAAAATCGAATCCTTACCCCTAGCTCTCTTAGCAAAAAACATTGCGTGACGAGACTCGTGCTTACTGACTGAATTGAAATACTCTTCCAGCATACTGAAACCTTGGCCGGGACCCATGTCGATGCGTTTGGCACTAGAGCTAAAAAAGCCCAAGGAGCCGATAGTGATGTTATCTTTTAAGCTCATGGTGACACTTTCAAGTCCAAAGTTATTATGGACCTGACGGTAGAGTTCAAAAGCCCTGTTACCTGTAGCTGGAGCTTTAAAATCCAGCTTCAGAGTTTTTGAAGCATCTTCCATGTTATTGGTGATAAAGGCCGGGATATTTTTTTTCTGGTAAAGCAGCAGCATTTTGTCTGTGAAATTATTATTGATGATCTTCAGATCGATCTCGACATTTTTGATAAGCTTAGCAATCTCTACGGCCTTAGCTTGTTGCTCTGGTGCTAATTTACTCAGGAGTCTGAATTCTTCTGCCTGCGCCTTTAGCTTATGGAGCTCCTTTCCTTTTTCATTGGCCTTAACAACATCATCATAAAGAGGCTTCAATTCGTCCCCGATAGATGTTTCTACTTTGGTGATATCATCCATGTGGGCAGCTACGGCCCTAGCTGCCATATTTCTTGATTTCATACCCATAGCGGCATCAACAAAATCATAACCTTTGTTAAACATCTGAGTCTGAAGCCTATTAAAAGCTGAAATACCGGTATATTTGGCAGCGACATCCATTGACTTCGAAAGACTTTGGAAGGATTTAGTTTTGACCATGGCCTTATAACTCGAGGATAACGCCTCCATACTAATTTTTGTTGCTTGTGAAATAGGACGGGTAGCAACCTTAACTACTTTCAAGGAAGCTTGCGAACCTTGCGTGAGAAGTTTTACAGTGCGCACATCTGAGAGTTTATCGACGGCCGTCACAATTTTTTTATAAGACTTGCTTGCCTTGATGAAATTGGAAAAAGCTTTGACTCCAGTTCCTGCGCGAGCGACGAGATTGACTCCTCCACCTGTAAGCAGGGCAGGAACAACTTCAGCAATGACCACGCCAGCGGCTGAACAAGTTCCGGTTATCATCGTACGGCAACTCATACAATCAAAACCACGGCTTGGTTGCACACACTGACTGGCACGAGGAATACCGGCCCATTTTTCGCAGTAAATATCCTCTTTCATCCACTGGCCTAAACCTTTCCAGATATTTCCGGCAAGACTTGTGATCCATTGGATAGGATTTTGTTTCACTTCTTCTACATCTTTAGAGGACAATTTATTTAGCATCTGTTGAGAATCTGAAGTTTTATCTTCGACTTTAGAGACATTGTCCCAGAAATTAGCGAGCTTTTCTCCCGTCCAGTTGATTGCTGATCCTAAAAGATCCCAAATGCCTGTCACTAAACTCACCAGACTATCAACCAAGGCGGAGACCACATTCGTTAAACAACTATTTTGCGAACTCATACAAGCATCAGTTTTTTTACCGAAAGCTTCCATCACAGCTAAGGGTGCTGACATAGCAGTAGCCGTAATTACACATTTCACATCATCAAAACATTTTTCAGTTATTTTCTTTTTTTCAATTTCTGTACATTGTAGATTTTCACTAGGTACCGTAGGAACTGAACCAGGACCTAGAACCTGAGAAGATTTTTGGCTTGAGCAGTTCACACAGTCCGAAGGCTTAACTAACTCATTCACCCGGGACATCAGTTTTGGTAGAAGATTCTGTGACTTCTTCACTCTTAGAGCGAGATTTTTACAATAACGTTTTTCTTCTTCCGAAATCACATCCGAACACACTTTTTGAAAGGTGGCGATGTCTGACTCCATTTCTCTTTGAAGAGTCTTAACCGAGTCCAGAATCTTATCAGGGTTTAGCAGTCCCAGACTCTGTTGAGCAGTTTTATAAGATACGGGGGTTTCATTTGGGATAATGAAGTCGAGTTTTCTTCTAAGCTGTAGACAGGTATAATTAGCGGAATTGATGGCACATTTTTGGTGAACTGTAGTGATGAGATCCTGCATCTCATCCGGATCAACTTCAGACAGAACCTGTGAGAAGAATCTTCCTGACTCAGAAAACTTCTTTTCACACTGAGAGAAAGCAGAATTTTTCTGCGCTGAGGTTTTGAATTCAATACATAAACTCTCCCCAAAGACCGCCGGATTACACAGGAGTTGATCTTCATTACACCCCAAATGATGAGCATA
>DLGL01000091.1:13779-16579 GCA_002482685.1 Bacteriovoracaceae bacterium UBA7695 | reverse complement strand
AAAAATTATAGGCTGCGATTGCTAAATGCGTGTTCTTAAAGGTGTTGCTGTGGAGTGTTCCACTACGAAGGGATGAGAGTCGTATAAGGGTTCAACTATTGGTAATTTTGGTTGCATCACTCTGTATACAACCATTTCAGATACTTAAGAGACTCGGCATCTAAGCCGCATCATCCTTCTTGTTACCCCTAGATACTAATGAGTTGGAAATCTCCGACTCATTAAGCGGATTATTTCAGCTCCACCTTCATCACCCTCACTGTTAAAAGTTTCCCCAACAGCCTTAAGTAGGGCCTTATTGGTTAAACTTGGGTCTTCTGAGCGATAGTCCAAAGGATCAGTGATACCTTTGTCACTAACGCCTGAAAGTCGGACATAGTGCATCATGGTCTTCAGGCTCTTCCAGCCCCCAACCCTCATTACACTAGGTACGTCTACACCACGCTTTAAAAGCTCAGTAGCGAAACAAGCTCGGAGTGTATGGAAACAAATCGGGGTAATTCCAATTTCTTCACAAAACATTCTTAGCTTTCTAGCTTGGTCACCGTTTTGCCATAGGCCCGGCCTTGGTAAAACGTAGCCAGGATTTTTACAGGCTCCTCGCTGAACATCGTGGTCGTGGGATTTTTTCAGTTCTACAACAATATCCCAAAGTGGTTCGCAGATTGAAACACGTCGCCAGTCTCCCGTCTTCGTGCATTTTTCTTCTCTGAATTTCTTGTTGTAAGAACGCTGAACCGTAATTAAGCGTTCCTGAAAATCAATGTCGCTCCATTTGAGGGCATAAAGCTCTCCGTTACGACATCCCGTATAGACCGCAAAAGCCCAGATCGGAAACCATGATGGTTCGTAAGTTTTTGCGTAGGAAAGCAGTTTCTTAATTTCATCATCTCGAAGAATCTCAGTCCTCATTCTTTTGCGACTTCTAATTGTCACGCCAGTTGTAGGGCTTTGCTTGATTCCTTTGATGTGATCGAAAAGCATTCCAAACTCATAGACTTTACGAATGTCACCACGAAGCTTACCCATCGATGAGTCTGATAAACCTTTCTCTTTCATTTGATGAAAAAGTTTTGTCACATCAGAAGCACAGATGTTTGAAGCAGCTTCTTTGTACCAATCCTGAGTCCAAGCGTGCAGAGAGCGGATTGCTTCAAACAGGGTTTGCTTGCTTTGAACCCATCGGCCTTGAGATTCTTCATCTCTAGCCCAGAGTTCGTACAAACGAAGCAAAGTTTCCCAGTTTGTTCCAACTGCTTCTCTACGAGCTTTCTCGCGTTCAATCTCGCGGATCAGCTCTCGCTCGATAGCATTAGCTTTTTGTGAGTTCTTGGCAATTCCTTGAACGACTTTTTTTCGTTGAATCTTACCGCCAGGATACTCTTTACAGTTAATGCTGGTGTAGATGATGAGTTTCGTAATGCCATTTTCAGTTATTTCTTTTTGTGCCATTTAGTTCTCCTTCTTTTGAAAAGGAAAACGAATAGCTCTGTCGAGTTCTTCGCGTAGGAAGCGATTTCTTCTTCCTAGCTTTCTCACTCTAATCGTACCTCGATAAACCATCATTTTAATGCTGGAAACCGAAACACGGAGATACTGAGCAGCTTCGCTAGTTGTGAGCCATCTCACTTTTTCTAACGACGAAACGTCATCATGTAGCTTACAAGAATCTTGAATTTCAAAGAGCGTTGAACTTTGTTTAAGTTCATTATCCATATTACTCCTCAAGGGCGTTCCCTTCAATGTTTAGTTAAAAAATTTCATTGATAGAATGGCGCAGAATTTTGGATTCAATGGGTTAACTCACGCGTATATTTGGATTGTCAGGTCTCTAGTACGGCCTCTGAACTATTCTTAGGATATTTCCTCTTGGATTGTTCGCCGAGGCCATAGAGATCACGAACCATTTTTTTGATTTCTAGCGGCAGTTCCGCTCCATCGTGAGATTGCTTTAGTAGGTTCTGAAGAACCTTTCTTTCGTCGAAATAAATGTTCTTCAGTGCTTTTATATCTGCTTCACTTAATACTTTGTTCAGATTTCCGAACACATAATTAGCCACGTCTGATTTTGTGATTTCAACCGTATCATTTCCTTCTTTAATTTTATCAACCAGATTCTCTAGCTCTTGATTTGCTTCTTTAGTAATAACAACCCTACATTGTGTTCCCGTTCCCGTTCCCGTTTTAATAATTTTATTTTCCTTTTCCATAATTTTCCTACTCCTTTTTCCGCCGCCGCCTATGTTTAGTCCCTTAGTCTTTGACCACTTTCTCTCAACATCGTTGGGAGGGAGTGGTCAAAGACGACCAAAGGGGCGTGAAGAACATAGGCGGCGGCGGAACAATCTGTTTTTAATGAGCTTTTCTAGAAGTTCAGCTTTGATATTTGAAATTGAGAAGTGTTCGTCATGGAGCCGCCAAGGCGAACACTTCTCGGGGTATTAGTTCTTAGTAATTTCTGAAAGGGTTTTGATTTGGCCTAATCCTCTAATGGTTGCCGTGCTTGGATTCTTTATCCAATCGTGGATCATAATAAAACCCATCTTAGAATTTAAAAGTGCATCTCCAATGTATCTCTGGCTTCTTCTGATGCACTTTTCAGCAGCTTCGTTTTCGACAATGCAAATCACATAATCAAACTCATTTGCATCACTGTATGCGCGAATGATCTTGTTATAGCGCATACTGCTTTTAATCGTTTTCTCGTACTCAAGAGCAACCACCGACGATGAAGCGAGGCTATCTAATTTCATCACGGCATCTGGGTATTTAGGCCCACCGTCCAACCCTTGAAGCTTAA
>DLGL01000091.1:0-13731 GCA_002482685.1 Bacteriovoracaceae bacterium UBA7695 | reverse complement strand
CGGTGAACCATTTAGAACAAATATTCTTTTCTTCTAATCTCCAAACACCTCTGGCCACAAATTCGTCATGCTTAAAGTATTTAGGTTCGACGTAGTAAACTTCTCGCCAACCTAATTCCTTAATCATCTTTTGACCGTATTCACCCATGATGAAAACATTGCTCACATCATGGGGATGAGGTACAAAGATTTTGGCTTCAACCAGTAAGCGCAACTGCTTTTGCTTCCATCGAAGTGTCCCGTGAGAGAACAATTCATTCCAAGTAGTTCGTGTCATCGTTCCAACCTTCGTCATATAGCGGATGGCATTAAATACTCGTGGTGAAACGACACGACCATTTTCGTATTTCACTGTGGAGACTCCCAGCGTGTTGGCTCCGTGATGACGTATTCAAAGTGACCATCAATGTAGCGGTTTCCTACAACTTTACTTTCCACCCATTGAGCTTCCACTTTTGGCTGTTGAAGTGCTGGCGGAGCTTTGCTTTCACCAACTTTTCTCTGAGCTTCTTTCCCCTTGAGGTAAGCAATCTCCTTGTCGCGTTCATTGTTTTCATGGATCGCGGCCCCAGTAAAGCCTCCTGCAATCGCACCCACGCTGGCCCCAATGATGACGTTACGGGTGCGGTACTGACCGTTTTTTCCAGGATCAACGATCCCTCCCAATGCTGCCCCAGTCCCTGCGCCAATCGCAGTGCCGAGGCTTGCAGACTTTCCCATAGTAGAACATCCTGTTTGAATCAGTAGTACCGTAAGTGTTAGTCCTAAAATAATCTTCCTTTTCATTTTTTCTCCAATTAAGTTGCAGTGTTAAATTTTTCATCTTTTTGTTCCTGCTTTTCTTTGGGTACATCCTCTTTTTCACTTAGAAGAGGCATGAGTAATTTCTCGAATTCTGGCATGGTTGACGGTTCCAGATCATCAAGCTTATTGAATTTGATTTTCACCGTTTTTGCACCTCGCTCGTGTGGCACAATCATCATCGCCTCACCAACACCAAGTCCTTTTTTAAAAATATTAGGGTGAACCGTGAACTCTTCCACATCACGGGCAGACTGTTCACCGCTTTTGTTCACTCCAAATAAATTTCTGGTCTGACGTTCAGTAGTTTTAGTGGCAGTAAGTGTTCCAATCACTTTTGAAAAGTATTCTGCACTATCAGGATCATTCCCACGCATAAATACTTTTAGATTGGCGTTAGTAAGAATGGAGTTGGCGACCCCATCACCAAGAACACTTATGTCACCTAGAGCTTGATGGGCAAACACTATGCCGACATTCGCTGATCTTGATTTATTCAAGATAGAAACGAAGCCTTCATAGAGATATTCCGAAAAATCATCCAAGAACACACTGAAGAATTTTTTATCTTCTCCTTGTGAGAGTCTATGACGATTTGCCACTGCTGCCTGAAGAGATTGTAAAACTAGCTTACCCGTTGCTTTCCCTAAAAATGGAGAGAGTAATACAGGTAACTGGAAATAAACTATCTGTCCCTTCATTAAGGCCTCATCAATAGTGATGGCATTCTTCTCTGGATTAAAAAGTTTTGCTGTTTCACCAAATGCAAAGTGACTAATGGCCGCCAATAAACCACTTGTTCGTTCTTCACGATCACGAGGCTGAAGTTCGCAATACTTTAAGTACCAGAACCTAACTGTTGGATCATTCACTTGTTTTACCATCTCTGCCATAACTGATGGACGAGACATTGCCTGATGGAGCCTTTGAAAAGTCGGAACTGTTTTCGATGCCTCAAAAATTCTCATAACCTGACTCATGACTTCATACTGAAGTGAGCGGTAATAGGGATTTTCAAAATCAAAGGAATTAAAAACTCGCTCCGTAACTTCTTCCGCCGTTCCTCCAAGAAGTGGATTGAACTGAAACGACTCCTTTTTTCTACTTAAGCTAAATAGTTTGAAGTCTCTTTCACGGTCAGCAAGCTTGGTGTAGGCCCAAAGTTTATCAATCAAAGAGTTATCTGCCTTACCGTCAATCAGAAGTAGACCTCTCCCTGCATGAATGTCTTGTATCGCCCAAGGTAGAATGACACTCTCAGTTTTACCAGCATTCGTTGTACCTATAACCTGAGTATGCATGGCCCTTTGTCTTGGTTTTACCCAAACGTCTTCACCTTTATCAGTGATTCCGCAAAATACTGAATCCTCCACCTTGGAAAGAATTGATCGCTCATAGATTGCGGTGGCCCTCATTTTCATGATTCTCTTTGAAACAAGAGCAAGCACAATCAATAGAATGATGACCGCGACACAAATCACACGCATCTTAATGTCCATACATTGATCCTGCATTTCTGAAGGTGAATGGTTGGTTTAAAACAGCAATCGTTTCTGTACCACTATCAAGCTCAACCCATTTGCGTTCTTTTTGCAGTGTTTCGCCCATATCATTGGCACGATCTGTAGCAGTTTGAGCAATGGCATTCTTTATTCCATTAGAGTTTCCTCCCTGATTGGCCCCAAACATTCCTGTACTCATAGAACCTGCCGCATAAGCTCCAACAAATCGAGTGAGGGTTTGTCCGACAGCATTTTTAACTCCATCAGAGTGAACATTTCCATCAATTCCCACTTGTCCGTCAGTTCCCATGCTCAAAGCAGAGAAAGGCCGCTCACGCCCATCAGGCAGGATGATTGATCTCCAAGTTATTGAAGCTCGTTCATTGTCGGAATCAAAAGATGCTTCACCTAAAACCTTTGAGCCAGATGGAATTGCGGTTCCACTTTCAGAAGAAACATCACTCGTTACTATTCCAACAACAGGCATGGCCTGTCCTGCAATGGTCGTTTTGCCATTCAAGCGAATGTAAACTTTTGTACCACTTGAAAGTTGAGTTCTGGTGTCAACTCCTCCTCGACTCAAAATCATGCCTGAATTTCGATCTCGTCCAGAACTTGCACTACCTCCTGATCCAGTTGGTTTAGCCGGTTGGTATAAGTAATCAAGTGAGCCATGCACTTGCTGAAGATTCACTTGTGAATTCTTCAATTGGTTGATGGTTTCTTGAGTGGGATCATTTTCGGTTGTCTTCACCTGAATTAGTGTTCCTGCCTCAGCCTTTTCGTGAAATGTAGTTTCTTCTGGTGTAGATGTAGGAACACAAATAATCACGAGAACCACAAATACAAGCAGGCCACTGACGACGATCTTCACTTTTGACCAGTTCACCTCGCGTTTGGACGTAAATGGTCTCGCTTCTTTTAGGAAGTATTGTTTTAAACCTTCCAATGAATCCTCCTTTATTATCGCTTCCATGAAGATGCCTTCATGATGGTTAAATAAGACAATTTGTTTCGACGTAGTTCTAAACGAATAGGTTCTGAAGAATCCAAGTCAATCTCTTTTAACTGCATAACACCAGAGAGTGATTTTCGTGGTGACACTTCCAAGCCAGACAAAAAGAGATTGTGAATTGGCTTAGTCACACCTCCCTGGGTGAGCCACACCCATTCAGGTTTAAAAGGTTCTCTTTTTTTTGAGGCGATGTTAAACTCAACGAGCAATATGCCATCTTTTGTTCGTCCGAGTTTTTTCACATCAAGTTGCAACGACTCATTACGAAGAAGATTCTTAAAATTTGTCCAAGTAATTCCAAGGTCTGTTTTAGGTGTTACAACGGGCTTCGGATCATTCTTTGGATTATCAAGATAAACCACATAGTCAGTTACCGCTTCACTGCCAGAGACAAGCTCCACATTAAACCTTTTCCAATCGGTATAAATATAAAGGTTGCTCTTGGCTCCACTGGAAATAGGCTTGATAGTGATAGCTTGATCTAAGTATTCCACCTTGAACGCATCGTTATCTCCACATACGACACTATTCGGTCTATCAGGAACCTGAATGATTGTTGCAATTCCGATGCTTGTTCTCACAGTTACTATCTGGTCGCCTTGGACTGGTACTCGCCGTACTCGGGCTCCTGCATTTGCTTCATAAGCAATGAGAGACATAAAAAGAACCACGATTAGTTTTTTCTTCATGCTTACTCCTCTCGTTCCTTGGAGATATAAAGACCCCAAGGGTTATTTTGTGTTCGAGGCCCTGATTCAAAAGTTAGCTCTAATTTCAAATTTCCTGCGGCTTTGAGTCCCTGAATCGAAGTCACACGATCACCTGTGATATATGCTGTGCGGTTCGATAGGTTGATCTTAATTTCATTCGGGTAAACCTTTTGCGAGACAATTTTCTCTGTAGAAAATTTCGCTACATTAAAAACTGCTCCTCGAAACGCTTTCATGGATGAGGATGTAATAAACTCTTCAGACTCTTTAAGGTTTTTTACTACATTCTCAGGTTCCCATTGATAGCGTTTCTCCAAGTAGCGTCTGATTCCTGCTTCGATCTGATCTTCTGCTTTAGGTAATACAGTAACTCGCTCAATGGCCTTACCATCGAGGCCAAGAGTGATAACCATTGGATCTTTGGTTGTCATAACAAGAATCACAGAGAGTGCCAGAAACACGATTGTCAGTGCTGAGAGTGAAAACATTTTCAAAAACTGATTCGAGTGTAAAAGCTGACCCATCATTTTGGGATAAGGTGAATTTTTAAATCCAATAGGTTTAGGCTCTTGCATAATTTAGTTCTCCTTCTGACGTTTAGTTTTGTAGTGATTAGGGTTAAATGCTTTACTCATATTTTGTGAAACAAATCCCTTGGGATCATTCATAAAGGCCCTAGATGTGCGGATACTGGCTGCTGCTTTAGCTGGTGCGGCTGCCATTGCGGTAACTGCGGCAGCTCCCAATGCAGATGACATAGACTGAAGCCCGCTTCCGACGATTGATTTCACCATCATTGGAGTCATTAGCATTGCCACTGCAATCACAAAATTCATCACAATAAGAGTGAGATAATTTCCTTCGGCTCTGTAAGCATCGCCAAAAGAGAGTGCCAAAAGCATTGCTCCAAGAATTGCCCAGACAATTTTCCAGCACGCGACTTCAATCATTCCTTTAAAAAGGTTTACAGTGATTTGCTGTGTCCCTTCAAAAAGATTAAATAAAAGTAAGAGTGGTGCAGAAACAGAAAAGAAAACCCAAAAGAAGTGATACATGGCAATTGTGATGTATCGAGCGATGTAGAGGATGATGTAACTCAGAAATGCAAGAGTAGCGATGAGTAGATCGTTAAACTGCAATATGATGCTTGAAACGCTCATTGAATAACCTTCGGATTTCTCTTGGGCCATTCGGATCACATGATCCAAGCTATTCATGCTATCAATTTTCTCTGCAACACCATCGGCAGTAAAAAGAATGGCTTTACTAATATCAGGAAACGCAACCAGTAGAACCGTGGCTACAACTGCGCGTTTAATAATATCAATAAACTCTGGGCTTCCAGTCGGTGACTTCACCCATGCAATGACCACTGCAAGAGCAAAGAATACAGGCAAGAACAGATAATACATTCGTACAAATTCTTGATGCAGATCACGCATAAGTGAACCGAGTAATTCAAACTCTGGCATAACTACCTCCCATTCTCTGCACTAAGCGATTGCAGTTTTGTTTCTTTCGGTATTGCCCCTAATGCAGAAGAGATTCCGTCATACTGGGCCTTAAACTGCTGCGCTTGCAGTTTTTCTTTTCTGTTAGAGAGGGCCATAGTTTGCCCCATCATCTTGAGCATCATTGAATTAGAGCGTAGAAGTTGTGTCGTAACCCCGATCAGTACCGCCACTGATTGAGCGGTAAGCTTTGCGGCCCCTTGTGGATTTACTGATTGAGAATGTGCAATAATCCTCCTCGATTCATCATCCACGCTGTCAGCGTACTTAAAAAGTGTGCCATTCATGGCGATGCTCTCACTCACAGAGCGGTCTTGGGCCTCTTGTAAGCGGTATTCGCTTGTTTGTGGAATTACACCGTAAAGGTCTTCAATCACTCTCTGAACTTGGTCAGACGTTTCCAGACTTCCATAGAGTCCAGGATTAAAGCGAGGGTTGATAATTTGGATCACTCGCAAACCATCACGGATGCCACGGTTAATATCCCGCCAAAGGCTTAAAGTATCTTTACCTGTTCCTACAATTTGCCGTAGTTCATAAAGCTGCTGGATCGACTGGGCCAAGATTTTAAGTAATACAACCACATCACCACCAAACAGATCAGCTTTTGCAGTTTTGGGAACCACAAGAGTAAAACAGATCATTATAGTCACGAGCGTTTTCTTAAAACTCATAATGCCTCCACATCAGCTTTTGCTTGGGCGATTCCATTTGGATAAGTAAGAGCTGCTTGTTCGATAGCCTCTACTAGAGTTAAGCCCTGCTCACGCAGTTCTTGAATATAGCGGTTATCATTTGCATCTGATGTTGATAGCCAGTACTCAAACGGACTTGGGTAAATTCGGATCACTTGACGGTGATCGCCTTCAATCATGAATCCTTCAGCAAATTCACCTTTACGCTGCTCAAGGGAATAAATGAGATTTAGCTCTTGGTTATTGAGCTTTAATGCTTGACGGAGAATTTCAGAATCACCACGCTGAAGAAGAATAAACTTCGTCGCCGTGTTGTTCATAATCGCAGGGCCAATGGGGCTATCTACGATTTCCTCCACACCTTGAGTGATGAAAGTGATTCCTGAACCCGTCTTACGAAGAGTACGAGCGCAGTATTCCATAAATCCAGCAGCAGCGTTGGATTTCAGTAACTGCCATGCTTCATCTAAGATGATTCGCTTCTTATTAACTTTATCTTGCTCCACTTGAGTCAGAATGAAGTCAGTCAGAATCAAGATCATCACTGATTGCAGATCGGGGTAACTCGATAGGCCTTTCAAATCAAAAGTACAGATAGGTGCATCTGTTTTTAATCCACCATGCCCATCAAGCAATTTCCCGTATGGTCGGTTTCCTGTCCACATGAAGAGAATTTTTGATAGTTCAATCATCGAGGGCTCTTTGCTTTTAGATAACTTCTCTGTCAGTTCAGAAAGTATAGGAACTTTGTTCTGTTTCCTTTTTTCCTCATAAAGCTCAATGATTGCCTTTTCTAAAAGAACACGGTCAAGTTTAGTTAGCTTCGTTTTATCATCATCAACAACCATTGATTCAATTACCGCTAAAAGTGATTTCAATTTCTGATTACTTGGCTCCTCTGATGGGTTAGGGATATCGAATGGATTTATGCGATACTGATCGGATAAATCCATCTCAAGATATTGCCCCCCTAAAGCTTCAGTAAGTTTTTTATACGATCCTCCAATGTCGACAATAAATACTCGTAAACCACGCGCAAGTTCTTGAGCCAAGATGCAGTTATTCAAAAAACTTTTTCCTGCACCAGAAGAGCCTGTTACCAAAGCATTGTAGTTAGTAAGTTTTGAATCGAAGGGATTAAAGCTCACTAGACCATTTAGTCTGTTTCTGAAAATCACAGCTGGATCATCATCACCTTCACGAGGCCCATATATAGGAATAAAATCGACCAAGTTATTTGTTTTAAATTTCTTGGCACGCTCTAAACGCATAGGAGCGACAGGAAGATCTCCTTTAAAAATCTTCCATGCTCCAACCGTTTCTTCTAAGCCTTCGGCTCCTTGAAGAGATCGAAACCGAGCCAATACTTCACGAACCTGACGGTTTAGTTTTTTAACACCTTCATCAGTTGCAGGGGAACGAAGGATCAAACTCATTTGGGCGGCATAAATTCGCTGACCAGTGCTTAAAAGTTCTCGTATCAATTCTTCAGTGGAACTTAGCTTTGTTTCACTCTCAAGATCACTTGCTTTATTTCCCGAAGTCATCGCAAGTGAGTGGGCCATCTTGCGTTTTTGGTTAAGCTTACTCATTTCATCCGACTGGTTTGGAATCTCAAATGAGAGAAATAAGTCATAGTGAAACGGCATCCGAAGGAATGTGGATAATTGCCCTGCGAATGTTGCCTCTGGAAGTGTTTTTAGCGTGATAATTCTGTGATGGTAGCTATCTAATGTGAATTGATCGAATCCTAAGATCAGATCACCAAACACCAATTGTTCTCGTGGAGACTGTTCGGCCAGCCACTCGATAGCATCTAATGTTTCCTTCTCAACATTATCTTCTGTTGGGGTTCGCACCTTTGGCACTGGCACTGTTTGAGAACGTTTTGGATTCAAGTGGTGGTAGATATGACCTTTCAACTCTTGAGTCCCTAAAACCCTCCCATTTAGCCCAAGAGAAGCAAACGATGAAATAAGCGTGTCCACATTTTGAAATAGTACTTCTAGTGTCTCTTCATAGTTCTGCGCTGAGGCTTTTGAAAACTCCTCCTTCTTCTTAATAAAGCTCAGTTTTTTTGAACCCACCATTTGAGTACGCAGATAGATTGAAAGCTCTGGGCGATAAAGTTCGCTGGAGTCTTGTGCCGCTTGAAGTTTTTTCTCTCTAAAATCTGCAATACTTGCTACCAGCGGGTGAATTGCTGGAGTTTTACCGTCGATATGTTTTTTCAGTGTTTTTGAAAAATCAGACCCTACCGATAAACAAAACTGCACTGAGGTATTTTCAGAAATAGAGTTAAGAACTCCGCGAAGCCTAACAGCAAGCTGATTAACTTCATTATCATCAAAGCACTCAATATCAAGTAGAGTGAGTTTGATTCCACTCACTAACGAACCATCATTTAATACAAGGTGCGGACGTGGCATTTCTTGGAACTCCCAATAAGGAAGCTCCTCAGATAGACTAGGGTCATTATTTTTCTTGTGAAACATTTTTTATTTCTCCTCTGAATTTTCTGTAAAGGCGATCAACTCCTCCTGCTGCGAAGTAAGCAGGTTTTATTAGAAATTCTCCCAAGTGCTGAATGTAATTATCGGGGCGACCCTTCTTTGCGAAGTATAGGAACAACGCCAAAGTGAGCGTTGTTCCCCATACCAAGATATAGCGAAAGGAAGTCCCACCAAAAATCAGGTTCGTGATTGCAAGGTTGAAGAAGATCAGTAATAAGTCAGGTAGTTCATAACCAAACAATTTACTTTTAATCTCTAATGCTCTCGGAACCCGTGTGGTGATTAATCCTTCATCTTCCATAATTCACCACTATCGAACTGTTTGGGCGATGAAGTCCACAATGCCTTGTGCTCCAAACCCAATGATGCAACCAATAATCGCGTAAGCGATGTGTTGTTTAGCATTTGGATTCCCTGTAAAAAATGAAATCCCTGCGATGGCAATTCCGATTACAGAAAGCAAAGGAAGAATCACCCCCGTAAGTTTAGATTTGATTCCCATAAGACTTGTTTCAAGGCCTGCGTGAGCATAGTCAGGGAAGAGTACGCCAATTCCTACGGCGATTGCGAGTGTCAGAACCATTTGAATCTTGTTCATTTTTTCTCCATTAAAGTTTGTTAGTTTGTAATTAGTTAATGATTCCTGTTAATTCCTAGAAAGCTATGTCGAGGAATGAATCAGGACTTGGACCAGCAAGTGTAGGCTTAGATTCATCTGGGTGAAGATTCATACAGAACTTCACATCAAGAAGATCGAAGCCGATCTCAACAGTTCCTTCTTCAGCATTTGCAAAACCGCTACCGATCACATTCCAGTGATACTTGCCCTTGGTCTTCACTGACTTAGTTGGCTCTCTCGTCATAAAAAGATACTTTGATGGATCTTCTCTTGTAGGAAGAAGGAAGTATTTTTCATTCAGGAAACTAAAAAGCTTGATGGTGAATGTTTTATGACCTTCCATCAGCCACGCAACACCAAGAGGCTTTTTCTTTCCATCGGTATGAGTAAACACTTGATACTGAGTGAATTTTGCTGGTTTAAAGTTTTGCGTTTGTTCGTTCAAAATTTCTTTCAAGGACTTCATGTTTTATTTCTCCAATTCGTTTAAAGTACGTTTGCAGTTTTTTATTACTCGGATATTTTGTGTAAATTGCGATTAAGAGATAGATCAGACCCGTCATCACAATCCTTTGGTGTAAGTATCGTCATGCAAGGAATCCCAGTTACAATGTCGGCAGTACGGGGCATTACATAGGATATTGGTTTCTCTCCTACATCGAGGGCATAGCTCATTCCAGTAGTAATTCTCAACTTCACCTCGGTCATACTCAAAGAACTCGTAGTGTTCTAAGGCCTTTTCCCATTTCTCTTTCACTCGCTCTTGCTTTTGCTTTGTCTTCACTTCTGCACCTCCTTTGGTTGTGAGACACTTTTTGTGTTCAAACCTATAGATTGCAAAAGCGTGCCAGATAAAGTTTACAGCGACAAAATTTCAAGTGATTGTTATGATTGATTTTGAGTGTGAGACAGTTGTCTCACGGCCTTGAGACACGAGACACTTGTCTCACAAAACTGTCTCGAACAGTTGTTTCAAAGTCGAGACAGTTGTCTCAGCAAAAAAATAATTTCACATTGGAGTTCGTTATGGAGAAGAATTTGGATGAAGTTTGGGAAAAGATGAATCAACAGGATCATCTACGAATGAGGCTTCAAAATGCAATTCCAGATATGCTCATAATTGACCAATGGAAGGCTTACATTCTGTTCCTGAAAAAGAGCCTTGTTCTACTGGATGAAACTCTTAATAAGATCGCTTTTCAGAATTTCTCCCGTGTGGAGCGAGAAAAGGCTTTGATAACTACTGAAAAGGAAGCCAGGTATCATCTTTTCAACTTTTACTCATGTGCCTACTGCATCCGACAGACAATGTATGAGGGAAAGCATTTTTCTAAAGGAGCCGATAAATTTGATCTTCTTGTAACTGAATGGAAAAAGGAAGCAATACCTAAGATAGCAATAGCAATTAGAAATAAATATCAACATGGGTCTTTAATGGAGCATATTCTAACCTATAATTTCACTACCAAGCATGCCCCTCAAGGAGAAGGTATGTCTGTATATTATAATTTTGAGAGTGAAACTTGGGATAAAATCAAAGAGGAGCTTAATCAAGCAGATAAGGCATATCTTGATTCGATATTTAAATCTTATTCCATGAACCCTGTAGCACAGATCAATAAAGAATTTGTAGTTTCATGTGAGGGCATCGCAGATAAGATTCAAAATTTATTTAATAGCGTGTATGATGATGATTTTTTTCAGCATGCTGAGATTAAAAAAGAATTCGATGCTATTGAGCAATGGTTTTCAGAACGTGGGATGTATTCTGTTTAGGTAGAAAGCTGAAATTTCATGGAAGACCTCTGGTTGTAATCAACTCTTGAATCAGTGCCGAAGCGTTAGTGATTTTAGAAAAATTCTGATTCCCTCCTGCAACAGCTTGCTTCCACATTTCCCATCCATGATACTTACTAAAAATTGTGCCAACTAAGCCTGGAGCATATTGAGTTGCATTCCACTGAAGCCCTGCAAACGGTTCATACCAGCTATGTTGTTGTATTTGTCTAGCACGAGGTGTTTGATTGATAAAAGGTGTAAGGGTATCGTCGTAAAATAAACCGGTAGATTTCAAGGCAGATTCAAGGCCAGCAGCTCTAACAACCCCCGCACCTGTAATCATCGAAGAATCGTCTATCCTATCACAATAGATCGCTCCTCTTGTAATGACTCCTCTATGTACATATCCAAGCTCATTCAAAATTCGAGACACTAGAGTCACTCGATAAATAAAAGCTAGAGTTGCAGCCGCAGGAGTTTCAGGTTGTTCTTTATCAACTAATAAGAGAGCATCTCCAACCAAAACATACTGAACAGCGCTCTGTGGAGTTCCTACCATAACTCGTGCAGGAGGTGGCCCCCCTAGATTTGGGATGGGCCCAGTAGAAGAACATTCAGCAGCAGCTTCAAGGGCCTGCTTTACTGCTGTAATGATTTGTTGATGATTCATTTGCCGAACGCCAAGTAAATCAATCCAAGCAATAAATGCTTCTTCCCTATTAAAACGATCAAAACTTGGGGAGGTAGCTGATCGGAAAAAGTAGTCGTAAGGTAGAGGTATGGCTTGATAAGGCATAATTAAAAACTCTTCCATACTTCAATAGCTCGTTTAGCAAGCTCGTCAGTTCTCTGACTAACAGCATCGTAGTTCCAAGCCTTGTATTGAGAAGGTAAGACTCTCGTCATTGGAATGTCTGACTTCAAATAATACTCACACTTCTTTGCATAAATAGAATTTTGAATGGTTGAATTTTTCTTTCCGCTCAATAATGTCAGATTCCCCCATTTGTAAGTATAAACCTCGGCATCCTTGCCATTATCATCAAGAATCTCTTTCCATTCTTTTTTCAAAGTTTGAGGAAGGATGTGTTCAATGTGAACATCTTTGCCTTTCCCTATCTGTAATTCAGAATCACTACTTGTAAGAGCCAATCTTCTTAGAATAACATCGATATTCTTTGTTGGTGTATCTTCAGAAAATTCTTTTGTGACAGTTTCATCATCAGGCATTACTGCCCTGAGTTCAGCCATGATTTCATCATACGCTGCTTCTTTTTTAGCTCCGATTAAATTAGCTGTCTTTTGAAACATATTATCAAGATTCTTAGATGCTTTTTTACAGATCGTTGAGTATCGCACGGTCAACGATTCAATTTTTATACAAAGGTCTTCAAATAAACTTTGTGGCAAGAGCATTTTTGCTTGTAAAAGTAATGGATATGAGAGCGATGCCCTTAGGTCTGCAATAGTCTTCAGGGCTACGAATGCCTCATAGGAACTAAAATGATCCCGCTCTGGTTCAAGAAGTTGGTTATAATGAACCGATGAATCCAAAATGGATTTTAGCATTTCCTGTGGAGCGGATGGTGATTCACTTATGCTGGCTTCAAGAAGTCTAAAAAGTTTATCTTTTGTAACTTTCTCTTTAGTCCTTGTAATCCACCAATGTCGAATAAAAGTCGTTAGATCGACGTTTTCAGGAAGATTATCATTTAAATCGACCCATTGTTGATTAAAGGTTTCTTGTTTGGCTTGATTATTGCCAGCTATTTTCTCAAGTAGTGCATTCTTAATGAGATCGGCGGCACTTAAAGGAAGGCCTCTGTTATTCATTGCTCCAAAGATAGAGTATGCTGACTCAAGATTTTCAGCGACAACATCAATAAACCAAACATTCGATAACATTTTATCTACATTTTCAGCAAAGAACCCTAAAGCTTCAGGCTTGCCTTTACAGTATGTCCAAATTTGTTCAATGAAAAAAAGATAACAATCGCGGAGCTTTTTTTCACTCTTGGTTGTTGCTATACCTTTAGGGAAGTTTCTCTTGAACTTTTCTAGGTCGAGTTCTTTCTTAACTGGAAGAATATGGTTCACAAAAAAACCGTTATCATTTCCCTGAAGTACAAGTCGAGACACTTGTTTAGGTGGGATACCTACATTAAGAATGTTTTGGTCAATGTAGATAGCCGTTTCTAATGCTATTTTTGTTGATTGAAGTAAGTCACGTATCGCACAGAAAAGAATGATAGTTGTGGTCACTCTTTGCTGGCCATCAACTAGCTCTCTGTCAATCACGCTTCCCGTTTGCTTGTTGATAACAAGAATTGATCCAAAGAAATGTTGGTCGGTTTCTCCCGAGAATAAATCTTCAAGATCATTCCAGTAATCTTCTCGCTGTTCTTTTTCCCAAGAGTAGGGCCGCTGGTAAGCCTTGATGGCATACTTATAATTTGGAACAGCAATTAGTTGAGACAGTAGTTGTTCTTTTGCGCTTATTTTCATACTAAAATTATAGAGGTGAACCCATTGATTTCAATAAATAAAATCAGTGAAAATATCTACTCTGTGCCGCAAAGAGTTACG
>DLGL01000013.1 GCA_002482685.1 Bacteriovoracaceae bacterium UBA7695 | reverse complement strand
CATGTGGGTTTTTTCGAAACTACCGACCATGAAATCTTTCCATTTTTGGGGCATCCAGTGAAGGAAAAAACCGCTGTCTTTCTGAGGCTCCCATCTATTGCAGTCTGAGAAGCCCCAGAGCTTATTGATGTCGGCCTGATTTTCAGGCTTCCGAGAGGTGTACTTCGCCGACTCATCAAACTTAAATTCCATGGCCATTTCTGTAGTCTTTACGTGGTTTATCCTAAATGTACTGAAGTGCCATCCCTGACGGATTCGAAACTCCTTATCAATTTTTCCAGCGGTACTTGTGACGGAGTAAAGAAGAACAAGAAGAAAGAGAGAGATAATTTTATAAATCATAGTGGTAGAACCTATTGTTATAGATATAACCTATCCAATTCAATGGGTCGAGTCGAGGGTGAATTTAGCGGAGCTGGCCTTTTTGTTGACTGGTCACTGACCAGGATAAATGAAAATAAAGTTTCGACTAATGAAGTACTTGTCTACCAAACCCTGAAGTCTACCGAGATAAGGTTCAAATGAAATACTGTCAGCCTTTGCACCTACGATGATAAGAAGATCATCCGCAGAAAGACTTTTGCCAATCTCTATCGGATTAAACATTGACTGGTAGATCTTAAACTCAATATCTATCGACAATTTTAAAGATTCAATTTTAGAGAGCATTCTAGTTTTTAGTTCTTCGGAACCATAAACGATCATCTTAGTCCCAAGAACTTTTGCCATTCCTGTCGTGGCCAGGAACCACTGCCTGAACCCTTCCTCTTCTCCTGCAAAGCGAGGTGCCACAAGTATCGTTCTCTTCGTGGTGTTAATGTTATAAACGATATTGGCCGTAACAACCATTTGGTTTGATCGACTTATTATTTGATCAAGCTGGCTGCCAAATAAAATATCCGAAGTCCTGCCCTTTTCTTGCCATCCAAGGACTACAGTGGAGGCGTCTAACTCCTTAGACGAATTGATAATTCCATTGGCCACATTTAGGTCGATTCTTGTAAAGGTCTTTGCCTTCACACCAGTCGCTAAAACATATTTTTTGGCCTCTTCTAACATTTCTTTTGTATTTTTTAGTTCTAAGGGGCTTTCTTTAGTGTCGTCTACTACTGTGATGACATGCAATGAATCTTCAGCGCTGTCGCCTTTCAGCAAAAGTGCAAGATCCAGAAGCCCATACATAATTTGAGGTCTATTAAGGGTCACTAGAATCTTTTCGTGTTCGACATTTTTGTCTGCAATTTTATCATGATCTAACATGTGCTGAATTTTTCCATATTTCTGCATGACAACTGAACTTACGACACAAGTCACCAGGATCATCATGATGGTCCCATTTAATATTGTTGAATTAAGAAGTTCTAATCGATAACCAACCAATACAGCAGCTAAAGTTGCAGCCGCTTGCGCATTACTCAAGCTAAAGATGAGATTCTTTTGAACTGAAGTGTACTTGAAGCATTTAGCAGTAATGTAAGCGGCTAAATATTTACACAACATTGCAGTTATCGTCATCACTCCTGCCACTTTAAGTGCTTCGAGATCTTTAAAAAATACTTTTAAGTCTATGAGCATTCCTACACTGATAAGGAAGAATGGAATGAACAACGTATTTCCTACGAATTCCAACCTGTTCATTAAGGCTGAGGTATGAGGTATAAGAGGATTAATCGCAAGCCCGATCATAAATGCTCCAATGATCGGCTCAATCCCAGCGACTTCTGCTCCAGCACCACCTAGAAAGACCATTGATAAAACGAAAAGGAATTGTTCTGATCCCCCAGTCTCAAACCTTTTAAAAAACCAATGAGCAATTTTGGGCACAATGAAGAGAACAATAAAGAAGAAAACTGAAATTGAGAAACCGAGCCCCTTCCAGAAGTTCCAATCTAACTCACCGGAAGTGGACTTTGCGATCACGGCGAGGACAATAAGTGCCGCGGTATCAGTGATCATAGTTCCACCAACAGCAACCGTTATAGCCTCGTTACGATTGATCTTAAATTTACTGGCCAGAGGATATGCAAGAAGAGTGTGAGATGCATACATACTTGCCAATAAGATCGCTGGAATCCAAGAGAGTTCAAGAAGGTAGTAGTTGGCATAGGTTCCTAAAACCATCGGAATGCTAAAGGTTAGCGTACCAAACGTGATGCTTTTAAATTTGAACTTTTTAAAATCAAGAATGTCTATTTCTAGACCGGCAAGAAACATAATGAAAAGAACACCAATAGTCCCAAAGAGAATAATGCCTGAATTTCTAAGCAGTATATTAAAACCATGCTCACCAAGTATTGTACCCGAGAGGATGAGCCCTACGAGACTAGGCACTCTTAGCTTTTCAGTAATGTACGGAACTATAAAAATCACCAGAAGTAACAAAGCAAATATGATTACGGGATTCTTTAAAGGGAGATTAAAAATTTCTGATAAGTTATGCACGTGAACCTCAGATCATAGATTTAGATGTCTTTGTTAGTATTTTAATATTTACTGAAACTTAGATCAGATTTTTTTTGAAAGTGAACTGAAAAAAAAAGCCAGAGGCGCGAGACTCTGGCTTTTGTAACTTACATACGTTTTGGTGCCCGGTGAGGGACTCGAACCCCCACGCTCGCGCACTAGGTTCTAAGCCTAGCGTGTCTACCAATTCCACCAACCGGGCATCGATATGCAAGAGGACTAGATATTCGGGGAAAATAAAAACTTTGGCAAGATCTTTATGCAGCTTTTCCGTTACTTCCTGGCTTCTTGGGCATCGCAGCTTTTGCCTTGTCAGCATCTTTCTTGAATTTATCTAACTGATTCATCAGAGAAGTTTTCTCCTGGCGCAGCTTATTGGTCTCTTTCTTCATTTCTGCCAGCTGATTTTTGCAATCTACCAGGTCCGTTGTGAGTTTGCGGACGTTGTTTTCAAGCTGCCCAGTCTTACCCTTCCCATTACTTGCTTCTTCCTGGATAGCCTCTTTCTTTTGGGCCTTAACGGCTTCCTGCAGTTTGGTCTCAAGATCTCGCATCCTGATTTGGGTTTCTTTTAACTGAGCACTCATCATATCGTTAGAGGACAGAAGCCTCTTGATTTCGAGTTCCTGAGCAGGATTTGGTGCCTGAATGGTTTCAGTTTTCTTAGCTTCGAACTGGAGTTTTTTATAGGCCTGCTCAAGACGAAGTTTTTCCATTTTAATCTCAGCGTACCCGGCCGCATCCTGAGTTATTTTTTCCTGATATTTAAGAAGATCTTTCTTGGCAATATCCAACTGATTTTTAAACTGCGTGTTTATAGACTGAAGCTTACGGTTCTCCTCTCTGGCAACCTCGTCCTCCACTTTTACAGCAGGCTTCTCAGCAATTTTGTTTTTATAAATCTCGATCATTTTCTCGTGATTAGTAACTTTTCTTTCCAACTCACGAATTTGGTTTATATGATTCTGACTCTGATTATTGGCCAGGGCCTTGGAGGTCTGATTCAGTTTATCACCGAGGTTTCTAAGCTCATTCTCTTTTTGTTCAACAATCTTAGTCATACTGTCTTTGGTTTTAATCAGAATAAGATCTTTTCCTTTAACCAATCGATTAAGTTTCTCCATCTCTTGAGAGTAGAATGAATCTTTTTGAACGATTTCAATTTGAAGTTTTTTCAGCTGGATTTCGTGTTCTTTGGCCTCTTTCATTGACTTCGCTTCTCGCTCCATCAAAGCCGTAAGTCTTTTCATATCCTGTTCATTAAGAATTTTTTGTTGCTCCATTTTCTGAACGAGCTGAGATCTTAAGTGAGCATCCGGATTATTTGATGAGCTTTGGGCTTCGAGGAGTGAAGCCTCGGCAGCTTCTTTAGTCTTCTGCTGAAGTTCGGCCATCTTGGTTTTAGACTGTTTGAGGATTTTAACTTCCGTCATAAGGGTCTTAATCTTGGCCCTCATCATCTCATTCTCATTACTGAGTTGGGCCGCTTTCATTTCCAAGGCTTTGTCAGGTACCTGTACTTCAGATTTGTTATTCTGCCCTGAGAGCATTGTCTTAAAGTTGCTATCAACTTTTTGTGTCGTGCTCTTAATAATCTTCGGCACTTCTTGTTCTTTAAAAAGATCCAGGTCACTTTGAGTCATCAGCTCTAAGGGCTTATTCAACTTATTCGCAAACTCTTTAAAGCTAGATTTAATGGCTTCAGGCAATTCAGATGACAGAGACTTTAATCTCATGTCCCCTTTGGCCTTCTCTTCAATTCCTGAAGAGACTTTGAAAGCAAATTTATCGACATCAAAGTTTTTGGATCCTGAAATTTTGAAAACTTCTTCTTCTTCCTCGATATTGCCTTTAACAATATTGATGATTTCATCTTCAATCTCTGAACCACTTATCACTTCGATGACTTCTTCTTCAGCGACACTTGAATCTTTAACGAGTGTGACGGCTTCGTCATCCACTCCGGCCCCGGAAATAGTCTGTACACTTTCAACTTCAGGTTTTGAAGGTGGTATGATTTGAATTTCTTCTATTTTGTCTGGATTTTCTTTAAGAACCTGAGACGTTTGCGTTTCGACAGGTGAAGACATCAACTTTTGAATTGCTGCGACTTCAGGCAGGGTCTCAGGCAGGACAATTTTATCAGAATAATCCTGCAATTCAGCTTCCTGTTTTGCTTGAAAGGAAGTGACACCTTCAGAAGGAAAATTTGTAATTGAGGCTGCAGAAGAAAGATCACTAAAAAGCATGCCTCTATTTTCTACCTTAATGCTATCGTCTTTAGTCCATAGGCCAGTTATGACAGTTTTATTTACTTCTTTTAAAATAGAGAAATCAAAAAACTCACTGGACTGAACTGCGATATTAAGAAGATATTTTTCCGCTCTTTTAGTTATTTCACTGGATAAACTCGATGAGATATCTTCAAGTATCAGATCCTTCGTGTAAAAGTGAAGCTGAACACCAAAAACTTCTTCGAAGTGGCCGTAACTCACCTCTATCGGCATACCTACTTTGCCCTGAGTTTTGAGACCCGTCAGGTACATAACTAAATGATCAAAGAAAGTTTTAATAGACAGTCCACTTACCCCGTCCTGATAAGCACCTTGAACCATACGGTCCAGGTACTCACCTGTATTAAATGGATTCGTGATATTAAAAGAGCCAACTTCTTTAAATGTTGGATAGTTATCTTCGAGCGATATTCCACCATACTCCTGAAAAAATTTATCCAGGATAAAAGGACCTAGTGTTGTTTTAAGCCACTGATCATCGAGCATGAGCTTACCATTGCAGCTTACAAAATGCTGAAGATCTGAAATGGTACTCAAAGAAACAATTTTTATGTTTTTCTGGGTAGTTCCATACCTATTTTTTATTTCTGTAAAATCCTGAATTCCTTTAGTGAGAATATGCGACCAGGAGTTTTGTGAATTCGTGACAGGATCAACTAGTTTAATCTGTTTTTTGACAAAGTAAGCCGCCAGCTCAGGAGAGATCTCCCCAGCTAAGTTCAGAATGGAAATTGGACGTTTAACCAACTTGTCCATCAGACAGCAAGCTCCTTCGTAGTTAAATTCTCTTCAAGCCCTAGTCCCATACAAAGTTTTTGATAAACCCGCTGAACGGGTAACTCAGAGAGTTTCTGGTTTCGAAAAGAAAACATATAATTAAGAACATCGTTCTCAAACTCGTACTCATCTTTAATTTCAACCATAGAGCTGGCCAGCATCACAACAGCTTCCCAACTTGAAACCTGTCCTTTGGGAATTCCACGAGGAAATCCTTTACCATTAGAGAGTTCATGCTGATAAAGTGCTACTTCTTTGAGTTCCGGGTAGGCCATTATGTGTTCATGCTCTTTAAAAAAAGCATGGCTCTTCTCTGGATGTTTAAGGAACACATTCTTCTCAGACTCACTGGCCATCTCTTGTTGCATCCAACTTAGACCTGTCCCTGGAGTTTGGTTCTCATGGTTACAAGCTTGCGCCACAAAGTAGCTGTAATGCTCTTCACATAATCCAATATCAAGACCAAGAGTAAGGTTATAAAAATCTTTGATCATCGGATAATGATAAAAATCGTTGGTGAAACCAATAATGACGGCGAAGGCTGCAGAGTAAAGTGATTTTCTAAACAAGTGTAAATCTGTATCGTGAAGCTGACGTACACTGGCAGGTGGAAGGGCACAAAATTCATCATAGCATGCCATTGCAAAACTCAGAAAGTGTTCTGGATTTTTGTAGGTCGCTTTAAAAAAATGGACAATATCGAGAGACTTCATTCTTAAGTCTTTTTCAAACTGCAAATATTTTAGTTCTTTTAACAAAGCAGAAAACTGAGAAACAACAATTGGATTTGTAACAGGTATGTAATCAAACACTGTTTGATGGCTGGCATATTTTTTTATAAAAGATTCATCGATCATAATTCCTGGCTTCATCACATAAAATCTTCGACCTTCTTTGGTGCGAAGATAAAGGTGACCATCACAAATGATTTTTTTTGCAAAATCTTTGATCGGTAAGCTAATTGTATTTTCGGCAATTGGTTTCATAAAATTCCAGTATTTCTCAATACCTATCGGATGATTTTCCACACTCATTGAGGCATAAAAAGTGCTAAGGGACGTGCTCAGAAAGTAGACGTTGAAGCTCTGGTATCGTAGGATCATTTCAAAGGAATTTATTATGGATATTCAGTTACTTGACTGGTTTATACTGGCCGCTTATGTGGTGTCGATCTTCGGCATTGCAATTTATTCCAGTCGTCAGCAACATGAATCTGAACTCAAAACACCAGACTCAATTGCTCAAGAAAAGTTTCTGGCCAATAAATCCCTCACTTTCTTCGAGTCAATGTGCTCGATCATTGCCTCTGAAGTTTCGGCCTTAACCTTCATTGGGGTTCCGGCCCAGGCCTTCAGAACTGATTTTTCAATTATCCAGATGTATTTCGGAACAATCGTTGCCCGTTTTGTAATCGCCACGGTTATTGTTCCCAGAGTTTATAATAAAGGGATCACGATTTATGGAGTGATGGCCAACGAAGGCAGAGGAAATCTTTCCGGCCAGAGACTTATGGCCTGCTTTTACACCGTCGCTAAAGTTGTTGCCATCGGAGTTCGCCTTTTCACTGGTTCAATTCTGATCTCGCAATTTTTTCACTTATCAATTCCGGTCACTCTGGTAGGAATCGTCGTTCTTACACTACTCTACACTCAAGTGGGTGGTCTTAAAGCAGTTGTACGAGTGGATATTCTTCAGCTTTTCATTTTCATCTTTGGCGGAGTTCTTGCGCACTATTATATTCCGGTTACGGCAGGCGAATCCTGGGGGGAGATGATGAGTGTGGCCAGTGCTGCTGGTAAGACAACCCTCTTTAACTGGGCAGATCCAACTTCGATTATATTAGGTCTTCTGGGCGGCTGTTTGTTTGATATTTCAACTCACGGTGTGGATCAGGACTTTGCTCAGCGTATGACGGCCAATGAAAATCTGCGCGGCGGTCAAAGAGCCATCTTCTTCTCATCTTTCCTCTCAATTGGAGTTGCTGCCATATTCCTTGGAGTGGGTGCTCTACTTTGGGCCTTTTACCAAAAGCACCCTATGCCACAACTGGCCAGTGCGGATTATTTATTCCCTCACTTTATCGTAAACCACTTTCCAACCGGGCTCAGAGGGTTAATGGTTGCAGGTGTTCTTTCCGCGACTATGAGTGTGCTTGATTCCATCATCAATGCCCTCGGCGCCACTATTTATAATGATATCCTTCCTAACCGAAATTATAAGAAACACATGAATCTCTATTCATTCATGGATTCAGTGGCCATTGTTCTGATGATCCTTGGTGTGGCCTTGCTTTCAACTCAGTTTGATGGACTTCTGATGTTGGGTCTAAAAGCTCAAACATGGACAGGTGGGGCCCTTCTTGCACTGTTTGTTACAAAACTAGTCTTCCCAAATTTTTTCCACTACTAGCTAAATGCGGTGTCAGTTTTTGGAACCTATGTTTGTGGGATGAGTGGGGTTTATCTCAATACCTATATTCTCGAAGGAAACTGGAACTTAAACGTCTATCTGAATTTTGCTTTCAGCATGTTGTTTCTTAAACTTTACTCAACGATCAGGCCTTATACTCCGACTCAGGTTCAGACATAATCAAAAGGCCCGATTTTAATCGGGCCTTTTGTTAAACTAATGAGGCTAATGATTGTTTGGTCTCGCCCTTAGGGATGGCCGAAAGAAGTGCTCGGGTGTATTCGGTTTTAGCACTCTTATAGATATTACTCGCCTTATCCATCTCGATAATTTTTCCGGCGTACATTACACCTACTTCATCAGCGATGAAGTTCACGACGCTAAGATCGTGAGAGATGAATACGTATGTAAGACCGAATTCCTGCTGAAGATCCAGAAGAAGGTTTAATACCTGGGCCTGAATAGATACATCCAGTGCTGACACAGATTCATCACAAATGACAAATTCTGGTCTAAGCATCAGAGCGCGGGCAATACAAATTCGCTGCCTCTGTCCACCGGAGAACTCATGAGGGTATCTATTCATGAGACTCGCTTTAAGACCTACCTTTTCTAAAAGGGCCCGTGCCATCTCATAACGTTGGGCCTTAGTTCCCCCTTCATTATGGATATTAAGTGGTTCCATTAAAATATCTGCAATCGTCATACGAGGATTGAGAGATGAGTAGGGATCCTGGAAAATAATCTGCATTTTTTTACGCAGTAAACGCAACTCTTCATGCTGAACATGAGTTATGTCTTTTCCATCGTAGATAATTTTTCCAGCAGAGGGCTCCACCAGTCGAAGAATCGATCGGCCGAGAGTGGTTTTTCCACACCCTGACTCTCCTACTAAACCTAAAGTCTGCCCTTTTTTAATTTTAAAGCTCACATCATCAACCGCTTTAAAATGATCTACTGTGCGGCCAAAAAGCCCACCCTTAATTGGAAACTGAGTCACAAGGTTTTGGATTTCTAAAAGAACATGATCAGTTTTAATAACCTCAGACTCTTTATCAAATATTTGAATACGTTCAACGGGAACAGTTTTCTCTACACCTTCCTCAGTCATAAAATCACTGACTGTCAGCAGTCTTCTTGGATTGGCCCCTAGTTTAGGACGGCAAGCAAGAAGACCCTTGGTATAGGGATGAATCGCTTTGGTGAAAATTTCCTGAGCATTATTTTGTTCAACCACATTTGAGCGGTACATAACAACCACGTCATCAGCGATATCACCGATAACTCCCAGATCGTGAGTAATGAACATCATACTCATGTTGAGGTCTTGCTGAAGCTTATGAAGAAGTTCCAGAACTTGTTTTTGAATTGTTACATCCAGTGCAGTTGTGGGTTCATCAGCAATCAGAAGTTTTGGATCACATGAAATGGCCATAGCAATCATCACACGCTGCTTTTGACCACCCGACATTTCATGAGGATATTTATGAGCACTGGCAGATGGATTGGGAATTCCAACAAGATTCATTAAATGAACCGCTTTCTCCCAGGCCACTTTGTTTGAAACATTTTTATGAATCCGGATGGCCTCAGCTATCTGTTCCCCGACTTTAAAAACCGGGTTAAGACTGGTCATCGGTTCCTGAAAAATCATTGAGATCTGGTTCCCACGGATTTTACGCATTTCATTTTCATTACATTTAAGAAGATCGACTCCATTAAAGAAAATTTCTCCTTGAGGAATGACAGCTGCTGGCTTTTGAAGAAGTCCCATAACGGCAAGAGAAGTAACACTTTTACCGGACCCCGACTCTCCCACAATCCCGATCGTTTTACCGTGAGGAATGTCAAAAGAGATATTGTTAACGGCACGGACGATTCCTTCGCCGGTCCGAAATTCAACCACAAGGTTCTTCACTGAAAGAAGTGGTAATGTCATAGCTATTTTCCTTTTAGCTTAGGATCGAGGGCATCCCTGAGGGCATCACTTAAAATATTAAAGGCCAGAAGAATAAAGAACATCGCCACAGTTGCACCAGCGAGCTGCCACCACACACCGCGGACAAGTTCCAGTTTTGCATCATCAATCATCGTTCCCCAGCTCGGTTCACCCTGAACACCAAGGCCCAAGTAAGAGAGGATGACCTCTGATTTAATTGCGATTTGAAACTGCATTGAAGTATTAATAATAATGATGTGACTGACATTAGGAAGAATGTGACGGAAGAGCTTACGCATATGCCCTCCACCAATTGCACCCGCTGCCTGAACATATTCTCTTTCTTTATGCTTCATAACTTCACCACGAATAAGCCGGCATAAAGTCACCCAGCTTGTCGCTCCCAAAGCAATGTATACAGCAAAGATTCCTTTTCCTAAAATGAGCGTGATAGAAATCAAAAGCATGATGTTTGGAACAGAAGAGAACGTTGTATAGAGCCAAGTGACAAAGTCATCTATCCATCCACCAAAATATCCGGCGAAGGCACCTAAAAGAACACCAATAGGAATGGCAATAATTGAAGCAGCGACACCAACCGACATAGCAACCTGGGTACCTCTGATAACTTTCTGAAGAACACTTCTTCCAAAAATATCGGTCCCAAAAAGATGCTCAAGAGATGGAGGCAAGTTAGAGGCACCAACTTCTTGTGACCAGGTGGAGGCCAGAAGTCCCATCGATGAGAGCAAGGCCACGAGGAAATAAATTAATACGATGACTAAAGAGAACAGCGCCAACTTGTCTTTGGCGAGTCTAAAAAATGCATCTTTCCATAAAGAATTCTGTTTCATCAAAGTCCTGTTATTTAAACTTAATTCGAGGATCAGCTACCGTGTAGAGAATATCTGAGATCAGACCAAACACGATGTAACCCACACTTGAAAGAATCGCCATCGCCTTCATAACGGGAAAGTCTGAAGAGTTCAGGGCATTCAACGTAATCCCACCGAGGCCGGGAATACTGAAAAAGTTTTCAAGTAGTAGGGCCCCAAGAATGAGTGAAGGAATTTGTATTACAACATAAGTAATAATAGGAATCATGGCGTTTCGTAAAACGTGTCTTAAAAGGATGGTCATTTCAGACAGACCTTTAGAGCGGGCAGTTCTCACATAGTCCTGATAAATCTCATCCAGGATGACAGTACGGAAGAAGCGCACATCAGGTCCGATACTTAGGACAATCCAAATGATAGCAGGTAAAGCGATATAAGGAACGAAGGCCGGGAAACCTTCTTCAAATCCTGAGATTTCAAACCAACCCAGCTTGTAGGCAAAAAACCATTGAAAGAAAAGAATGTAGGCAAGGGCAGAAATACTCATCCCTGCGATACAAACGACTCTCACAAAAAGATCGATACCTTTGCCACGGTAGTAAGCAACAAATACGGAAATAAATAAAGATATGATGGTGGAGATCACAAATGCTGGTACAGACAAACAGATCGAAGGGTATGACCCTTGTTTGATCATCTGAGAGATTTCCTGCTTGGTGGCCCAGGAATATCCAAAATCAAAAGTAAAAGCTGATTTAACGACATCGATATACTGAAGAAACATTGATTTGTTCAAACCCAACTGCTCTCGAAGATCGGCCATCTGACGGGCAGTGGCGTTTTTTCCTAATAGAACAGCTGTTGGGTCGCCGGAAACAACATTAAACAGTAAAAAAATAATCAGGCTCACTCCCAGCAATACTGGAATCATATAGAGGAGCCTGCGAATAATATACTTGGTCATCTAATCCCTTAAAACTTTTTACTTAACTCTTTTTTAACTTCCAGATCAACATTCAGGTATTGGAACTGAGTATGGTTAAATTCCATAAACTTGAAGTTTTTTAGCCATGCATGTGAAAGATAGAACTTGGTACGGTGAAAACCAAAAATCCACGGATTTTCGATAGCAACCATCTCATTCATTTTTTCATACATTGAACTTCTTTCAGGAGAATCCTGAAGGACAGTGGCAGTCTTAAAAAGTGCATCGAAATCAGGGTTACAGTAGTTAGACCCGTTTGATCCTGGAGAAGAATTTGGACAATAGAGAAGACCTAAAAAGTTCTCTGCATCTGGGTAATCTGCTCCCCAGGCCATTGTGTAGAGCTGGTGTTGTCTCTTAGTGACTTTATTGATGAGTTCAGGCCAGGTATTCATTCCTACTTTAACTTTAATGCCAATTCTTTCCTGGCATTTAGCAAAGTGCTCAATAATCTGACGGGCCACAGTTTCATTTCTGGTCTGTACGGTAATAGTAGGAAGACCTTTTCCTTTCGGATAACCAGCTTCTGCCAGTAGTTTTTTGGCCTGTTCAAGGTCAAATTTTACATAAGGGTTTTTAAATTCTTTACGGTATCCACCTAGCCCAGGAGGAATAACACTTTGAGCTTCAATAGCAGAAGAGTTGTAGAAAAGTTTATTTGCTTCAGCTCTATCCCAGGCAAGTGACATCGCCTGACGAAGTTTTTTATTCGCCTTAAAAGTCGGATCATCATGGTTAAAAGCAAAGAAAGTTACGTCTAACATTGCATTAGCAAAAAGCCTGATACCTTTCGCTTTAAGATCCGGGGCCAATTCTTTTCCACCAACAACAGCAGAGTCAAAGTTATCTTTCGGAATCTCAAGGAGGTCCGCTTTGGCCTTCTGGAAACCTAACCACTTTGGTTGAGACTCAACGATAATATCGACAATAATTTTATCCACGAGAGGAATTTTCTTTCCGGCATCGGCCAGAAGACCTAATTTATCATCCCCTTCTTCACCTTCTGAAGGGAAGAATTTCTCGCGAAAAGTTGGATTTTTTGTATATACGATGCGGTTAGTTTGCTCAAAAACCGGGAGAACAAATGGACCAGTCCCAACCGGATGATTAAGAAACTCTTTTCCGAAGTGATCAACAGCTTCCTTAGCTACGATAAAAAGCTGAGGCATAGCGAGAGCATATAGGAACTGAGGGTAAGGTCGCTTAAGCTTAATCGCTACAGTATAGTCATCGATTTTTTTAAGACCTTCGATCTCTTCAGCATAGTTAGAGGCTTCAAGAGCGCTGTTCTTATCACGCCACTCATTTAGACCAGCAATTTTATCATCAAATAACCACCAGCCCTTGGCCTGAAGTTTCGGATCCCCAAGACGTTTAATAGAATAAATCACATCGTCAGATTTAAACTCTTTCCCCTTGCCATCAGGAAAGGCAGGCGAGTCATGAAACTTCACACCTTTCTTTAATGTAAAAGTATAAACCAGGCCATCTGCGCTAACTACTGGAAGGGCGGCTGCCAGATTTGGAATAAGTTCATAGGGACGTTTATAAGGATGGAACTCAAAGAGGCCTTCGTAAACTTTGCCAGCTTCATTTCCAGAATACATATCTGAAATTTGAATCGGATCAAAGCCGGCGATCTTTTCTGGCGAGATGAGATGCAATTCTCTCTCATCGAAGCTCCTGTCCTTGGAACAGCCCACTGACAATAATAAAACTCCGGTTAGAACCAGGACTAAACTTTTCATAGCTTAAAGCTCCTCAAAAATGGATATCAATATTGTATGCGTATCCCTTATTTAATCACTATAAAAACAGTGAGTTCCTGACAAGAGGTGCTTTTTGCCACCAATTAACTCAACTATTGATTGTGACTACTTCCAAAACAGCTCTAGGGAGAGAAGTGGAGGGGCCGATGAGGACTTGTTTTTCGAATGAAGAAAGATGTTACTGCGCTTGAAGATAGAGTCTGTAAGACTCGATGCAACATATTCAATTTCATAATCTGAATTTAATTTTTTTATCAAATTTATTTGCTGACCTGTGACTTTCACCTGATAAGTAGACTCGCCCATTCGGCATTCAGACTCTGCGCAAATAACTTTCACACCAAGTTTTTTATGCAGGACAAATCGCATTAACTGCCGGAGTTCTTTTAAAAAGAGATGACCCACTTCAGGAGACTGCTTTTTACTCCGCAGATATTCGCTGAGTCCTCTCTCGATTCGAAGCTCCAGGCCTTCATCATATGACTCATCAGACTCAGCTACTTTTAAATTTTGAAGACGAATAATTTCTTCGCCGTGCAAGGGAATCGAAGCAGCTAATATCCAGTCTTTCTGGTCTTTCAGAAAAGCTTCGAAGCCAAAGAGGTATTGGTTCTGATTTATGCCTAATCTCCCCTTCCCTTCGCCCTCTCCGTTCAAATAAGTCAGCAGCGTTTCGATTTTATTATTTTTGATATTCTGACCCTTAAACACAGAGCAAGAACATAAGAAGCAGAGAATAAGGATGGGGTATAATCGACTCAACATAAGCTCATATTGAGTCGGTTTAAATTGAAAGACAAGATAATTTGGAACTTAGTCCAGTTTACCAGAAGCCGGGATACGATCAGATTCTAGCTTCTCAAGGGAAGCCATAATTTCCTGACGATCATTGTTAGAACGCACGTGCTTCAAGGCCATTTCAAGATAGGACTTAGCCTTCATGAAGTCTTTGAGTTCAACATGGATAACGGCCAGATGTTTCAGGATCTCTATGTCATCCGGAACTTTTGAGAGAGCAAATTCAAGTTCCTCCTTAGCCTTTTTCACATCACCTTTTTTATAATAGTACCATCCAAGTGAGTCGCGGATATAACCGTCATCAGGACTAATTTTCAGAGCAGTTTGGATATATTCAAAGGCTTGCTCCATTTTATCTCCGCGAACCAGCATTGAATAACCTAAAAAATTCCAGGCGTGTGCATTCTTAGGTTCTTTTTCAAGAATCCCCATTATTAATGATGTCGATTCATCAAACTTTTTTTCTTTCTCATAGAGATTGGCCAGATAGTACTTATGTTGAGTCGAGAATGTTTTCTCATCCTGAACCACCATCACTGTTTCCATCGCCTTTTTAAATTGATTTGTTCCTTCAAAAAATCCCGCTTTCACAATACTGAATTCCACTCTGAGATCTTTCATCTTTTCAATTTTTTTGTTCACAAAACTTAAAAACTGATCCTGGAATTTGTGCCCTTCCTGCTTGTAAAATTCATTCTGTGCAAGGGTTGAAAGCATATTAGCCATCTGCACAGAGCTGTCAGTATAGAGTCCACTCGTATCGGGGATTTGATTAAAGTATTCAATTGAATGTTCAAAATCCTTGAGTTCCTGGTGAATAGCACCCAGATAATAGAGGATTTTATCTGATTCAGGGGCCGCTGCCAGAAGGTCTTTAAAGACTGAGATGGCTTCGGAAAATTTCTTAGCATCTGTATAGAGAACACCAAGTTTAACTTTAAGATTAAGATTTTCCGGCTCCAGGTCACTTAAGCGTTCAGCGTAAGGGATAACTTCCTGGTATTTTTCACGTGTAAAGAGAACCTGAACCAGACGATTTAAAATTGAAGAATCCGTCGGGTGAGAAGAAAGGTGATTCTCGTAGAGCTTAATGGCCTGGGCAAATTGCTCTTTTTCCTCATGGATAATACCTAGAGCACCAACCGCTTGAGTCATTCCCGGTTGCTTTTTGTAAGCCTTTTGAAAATAGACCATAGCCTCGTTGATTTTATCCTGATCTACACTAAGTTTACCCATGTAGTAGTCATAGATGCCGGATTTAGGATTCTTTTTTGAGCATGAATTAAGCTGCTGATAAGCCTTAGGCATTTGTTTTTGAAGTGCGTAGGCTTTTCCGAGAAAAATACAAGCATCTTCGTTAGCTGGGTTTGCGGCCAGAAGTTTCTGGTAAAGTGCACGGGCCTTAACCTCTTGATCCATCCCGGTGTAAACGCCGGCCAGGATCATGCCCACTTTTTCTTCGTGCCCTGCCTGGTAAAGATTTTCCAGAACAATTTTGGCGTCTTCTAAATTCCCCATGCGGATAAGACTGATAGCGTATTTTTTATGAACGAATGAATCACTTGGATTTAAATCTGCCACGTATTTAAAAAGGGCAGCCGCTGTGACGTAGTCCCCTTCCAGAAGAGACATATTGGCCTTGAGAAAAAGGTCACTCGATAGGTACTGCGCAGACTGCGGATTTCCCTGAGCTTTTGCCACCATTTCGCCCAGCCTGTTTGAGGCAATGGCCAGTGCTTCCCGGTTTTGATTATCTATATCTTCCTGAGTCTGTTCTGCGTACTTCTCAGAGTGAGAAACGTGAGAGCAGCCAGCAATAATCTGAAGAATAAGAAGCGAAGGGATTAATAATGAACGCATGGGCATCCTGTCCTGGTTGAGGCCATCCATTGACCTCTTTGAAGACTTTTCGGTGTTCCCACCCAGCATTTTAAGAAAAATTGTGTTTTAGCTAATATCGCGTCATGCTTCAGAAAAAACTTCTAATAGGTTGTAATTAGAGGGTCGCCCTCAAGCTAAATGAGGAAAAATTTACCATCTTAAGGCAGAATTATTTTCCTTATGAATTATTTTTGACTGAACGAGTTGACTTGTTTGATGGGGATTAGTAAAACCTGCCCCAATTGAGGGTGTGTCGCCGGCGCGCAAAAACAAAAGTTCTTTGTTAACTGCTGACTCGCTCATAAACAAATTAACTAATATACCTTTAAATGATTTAAAAGGGTATAAACCACAAATAGGGGAATCACATGAAAGACGTACGTATCATCAAGCGTTACCAGAACCGCAAGCTTTACGACACTTTCCAAAGCTGCTACGTAACTCTTGAAGAAATCGCTCAGATCATCCGCGAAGGTCACGAAATCCAAGTTATCGACAACAAGTCTAAAAACGACATCACTTATATGACTCAGATCCAACTTTTGTTTGATCAAGAGAGAAAGTCTCTTAAGCCAGGTAACGTTGAACTTCTTAAGCGCGTTGTTCGTTCTGAAGAAGGAACTCTTACTGGTTACATCCAAGCTCTTGAAAGCAAGCTAAACCTTACTTTCGAAGTTCCAGCTGCTACTGAAGCTGCTATGCCTTTCATGGCAACTAACTTGAATTCTTCTCTGGAAAATTCAACGACTCTGAACTAATCTAAGGTTCATGAGTAACCAAA
>DLGL01000057.1:2905-13888 GCA_002482685.1 Bacteriovoracaceae bacterium UBA7695 | reverse complement strand
ACCGATGAAGCAGTGGATGCTTAGAATCACTGAATACGCTGAGCGCCTGCTTCAGGATCTTGATCTTCTGGACTGGCCTGAATCAGTGAAAGAAATGCAACGAGTGTGGATCGGAAAATCTGAGGGTGCCATCATCAAATTTAAAATTGATGGATCAGAGGAAGTTGTAGAAGTCTTCACTTCTCGCCCTGATACACTTTACGGTGCGACCTATATGGTACTCGCTCCTGAGCACAACACAGTTGATCTTATTTCAACTGCTGCTCACAAAGAAGAGATCACTGCCTACAGGGCGGCTGCCTCTTTAAAATCAGACCTTGAGCGTACTGAGCTTAACAAAGACAAGTCTGGTGCGTTCACTGGTGCCTACGCTATTAACCCGGTTAACAATAAAAAGATCCCGGTTTATATCGCCGACTACGTGCTGAACACTTACGGCACAGGGGCCATCATGTCAGTTCCAGGTCACGATGAGCGCGATCATGAATTTGCTAAAAAATATAATCTTGAAATTATCGAAGTAGTGAAAGGCGGAGACGTTCAAACAGAAGCCTTCTCAGGGGACGGAGAGCACGTAAATTCTGATTTCCTAAATGGTCTTAACAAAGTCGACGCCATCAAAAAGATGATCGCCTATCTTGAAGAGAAAAAAATCGGTAACAAAAAAATCAATTACAAACTTCGTGACTGGTTATTCTCTCGCCAGCGCTACTGGGGAGAGCCGTTCCCTATTTTAAAATTCGAAGACGGCACTGTTCGCTGCCTGGATGTTGATGTACTTCCAGTAGCTCTTCCAGCTGTAGAAAAATACGAGCCCGCTGGCACTGGTGAATCTCCTCTTGCGACCATTGAAGAATGGGTAAATGTGATTGATCCAAAAACTGGAAAAAAGGCTAAACGCGAAACCAACACCATGCCTCAGTGGGCCGGATCATGCTGGTACTACCTTCGTTTCTGTGATCCTGAAAATAAAACAGAACCGTGGAACTCTAAAATCGAAAACTACTGGATGCCGGTAGATTTATACATCGGTGGAGCTGAACACGCGGTTCTTCACCTTCTCTACTCTCGCTTCTGGCACAAAGTGCTTTTTGATTTAGGCTTAGTTTCAACCAAAGAGCCTTTCCAAAAACTCATCAACCAAGGAATGATCCTGGGTGAAGATGGCGAGAAGATGAGTAAGTCTCGCGGAAACGTCATCAACCCGGACGTTGTTGTTAAGGAATACGGCGCCGATTCACTTCGTTTATACGAAATGTTCATGGGCCCGCTGGATAAAGTCAAACCTTGGTCAATGAATGGTGTTAAAGGAGTTTCAAACTTCTTAAACCGTGCACACCGATTCATGATGGATGAAAAGAATCATACTGACGTTGAAGTTGAACCTACTTCGAATCATAAAGAACTCCACAAGATGATCAAAAAAGTAACTGAGGACATCGAAGAGATGCGCCTCAATACAGCGATCTCAGGCATGATGGTTTTCATTAACCATCTCTATAAAAGTGGGAAAGTTTCTCGCCCAACCGCTGAGAAATTTGCCATCTGCTTAAGCCCATTTGCTCCTCACTTGGCTGAAGAAATCTGGGAACACCTGGGTCACAAAAAATCTATTAGCCTAGAGCCTTGGCCTATGTTCAATGCCGAGTTAGCTAAAGATGAATTGATGACTATGGCGGTTCAGATTAACGGTAAGACTCGTGCCACCTTTGAAGTTGACCCTGATATTTCGAAAGATAATTTTATGGCGTTAATTAAAGCGGATGAGCGTATTGCTAAATATCTTCAAGGTACCATTGTAAAAGAAATCTATGTTCCTGGAAAAATTTGTAATTTTGTAGTGAAGGAATAATCCTTCACTACAAAATTAAATTTATAGAAGTTTTTTTAGAACCGAGAATTTTCCTCTGAATTTGCCCTTGGTTTCCTTCCAGATAAAATCTGGTCTCTGGGATGAAATCCAGCTTCCGCCTATAATTGAGTTATATTTGTCTAATTCAAGCCAATAACTGTACCTTTTACTTCTTTTTCGTGCAGAAGGAGCGTTCCAGCTGCTCGAATTTTCTAATATATATTCAAAAACTGTTTCCGCTTTTACCTCTTTGACTGACCCCGGAGCTGATCCTGGAGAAGGTAAACGTTCTTCTTTAAATTCTGTTCGATAAGAATAGGCCGGTTGATTCCAAACCGCACTCCCTGTATCAACATCAGCGACAAATGATTTTCTTTGTAAACCCACCATGTTCGCCAACACCAAATGAAAAGCCCCGGCATTAACATCCGTACAACTTGGTGATTCTGAATTAGAACCACAACGCTGACCTAAAATTTTCACTCCACCTCTTTTTACTTTTCCATAATAGTAACTATAGAGAGCGTGAACATCTGAAGCTGCAAATGGTATCGATAATCCATGCTTATTTTTCAATGTAATTGGAGTTGCCTGTGGATGGTGAATGGCAGCTTGAGACCATCCATGACAAATCCCCTGCCAGCCTGGAACGTCTGGTGAGTTATATTTTTTTATTTTTTTTGTAAGAGGAAATTTATATTTGCCTTTTAAAAGGTCAAATTTTTCAGCTGGAGAAAGTTTTTTGATTTGCTCTGGTGTAAGCCTTCTGGCCTCAGATGCAGAAAGAATTTTATAGCTGTAGGGTGTTTCATGAGTTTGCCAACGGTAAGCGATCCCACCCAGATTTCTTGCCCAGTAGTCATCCGACCAGGGTACTTTTTCTTCATCAACACTGCCTTCAGAAGGCAAGCTAGTGAGTTTAGAGACGTATCTTTTAGAAAGCATGTGTTTTGGATGGTTGGAAGAATCCCAGACAGATTTTTCTCTGACGGCCTGATCTTCAAAACTATCCGCATAGACATTGCTAAGAGAGGCGGCAAAAACTGCCAGCGCGAGTATGGTTTTCATTTGAATTCTCCTTATAGGGACCAGTCTATTGAGGAATTCAAAGATGTCTTCAGGGTAAAATTGGCCCATAGGACCACTCAGAATATTAAGTTAGGTGTTTATGATGTTTAACTAAAGAGCAGGCTTTGTAGAAAAACTAATATCGCAGGTCTTGGCAGTGCAAATGAATGAATAACGAAAGAGATTTCGATTGATGCCGTCATTTCCCTGACCCCAAACTCGTTCATGAGAAATGAACTTCTTAAGATCAGATCCATAGGGGATGGCCTTTCTTAAAGTATTAACTGTGCTGGTGTCAGCAAACTGGATGATAAACTCATCGCCAGTATAAGCTTTGTTCGACACTTCAACTGCACAATTTTTTTCACTAGGGATAGGGGCTGATCCGTAATAATCGGCGTAACAGCTAATCGTAAATGATGCTTTTTTAGATTTTGGAAACTGATGAAATTTTCGAACAAAGCCACCTTTGTTCTCTGTCTTAACGATTGATCCCGGAATATTTCTTAGCAACGTTTCTAACTTGGCCTGCTCAAAGCTGTTGAGAGGAACTGCAGCGGACCAGGCAAGAGAAGGAATAAGAAAAATAAGGGCAGATATTTTCATGGAAACACTGTAACAAAATGGTTCAATACTGTCATTCCAAGACCAGAAAGAACTGGAATGGTGAGATTATCATCAACGTTGAAGGCCGAAACTAATTCTGAAAGTGCCCCAATAATCCCCGCAACCACAGCAAAAACCAGCATATGGTTTCCGAGAGTCACGTGATTCATAGTGTAGAAGAGAGTAATAAGGTAGCAAGTGAAGAAGCCCGCAACCGCTCCCTGGAGAGATTTGTTGGGAAGGATTTTATCTTTTCCGTACAGAACGCCAAAAAATGAAGAAAGAGGATCAGAGAAGACCAGGAACATCACAGAAAGGATGGCGATATCACGGTTATAAAAAAATAAAGAAAGCGATACACCGAGAGCATAGAATGGGAGCCCACTCATGCCTTCTTTTTCAGAGCGACGCATTAAAGGTCCGGCCACCTGAATGACAAGTCGGTTGAGAACAGAAAACCGCGAACGAACGATATCAAGTGTAAAACCGAATAGTGCAATTGCTAGTACAGTAAATGCCCAAAACTGTTGATCTTGTTCTGATCGTGTAAAAAGAAAAAGGCCAAGAGACCCAGTAGAAATATGCCAGAGCTTACGGAGAAGATGGAGGTCAGAGCGCTTATGAAGGACCTTATCCAGAGACGAATCGTAGTTTTGAGTATGAGATGTGGGCATCCCAGCTCCTTTAGTTTTGGCGAGGATTAAACAAATTCCCTCTACCCTTATTATCTGTAGTTCACACAATGTAATAGATTGCTCTTTAGGAGTCTACCCGCCTGGTAAGGTTTTCGGCCCCTAAAGCCTATCTGGCGAAAATCATTCATGAATAACCTTCCCAAACTATGAAATAGGTTCATATAATTTCTCTGAAGGGATTTTAAGAATGATAAACAATGAAATGGATTCGGAAGCTCTGCTTCCACATTCAAAGAAAATTTGGGCCGTAGGTGGTGGTAAAGGTGGAGTAGGCAAAAGTCTAGTGTCCGCTAATGTTGCTATTTGTTTAGCACTCATGGGTAACAAAGTTGTGGCCGTAGATCTGGATCTTGGGGGAGCGAACCTTCACACTTGTTTGGGATTACCCATTCCGCAGGTGACTCTTTCTGATTATGTTTCCAAGAAGATTACTAACTTTGAAGATCTTTTAGTTACAACACCCATTCACAACTTAAAAATTATTAGTGGTGCTCAAGATGAGATGGGCATGGCCAATCTCAAGCACATGCATAAAAACCAAATCATCCGTAAATTGAGTGAGCTTGATGCTGACTACATACTCTTTGATCTTGGAGCTGGTACGGCTTTTAATACAATTGATTTTTTTATCACTGCTGATAAAGGGGTATTAGTTGTACTTCCAGAGCCAACTTCTATTGAAAATACTTACCGCTTTATAAAATCAGTTTTTTACCGCAGATTAAAAATGATCGAAGGCGTGGCAGAAATTGAACCGATGATTCTTGAAACGATGAATGCCAAAGTTACTTCTGGCAGCTCATCTTCGCCTGCTGACCTGATCAAAAAGATTTCTGAACTCTACCCTGAAGTGGGTATGAGAATTAAAGCTGAGATGGCACAGTTTCGTCCGAATTTGATTATTAATCAGGTTCGCTCACAAGCTGATATTGATATTGGTTATTCAATTCAAAGTATCTGTCGCAGGTATTTTGGTATTGAGATGACTTTTCCCGGCTACCTGGATTACGACCAGTCAGTCTGGCAAAGTGTAAGAAAGCGCAAACCTCTTTTGATTGAATACCCAAATTCAAAATTGGTTAATAATTTTGACCGGATCGTTCACCGTCTGATCGAAAACTAGAGGATCGCCTTCATGGATGCTGAAAAGAAAAACTATTACGAAGTCCTGGAAATACCGACAAATGCTTCTCCTCAAGAAATTGAAAGCGCATATGTCAGGGCCCGCAATGCTTACTCTGGAGACAGCGTAGCTCTTTATTCTCTGATGACAAAAGATGAGTGTGACGCCGTTCTGGGACAAATTGAAGAAGCTTATTCGGTTATTGGTTTTCCTGAGAAACGTCGCGAGTACGACCGCCTGAGAGGATTTAACCATTCAGGTTTTTCTCAGAATTATTCAGCACCTGCTCAACATGGCAGCAGCAGTATCAGCTCTTTCGAAAGTCGCCCAAAAGATTCTGTTCAGTATGATGACTTTGGTTCTAATTTGATCGAGGCAAAAGTTTCAAAAATTACAGCACAGAAAAAATTCGGTCTGGATTACGAAGAGAATGCAGAATTTGACCGCGCGATTGCAGAATGCACAGAATTTTCAGGAAGCTTTCTGAAAAAGATCCGTGAATATAAAAATGTAACTATTGAGCGTATGGCAGAGATGACAAGAATTTCTAAAACCCATATCACTGCTCTGGAAAACGAAGATCTGCCAAAACTTCCTGCCGATGTTTATGTCCGTGGTTACGTTTATCAATATGCCAAAGTTTTAAAACTTAATCCTGATGCAGTCGCGGCAAGCTTTCTGCTCTATTTTAAGAAACTAAAAAATCAAAAATAAATGACTGAAACCCCCTCTGAGTCGCAAGACTTTGAAATCATCGTCACTTCAGAGGATAGAGAAGAGTTCAAAAGACTTGATGTCTTCCTGACGGCCCGTGTAGCTCAGTTATCACGCTCCACGATTAAAAGACTATTTGATGCTCAAGATATATCTTCTGACACCGTTGAGCTCATACTCAATAAGATGCCTCCGGTGGGGACTGTTATCAATATAGAAGTCCCTCCCCCGATCCCTTCAGACTTAATTCCTGAAAACATCCCTCTGGATATTATTTTTGAAGATCCGCACTTAATCATTATCAATAAGCCCGTAGGCCTTGTTGTCCATCCTGCTCCCGGACACTACACGGGGACACTGGTGAATGCAGTTCTCTTTCATTGCCCGGATCTTAAAGGGATTGGTGCGGAGAAAAGACCAGGTATTGTTCATCGGTTAGATATGAGTACTTCAGGCGTCATGGTGGTTGCCAAAGATCAGGCAACCCATGAAGGTCTTGTTCAGCTCTTCTCCACTCACGATATTACCCGCCGCTATGAGGCGCTTTTAATGGGAAATCCCAACGGAAGTTCTGGAACTCTCCAGTCTACGATTGGTCGCCACCCCACCAACCGATTAAAGATGATGGCCAATGTAAAAGTTGGAAAAAACGCTATCACTCAATTTAAGGTTCTAAAACGTTTTGAAAGTTTCACACATGTTGAGTTTAAGCTTGAGACAGGACGTACACACCAGATTCGCGTTCACGCCTCACAGCTGATGCATTGCCCGGTGATGTGTGATCCTCTCTATGGGTCCTCTGCCAATACCAAGCGACTGCCTGAGCAAATTAGACAGATTGTAGAAAATTACCCTCATCAAATGCTTCATGCTAAAGAGCTTGGATTTGTTCATCCGATCACCAAAGAAAAGCTGCACTTCACTGCACCACCACCGGAAATTTTTCAGGCCGTATTACAGGCTTTATAGCCAACCCATTTAGAGCTACAATAACACCCATGTCACCTATATATACTGAGCCCATGAATAAGGGCCGTTTTGAAACCTGGTCTATAAAACCATCGATGGATTTTCATCAGGTCACGCAAGTTCATGGCGTAGAAATCGTAAGCCTTGAAACACTCCCCTCTGAAGCCGACGGCATCATGGCGTCGTGGGATGAACTCTCAGCACCTTTGGCCATTAAGACAGCTGACTGCCTTCCTATTGTTATAGAAGGGGAAAAAGGTGTAGTGGCCCTTCATGCTGGCTGGCGAGGACTTGCAGAGGGAATTCTGGATCGGCCGGAAATTGAACTTATTAATCCGCAACGTGTAATAATTGGGCCTAGTATTCATGTCTGCTGTTTTGAAGTAACCCTTGAGTTTAAAGATCATTTTAAAGAGAGCCCACATTTTAAAGAAATAAATGGAAAACTTTATTTCGACCTTCAACAAGAAGCTCGTATGCATCTCAGGAGCAAATTCTCCAACCTTTTGGTCAGCATTGCACCTCTTTGCACCTGCTGCCAGAGCACTTTAAATAGCTACAGACGTGATAAAACTAAACAACGAAATTGGAATCTATACATAAAAGGATAGTCTTTATGGAACAGAAAAAAAGTCTAACACTCCACGGGATGACGGGAATCAACTTCCTTTTCATTCTTAATGCTGCCGCCATGATTGGGGTAAGCATTTATCTTACAACCCATTACTACAGCACACTCTTTCCTACCACACTAGGCGAAGGTGGCAGTCTTTGTAATTTATCTAATTTTTTTAATTGTGATGCAGCTACATATTCAAAGGCAGCTAGTCTGGCGGGAATTCCTACATCTTTTTTTGGTTTGATTGTGGGTGCCCTGTTTTTATTTTCCAGCCTCATGCCTTCAGAGTCTTTAGAAAGAACCTGTAGTGCGGTTTCTAAATACAACTTCATTGGTTGCATTATTCTGTTTATTTTTTCGCTGGCCGTTTTAGGAAGCCTTTGTCCTTTCTGTACCGTCTATTACATTTTGTCAGGAGTCGCCTTTTTTCTTTATTATAAGTTTGGCATAAATACCTGGAAGCCCGATCCAAAAATTGCGGCCATGTGGTCTGTTGTTTTGGTTGTAGGAGGATTTTTCATGCACCAACACACGGCCTCTAAAGCAGGAACACACTCTAAATTAAATAACAGTATTGTAGAGCAGTACCAAAAGCTAGGTGTCTTAGGTGATCCAGCTCAGGAATCTCCTTATAAAATTCATATGGCGACGACTAACTTTGCAGATGCACCCATTCGCATCAGCGTTTTTTCAGATTTTGAATGCCCATTCTGTAAAGTTGTCTCAGAGCAACTTCCGGAACTTGTACGCCGGTATCCAAAACAGATCAACATCCAGTATTTTTTCTATCCGCTGGATAATAAATGCAACAGTAATGTGAAAGGTCGCTTCCATGAGACAGCGTGTGATGCCGCCATGCTTGCTGCATGTGATGAGAAAAAGTTTGCAGAAGTTCACGATGACATTTTTGCCAATCAGGAAAAGTTAAAGAATGGCGTCCTTCAGGATCTTGCAAAGAAACATAATCTTGAAAATTGTATTGGGAATGAAGAAGTTAAAAACAAAGTGATCACTGCAATAAATGCGGCCACTCAGTTCAACTTAAAATCAACTCCTACTATAATTGTAAACGGTAAAAAAATTGAAGGCACAATTCCTAATGGACAATTTTTTGCCATTTTTGAAGAAATCCTCAAAAGTGCTCAGAAATAATGATGATAGAAACTCACTGCCATCTGGATTATTTAAAAGCTGAGCCTCTGGAGGAAATCCGGAAAAAAATCAAAGAGGCCGGTATCACCAAGGTCATAACCATAGGTGTGGATCCGCTTAATCTTGATAAGGTCATGGAGCTTTCAAATACTTCTGAAGAGATCTACTTTACTCAGGGGATTCATCCGCATGATGCTAAAGAAGTAACCCAGGCTGAGTATGATAAGATCATTGCCCGCGCCTCCATGCCTAAGATGGTTGCGGTGGGAGAAATTGGACTGGACTACCATTACAATAATTCCCCACCAGAAATCCAAAGAGAAGCTTTTGAGAAACAACTTCAACTGGCCTGTGATTTGGATTTGCCTGTCGTTATTCACACCAGAGACGCAGATGAGGATACCAGGGCGATCATTAAGAACTTTTCGAAGACCTTAAAGCGCAAAGGTGTCGTTCACAGTTTCACTTCAAGTCTGGAATTGGCCGAATTTGTTTTGCAGGAAGGATTTTATATCGGATTTAATGGGATCATTACTTTTAAAAAAGCTGAGAATGTTCAGGAAGTTGTTAAGATAACTCCCACTGACAGAATCCTCTTTGAGACAGACTCCCCTTTCCTTACGCCGGTTCCCCACCGAGGAAAAGAGAATGCTCCTTTCTATTTAACCCACATAGCTGCCAAGATCGCTGAGCTTAAGGGTGTGGACCTTGAAACTCTCAAGAAGCAGGTTTACCTGAACTCGCTTAAGTGCTTTCATAAACTTGCTTAGTCTTCGACTTTAAAGCCACTGAGCATTTTCGACATACTCGTCTTTGGCTCGGCTACCGGTGATTTTTTAGCTGGCTGACGCTTTTCCTCTGGTTGAAAAGTCGTTTCCTCCTCAACAATATATTCAGGATAAAAAGGTAGCTCTGCTTTATAAACAATGCGGTCTAGATGCTTAACAAAACCAGACCAGTGGCCAGTAGCATTGTCCGTTTTTTTAATCATCTCCATCGAGCCCATTTTTGAATCCATCATATCAATCAGGTGAACTAAAAAGGCTTCCGAAGTCTGAGGAATTTTTGGAGATCCATATTCATATTCACCATGATGCGAGAGCAGGATATGTTTTATATGCATTTTCGTGTGGTGAGGAAAATTTTTAATTTTGGAAGCATACCTGTCGACAATTTCCAGACCTTTAACTAAATGACCAACCAGTTTGCCTTCTTCAGTATACTCAACATTAATGCCATCGGTGAGTTCATAAATTTTACAAAGATCATGAAGGATACAACCCGCAACAACATAATTCCCATTCACTTTGTAGTGCCGGGAGAGATTGGTCGCCAGATAGGTGCACGAAAGAATGTGCTCTAAAAGACCCGACTTATAAGCGTGGTGAATTGACTTCCCCGCTTGCCAGGTTTTAAGTCTTCGGGCAACTTCACCATCTGTGATGATAATTCTTAAAAGATCTCTAATGTAGACATCATCGAGCTCATCTACGATTCCCAGAAGTTCTTTGTACATTGTTTCAGGATTCTGAGTAGCCTTCATGACGAAGTCATCCTCATTGATAGTTGAAGCTTCAACTTTTTCAATGTGAGAAAGGATGAACTGCTTTCGGCCTTGAAAGAAGTTGAGTTTTCCACGGACTTTAACAAACGAATTTTTTGAAATATTTCTTTCTACTTCTTCAGAGTATTGCCAGAGTCTGGCTTCAAGGTCGCCGGTAGAATCAGAAAGGATAACGTTAAAGTATTTGCGCCCATCTTTACCCTCCATGACATTGAAAATTTTGACGGCAAAAACCGATTCAATTTCTTCCTTACCCTGTAAGTCAGCGATAAAAAGTTTACTCATTAGGGATTTTCCTTAGTCAGTACAGAGAACGTCTAGCGTTAAGTACCTAAAATATGGATTTCAGACTACATTGAATTGCCTGAATCCGCTACCCAAAATAGAGACGATGGAGTATGTTCCAAATGCTTAAAATATCTTCGTTTCTTAACCTAATCCATAGTCCTGTCCAGTGACATGAGGAGTCTTATGAAAACCGTAAAAATTGGTATCAATGGTGTCGGCCGTATCGGAAGAACTGTTCTTCGCGCTTACTTCGACAGAATTTCAAAAAATCTCGATGCGAACATTGAAATCGTAGCGATCAATAACCCTGGCGAGGCCAAGCCGTATATCCTA
>DLGL01000057.1:0-2890 GCA_002482685.1 Bacteriovoracaceae bacterium UBA7695 | reverse complement strand
CTTGCTTAAGCATGATTCTCTTCACGGGAAACTTGAAGGTGATTTTTCTTTCAATAAAGAATCTGCAGAAATCAGCTATCTCGGGCGCAAAATAAAATTTTTCTCACAAAAAAACCCAGAAGAAATCGACTGGTCTGCTTATGGCACTCAGGTGGTCATTGACTGTACAGGAATTTTTAAAGACAAGGCTAAGCTAGGTCTTCATTTAAGAGGAACTGTTAAAAAAGTCATTATGTGCGCTCCCGGAAAAGACCTCGACGGAACTTTTGTCATGGGAATTAATAATGAAAAATATGATGGATCAAAACATCACATCATTTCAAACGCATCTTGTACGACGAACTGCTTAGCTCCTGTGGTTAAAGTTCTTCATGAAAACTTTGGAATTGTGAATGGTCTTATGACTACTGTTCATGCTTATACCTCAGATCAAAACCTTCTAGATAATGCTCATGATGACCTTCGCCGTGCCCGCGCAGCAGCTCTTTCTATCATCCCGACTTCTACAGGTGCTGCTAAGGCCTTGGGAGACGTTATTCCTGAAATGATCGGAAAACTTGATGGGTACGCTGTTCGCGTCCCAACTCCTGATGTTTCAATGGTTGATTTAACGGTAGTGCTTGAAAAGAAAGCAACTAAAGAAGAGATCAATGCTGCTATGAAAAAGGCGGCTGAAGGTCAACTCAAAGGTTTCTTAGGTTATACAGAAGAAGAACTTGTTTCTATGGATTACATGGGAGCAACTGAGTCTTCTTACTTTGATGCAAAACTTACTAACGTCATTGGCAACACAGCTAAGATTGTCAGCTGGTATGATAACGAAGTTGGATTCTCTAACCGTGTTATCGATCTTGCTAATTACATTGGACAAAAACTTTAATTGATTCGGGGATAACTCATGCAACTTAAATCCATTCAGGATGCTGAACTAAAAGGTAAGAGAGTTTTAGTGCGCTTTGATTTCAATGTGCCACTTTCTAAAACAGAACCAAGAGAGATTACTGATTCAAGTCGTATTGATCAGGCGATCCCTACGATTCGGCTTCTGCTTGAGAAAGGTGCTTCTAAGATTATTATGATTTCTCACCTTGGGCGCCCAGATGGTCAAGTGAATCCTAAGTATTCACTTGAGCCAGTTGCTGAGTATCTTGCTAAAAAACTCGGGACAGATGTAATTCTCTCTGAATCGGCTATTGATAATGGAGTGAAGAATCTTCTTCACCTTCCTGAAACAAAGATCGTTCTTCTGGAAAATATCCGCTTTCTTCCAGGTGAAGAGAAAAATGAGATGGAGCTGGCAGAAAAACTTGCAACTTATGCAGATATCTATGTAAACGATGCTTTCGGAGCTGCTCACAGAAAACACGCTTCTACTCACGCAATCAATGCTTTCTTTAAAAACCGTGCTTATGCCGGCCTATTGATGAAAAAAGAAATCGACTCTCTCGGAACTCTGCTTGAAAAACCGGCCAAGCCATTTGTGGCAGTCGTGGGTGGGGCAAAGGTTTCAGATAAGATCAAAACCATTGAAAAACTTTTAGTTATCGTGGACACACTTCTTATTGGTGGGGCCATGGCCTATCCATTTTTAAAAGCGAAGGGTGCCACAGTTGGAAAATCACTTTGTTCAGATGAGGATGTTGCACTTGCTAAACATCTTCTTGCTGCCGACAAAGGTGGAAAGATCCAGCTTCCAAAAGATCACATCGTTTCAGATAAATTTGATGGAGAACCATCCCCTTGTTCAGGCACTTCAATTCCAGAAGATAAAATGGGACTTGATATCGGACCTTTGACCATAAAGGCTTATGCTGATCACATAGCGACGGCAAAAACAGTTTTCTGGAATGGCCCGATGGGATTATTTGAAAACAAAAACTACGCTAAAGGAACAATGTCGATGGCTTCAAGCATCGCTAAAAACCAAACTGCTTTCACAGTCGTTGGTGGTGGTGATTCTGTAGCAGCCGTTCAACAATCCGGAGAAGCTGATAAGTTTTCTCACGTCTCTACCGGTGGCGGGGCCAGCTTGGAGTATATTGAAAGAGGCGAACTGCCTGGTGTCCAGGCCCTAAAGTACGGAGTTTAATCATGACAAAACTTGTAGTGGCCAATTGGAAGATGAATCAAACTTCTAAAGAGTGCCAAGATTTTTTTAATGAGTTCAATACAACCTTTTCAAATAAGCGTGAGGCATGGGTTGCTCCTCAATCTCTCTATATCACTCAAGCTAAAACACTGTGCTATAACTCCCATGTTAAAATTGGTGCTCAAAATTGTTCTGAACATTTAAATGGTGCATTTACAGGAGAGGTTTCTCCAAAAGCACTTGTTGATATTGGTGCTCATTTTGTTATTCTAGGACACTCAGAACGCCGAGCAATCTTTAATGAGACTTCTAAAACACTCAATTTAAAAGTCAGATCAGCTCTTAAAGAAGGTCTAAAAGTTATTTACTGTGTTGGTGAAACTCTCCCTGAAAGAGAAAGTAATTCAACTCTTTCAATCGTTGGCAATCAGCTTCAGCAAGGTCTCAATGATTTGTCAGTAGCTTCGGCCGAAAATTTGGTGATTGCTTACGAACCAGTCTGGGCCATCGGAACTGGAAAAACTGCCACTCCTGCGCAAGCTCAGGAAGTGCATGCTTTCATCCGCCAAGAACTTAAAAATAAGTTTCCAGGATTTGGTGAGAGAATCAAAATTCTCTACGGCGGAAGTGTGAAGCCAGATAATGTTGAAGAATTATTTGGGCAGAAAGATATCGATGGCGGACTGGTTGGTGGAGCGAGTCTAAAGGCCAAAGACTTCCTGGCACTTTGTGGTGACAAGTAAGCAGTATCAAACGTTAATCCGGGGACTTAGGTCCATTCCTATCTTTTGAATTGCAAGG
>DLGL01000025.1:4330-15557 GCA_002482685.1 Bacteriovoracaceae bacterium UBA7695 | reverse complement strand
CACTACATCTCTTTTCGAAGTAAGGGAATTGTGGTTCTTCAATTTGATGACGGACGCCCTGGGCATGTTATCTGGGGAAGTGAAAAGGTAGCAGACCAATTTTTTAATTAGGTGAAAAAAAATGAGCCTCCATTCGGAGGCTCTGAGCTTTTTATTGTAAAAACGTTTTTATTGCGACTTATGTCGCAAATTTGAATTACTTGTAATACTTACGAAGAAACTTAGAAAGACCCATTTTATCGAGAGTCTTGATAGTAGATGTAGCAAGTTTAAGACGGATTGTTTGACCTGATTCAGGATCAAAAACTTTCTTAGTTTTAAGATTTGGTTGCTTGAAAACGCGTGTCTTGATGTTTGAGTGAGACACTTTATGGTTAGCCTGACGAGCTTTACCAGTTAGATCACATTGACGTGCCATAAATATTCCTTCGTGAGTATGAAATCAAAATTAAGTTTGGAAACTCTAATCCAATTTTAAGCACCTTGGCAAGACTAAAAGTCAAGAATCTAGTGGACTTAAAGCCTCCTCCCGTTTCATACTCTTTTCATTTATCCCCCTCTCAAAATAAGGTGGTTTTCATGTCACTTAAGCCCTTGAATATTAAATCCAAACTTCTACCGGCCCCGGGTTCAGCACCCAAATACGCAGTGACGATTAAAGACGCAAAGCAAAATGAGGTCAAGCTCGCTAATCCCAAGGCCACACGTTCGCTGATTGCCTTGATGGACTTGGCCGCCGTTAACGGTGGGGCCGCTTGCCACTGGGGTGGGCCTTCGGCGATGACAGAGACTTGGACGGCCGTCCACGCCATCATGTTCAAAGAAAAAAACTGGTTTGAAAAATACAATTTCATCAACGATATCGGTCACGCGGAGAATGGGATTTATGCTTTAAGGGCGGTTCTTGGTTACGGGGACTTGACCATGGATTCTCTCACAGGTTTCCGGTCGATGAGCTCTAAACTCACCGGTCACGGAGAGTCTCATTTGTACCCCGAGGGTGTGATGCTTTCTAACGGTCCACTAGGCTCGGCGTTTCCTCAGGCCCAGGGTGTGGCGGTTGCGGATAAGCTTGCTGGCAACGATAGAATCACCCTCGTCTCTCTTTCAGATGGCGCGGCCATGGAAGGGGAAGCCAAGGAGGCTTTCGCAGCGGTTCCAGGTTTAGCTAACAGAGGAAAAATCAATCCTTTCGTTTTAATGATTTCTGATAACAACACCAAGCTTGGTGGAAGAATTGATAAAGATTCATTCTCAATGAATGGGACTTTTGAAGGACTCTCAGCTCTTGGATGGAATGTGATCAAAGTAGAAAATGGTCATGACCTTCAGGCCGTTTATCTAAAAGTTGAAGAGTCTATTGCAGCAGCAGTGGCCAACCCAGCTAAGCCAGTTGCTATGTGGATTAAAACCACCAAAGGCTACGGAGTTAAATCAACTTCAGATAGCGCCTCTGGTGGACACGGTTTTCCTCTGAAGGCCTATGATGAGGGCATCAACGCTTTCCTTAAAGAAATCTGGACTACGGAAGAAGTTCCCGCAGAACTTATAACTCTTGGTAAGTCACTCTTAGTTAAGCCAGAGAAAAAATCTTCAAACGGAGCGCCAACTGATAAAATTCAGGTTGGGGTGGCCAAGGCCCTTATTAAAGCTGCTAAAGACGGCTACCCGGTGTTCTCAATCACTTCAGATCTTGCTGGTTCAACCGGACTCAAAGGATTTCATACTGAATTCCCTGACCGCTTCTTAGATGTAGGTGTAGCGGAATCAAATATGGTTTCTACGGCGATTGGAATGTCTAAAGCGGGATACATTCCGTTTGTGGATACGTTTGCAGCTTTTGGAGTAACCAAAGGAAATCTTCCTCTGATCATGGCCTCTCTCTCTCAGGCCCCTGTGATGGCGATTTTCTCTCATACAGGATTTCAGGACGCAGCGGATGGAGCTTCTCACCAATCATTAACATACATGTCAGCACTGGCCAGTATTCCTCACTTAAACATTGTGAACGTAGCTTCGGCCAAAGAGGCCGAAGAGTATATCTACGCGGCAATTAAGAAAACTGCCCAGGAGCGCGAAGCTGGCAAAGACGGAGAATCTTATATTTTCTTTGTTGGTCGTGAGAACTTTGCTTTAGAGGTGAAAGAGAACTTGAACTACGATCTGCATAAGCCTCAAAAACTAACCGATGGAAAAAAAGCCGCGGTGATTGTTTCTGGCTCCTTGGTGGCCCATGCACTCAAGGCGGCCGAGGCGGTAGGGGATGTGGCCGTCATTAATCATAGTTTTGTGAATCACTCAGACTTTGCGCAGATTGCAACATGGGTCAAAGAATCGGGTTCAAAAATAGTAACTGTCGAAGATCATCAATTAATTGGCGGCATGGGTGCTCAGCTTATCCACCAGTTAAAACTTTTAGGTTCAGAGTTCAAAGCTGTGAGTCTTGCAGTCAACGGGGAGTTCGGTCAGAGTGCTTATAGTGCGGATGAATTGTATGCTAAGCACCATGTGGATTCTTCTGCTATTATCTCTGCATTGAAGTCACTTTAACGATAAGGATGATGTGTGATTAACAAAGATCAGATTTTTGGTATTTTAAAAGATGTCTCTGGAGAAGCTCAGAAGAAATGGTCTGAGATTTCGGAAAATGATTTTGAAAAAGTTAAAGGTAACGTTTCTCAGATGGTTTCTTTAATTGAACAGAGAACCGGCATCTCAAAAGAAGAAGCTCAAAAGAAAGTTGAAGAACTTATGACAAAAGTTAAGGCCCAGGAGCTTAAAGTTAAGGCAGAGGCAACCGCCGGAAAAGTTCTGGAAACAGCAAATGTTCTGATGGATGTAGTAAAAGAGAAACTGAACAAAAAATAGTTGGGTTTGATTATGAAATACGAATCTATCCTTGATGTTATTGGTAATACGCCTCATGTCCGTTTGAACAAGCTCTTTGCTGCTCATCCGGGTGAGGTGTGGGCCAAGCTTGAGCGCCAAAATCCCGGGGCCAGCATTAAAGATAGAATCGCCCTGGCGATGATAACTGAAGCTGAAAAGCGCGGTGATTTAAAAAAGGGCATGACCATTATTGAGCCAACCTCTGGTAACACCGGGATTGGTTTGTCTCTGGTTTGTGCAGTTAAAGGTTATGAGTTAATTCTCGTCATGCCGGAGACTATGTCCATCGAGCGCCGTAAGGTTATGGCCGCATATGGCGCGAAGTTTGAACTTACTCCGAAAGAAAAAGGCATTCGAGGCTCAATTGAGAAGGCCAAAGAGCTGGTGGCTTCAACTCCAAATGCATGGATGCCTAATCAGTTTGAAAATACTGATAACTTAAAGGCCCATGCAGAAACAACTGCTAAAGAAATTATCGCAGATTTTCCGGATGGACTCGAGTGCCTGATCACCGGTGTTGGTACTGGTGGGCATATCACAGCTGTAGGGAAGATTCTTAAAGCAAAGTTTGGAACGAAAATTGTCGCTGTTGAACCCGCAGATTCTGCTGTCCTATCCGGCGGGCAACCTGGGCCGCACCCGATTCAGGGGATTGGAACAGGATTTATTCCCGCCATTGTAGACCGATCTGTGATTGATGAGGTGATTACTATTACAAAAGAAGAAGCATTCTTGTGGGCGCAAAAAGCCGCCAGGGATGAAGGTCTGTTTGTGGGGATCTCTTCAGGGGCTTCACTTGCGGCGGTGAAAAAATATCTTCCTAAAATTGGATCTAATGCACGGATTCTAACTTTTAGTTACGATACTGGAGAGAGATACCTTTCAGTGCCAGGTCTCTTTGATTAACTACACCAGCCAGCGATAATAATACGACGACCTTGTGTCACTTGATGAATTTTGTGTTCATACCCATAAATCCCGGTAAGAAACAGGATGATCCCACCAAAAGACGGAGTCGGGACTTGAGTAAAGGCATCACTGCCAATGAGTCTTACACCCAACCGGCCGCCTTCCACGTCAGATAAAGTCAGCGACAATGAAAAAGCGAAAACTCTCGATCCATCATCGTGCCAAATGCCATCTTCTTCCCATTCATTGACTGAATCCCGGATGCTGATAATAAATTCAATAGAAGTAAAATCATGGAAATCGTTTAAGAACTTAAAGAGTCTTCCCTCTTTTACGGTGAGCTTTTTAAATTCAGCATCAAGTTCATTCCAGTTCTCAGTAGTGACGAGATTTCTGATTTCATCTGAAAGAGTGAAATAGGTTTTGTGGTAACCCTGGGAGAAGAGTTCCGGTCTTTTAAGCATCGTGCTCTTCCATGCACAGGTAGATAGCCTCAATGGGAACTCCATAGCTCAGAGCGAGTTCTTTGACCGTATTCATCATCCACATACGCATTGGGTGATGATAGCGGACTTTGTTGTCGAAACTTTTAATCATAGGAGTTGAGTGGAGTGGAGAGTCTGGATAATTTCTTTCCACCTCACGGTAGACATCTTTGGTGAAGCGAACCACACCCAAAGAGAGGTACGACAAAACTTTTGTGAGCCCCAGCTCCTGCATGGATTTAAGAAGCTCTTCGTACTGAACATTAAATTGATCCTGATATATAATCGGATCAAAATGGGCAGCAAGGGTAAAGCCTTTTTTATTCAGCTCATCCATGGTTCTAAGTCGGGAGCCTGTGGAAGGAGTCTTAAGGTCAATGGTCTTACCCATTTTCGATGGTGATAAAGAAAAGCTTACAATGAAGTTTGTAAGTGGCTCGAGGCTCAGGAGCTCTTTAGTGTTTACCGATTTGGTTCTGAGTTCAATGACTGCACGAGGATTCTTTTTACAAAACTCATGATAGAGCTCAAGCTCACCAGTGAGATGAGTCAAGGCCAGAGAATCAGAAAATTCACCTGCGTGAAACCAGACCTTATGATCGGGATGACTATCAAGAGTCGTTTGCATCTCCTGGATGATCTCTTCATGATTCACAAACAAAACAATATCCGGAGTATTAAAATAACCCTGCAGGTAGCAGTACTGACACTCATAAATACAGTTGTAGGCATGAATGAAGTAGTAGTGAGGCTCACCCGCTTTTCCGTAAGCATCGGGAGCAAGCTTTAAGAGCTGGCCCTTCTTCTGGGCAAGGAAGAGATTTAATGAGTCACGTTTATGAAGATAGGGTTTTTTGCTTCTCCCCCAGATATCATCATAGGCCTTAAGTGGAATAGCTTCTTTTTTGAGCTTGGTCAGAATACTTCCTACCCGGGGAGAGTCCAGGAGATGCTCTTCAACATAAACCTTATTCCACATGAAAAATCCCATTTCGGAGTTTCTCGTAAGGTACAAGACTTAGTTTCTCTAGAGTCCCAAGTTTTTGCTTAAGATCCTCATCAGCGGAGACACTAAAGCTTATCTTAATCTCTGGCGCTTCCCAGCTGGTATCATGCTGAAGGGTGATGCCATGTTTTTCAAAAGGTGCCTTAAAACTACTAAGAGCTGTCTGTAGCTTATCCTTCATGGGGTCAAGGCGACCTTCCATGTAATCCAGAAGTTTTCGGGCCCGCTCTTTCGGAAGAGAAATGTCTTCGCGAAGCCTCTCTAAAGGAAGTGAGTTCATCACATCTTCTTCAGAGAGCCCATCACGGAGACTTATTTTTTTAAGCATCTGCTCAAACTGATGCCGAGTGGAGAAGGTTAAATGAAATCCTGGTAGTTGGAGAATATCTTCAATGACTTCAGTTCCAAGTAACAAACCTTTCAAATGAAGAGCAATCTTTTGTGACCATTCATCGGACTTTTTCCGGGCGATTTCACAAGCACCTATGGTTCCGGCAAGATCTGAGATCAGCTTATAAGCGGTGAACTTGATTCCCGCATTTTTTGCTGCTAAGGCCACACCCCAGGATTCACGGTCAACCAGATGAGCGATACCTGCAAGAGGAGGAGCTTTTTCTGATTGGAGAAGCCTCTCAAAACTTGTGAGACAATCAAGTCCTGTTTCAAAACTCTTAAAAGATTTAAACTGAGGTTTATTTTCAATCACCAGGTAAATAGAGCGAACCGGATAGATCTCTCCAATGGGATATTCTTCAGAAAAAGATCCAGCGATCCCCAAGTTGATAACTGAATGATAATTCATTCGACCCAGTTCATGGGAAGTAGAAGTCGCCGCCTCAAATGGGCCCTCTCCTGTTATGAGACAGGTCAAGTTTTCACCCTCAAAACGTTGAGGGGTGATTCTTTTGAGTTTAAATAATTCGATGACACCTTGGGCTTCTCCCAAGTGGGCCATTGTGATAAGATGCATGCTCGCAATGTGCGGCGCTTAGGTCTAATTGTCAATTTGAAAGGAAATTTACGGTCATGCTTTATCGGGAAAATACGCTCTTAGGAAAAAAAGTTTCCGTCATCGGATTTGGGGGCGCTGCCATTAGCGGAGAAGGCGGTGGCTATGGTTTTGGTGCCATGGATGAGGTCAGTGCTGAAAAGCTCATAAAGGAGCTGTGGGATGGGGGGATTAACTTGTTTGATACGGCACCTATCTATGGGTTTGGACTCTCTGAGGAAAGGATGGGTAAGTATCTTCCTAAAGAGGCCATCGTTGTCAGTAAAGCAGGTGTGGATTGGCATCCCAGCAAACGGGTCAATATGAGTAATGATCCTAAGATTGTGGAAAAGATGATCCTGGAGAGTCTAAAGCGTCTTAAACGAGAATACATCGATATCTATATGATTCACTGGCCTGATCCCAGAGTCGACATCAGGCGGGCGATGGAGGTTTTGCGCAAGTACCAGGAGAAGTCAGTCATAAATCATATGGGACTCTGTAACACCAACCTTGATGATCTTAAAAAAGCTCAAGAGATTGGTCCGATCGTGGCCATTCAGTCAGAACTCAATGCGGCCAACACCAAGGCCTTTGATCAACTAGGTGAGGAATGGAAAAACTACTACTCGATGGGGTGGGGGACTTTTGACAAAGGGATTCTCACAGGACGGGTAAATTCAGATCGCAAATATGACTCAACCGATGCCAGGTCCTGGGCCCCGTGGTGGAATAATAAGGAAGTGGCGGCAAAAGTTGAAAAAGTGGCCCGATTAAAGAGTCTTTTGGGTGAGTATGGCCTAACGCTAATGGAATTTTGTCTGCACTACAATCTTAATATTTATGGAATATCAACTAGTCTCATTGGATTAAAGTCTCCTGAAGATTTTCTTCAGGTTAACTCAATTTTACATAAAACTATTCCGGGCGAGATAATAGAGGAGGTTAATAACAGATGGAGTAAATAATGGATGAATTAAATGTTGCTATAGGCCCTTTAATGAAGGCGGCCCGAAAATTCAAAAAGTTTAACCAATCCGACGTCGCCGATGCCATAGGCTGCTCTCAGAGTGCTCTCTCTAAGATGGAGCATAATTTATTAATCCCGAATGCACCTCAGTGGTTTTTATTTTCACGTTTCACCGCGATTCCACCTGAATCAATTGAGATGGGAATTATTGACCGTCATTCAAAAGTGAAGCTCAATGATGAGAGCGTCTCATTGGGGTTTAAGCTTCCAAAAAGATTTCGACTTAACCGGGCCCAAAAAGTCAGAGAAATTTATCCCTTCTTTCAGTATCTCGAAAAACGCGTGGGCACCGATGCTTACCTTCAATTTACTCATAACCTGGGAATAGATTCAGAGTTCTTTTTGGATTTTGATAATACAATAAGCTTTCAGCTTATTGTGGATGTCATAAATTTCTATATAAATGCCGGAATAAAATCTAAAGACCAAATTGAAGAATTAGTAAAGTTTGGACAAAATGAACTTTACTGGGATGAATTTGGTGAAGAGTGGAAAAAACTTAAAAAACCGAGTGAAGTTCTGGAAGCGTACGCCCGTGAGCAACATTTTTTTCAGGCGGATTTTTCTTTAACGGTTAAGGCCTCTGAAAAAGAAGTTATAATAAGTTATCAGGGAGAAAATCATCTCTATCATTTTCTTAAAGACGCGGGCCCTGAGGTCAAAGCGTTTTTAATCAGCTACCGCAAGGCCAGTTTAGAAAATCTGATCTCAAGAACATTGGGACTAACCATTGAGGTTAAACCTGAAGCAGAAAATACCTCAGGTCTGGAGTCACGCTTCCACATTTATTCGTGAGGAAGCATTTTCTTTTTAGGACGGAAATATGTTCGGGGTGAGTAATCAATAAAATCTGAAACTTTCGCCATGTAGATACATGCGTATTTTTCAATCTGCCCGGCCAGACGACTGGGCTCAACTCCGGCCCTCATAGTCTCACCCCAGTGAGCATTAAAGTGCTGAGTGTGGGCACGGATGAGTTTACCAATCTTTTTATCCACTTTTTCAATTTTATGGAAATGATCCTGAAGCTTAGATTTATCTGGCTTCTTGCCTTTTTCCTGCTCGCGGTCAAAAAGCTCATCGAGCTCTTGCTCCATTTTTATTTTTTGCTTCATGAGGACATTGATCTCAGCACTAATTGGGGCCGATTTTTTATTCGCCTCAGTTTCATGGATGAGCTCATCAATGACTAAGGCCGTGCGCCAGTTGCAGGTTTTTTTAATCTGAAGGACGTCTCCATAAATATGGTCGCCGAGGTAAAGAATTTGCTCACCGGAGAGACCAGAGCTCTTCTGGATAGTTTGAGCACATCCACCCTGGTAAATTCCATCTTCAATTTGCCCATGATGATTTCTCATAAGCCCACTTTTAGGATCTACTTTCAGCAGAGGTAGTTTGTCGGTGAAGAATTTTGGCTTGTTGGCCGCTGTGACCACGATGTTAAAAAGCTCTTGCCACGACTTATTTTCTTTCAGGAATGGATTAATCGCATAATCTAGTAGAAGCTTTGAGTACTCGTAGTCAGAGTTCGTTATAACCCACAAGTGCTTCCCGTGACGTTTAAATTTCTCCAATGCTTCAACACTATCCGGATCCTGAACAATATATTTTTTGACGTTCTTTTTAACTTCACCCTTGAGTGTTCCATCCCTGTGGGAGGTGTCGAGGGCCTCAAGTAAATCCTCTTCAATTGTTTTATAGTCCGGCAGCTTAAGCTCCGGGTGTTTATCTTTTAAATCCACAATCTGCATATAGAGAACACAGTAGGCTATGGAGAAGCTTGTATCTACGATCGCAAAACGATCCGAGTCGTTAAGATCGATGGTAAGACCCTGGTAAATTTTTTGCTGGGTTTTAAAATCCATATCGTTAAGGCCATGATAAACATGCTTAACTTTGCTGTAGGTTGAGAGCTTTAAAACATTTCCATTTGGTTTATCAATAACCAGCCCGCGGATGGCGAGGTTGAGAAGAAATTTAAAATCACCGACGATCTTAGGGTAGCCCTTAATTTCTATTAGCTTTTTTTTAATCTCTTTATAGGTCATGACCTCGAAAGCTTCCAAATCGTAGCGCACCAGCGTGTAGTCCATATCAAAGCCAATGGCCGATATCTGCTTCATGTTTAATGTGCGGTTTACATAAATACCCATACTTGTCCCTTTTGATTCTTGGCCCTAAGTGTCCCAATTCTTGTTCTTTCAGTCAAATAGGGAGATTTTTACATGACGCAGCATTTTGGCTAACGCCTCAACAGATTCAGGGCTATAAGGTCACAGTCAAAATATAGGAGAACGAGATGAAAAAAGTTTTGGGTCTGGCCTTTGTTACTTCTGTCATCATGCCTCATGCATTCGCCTTAGGGCCGAAGGTTATCTACGGTGAAGATGACCGGAAGGAGGTTCATGAGGCGAGTGAGGCCCATCAGCTCCTGGCCCGTTCAACAGCGATCCTTATACCAGTGGCAAACATTTCGGCCAGCAAGCGAGACCAAAGGCGTGGAGTGGTTCAAATAAGTCAGACGACGATGAAAGAGTGGCTTGATTCTATGGAGGAGAAGACCACCAAGAGGATGTTTTCAGAACAGGTGAATCAAACGGCTAAAACCGGGATTACTTTTTGTGAAGAGACGCGTTTCATTCATCAACCCAACCCAGGAATGTGCTCCGGGTTTCTGATCGCTCCGGATCTCATTGCGACGGCCGGGCACTGTGTGGATTCTGAAAACTTTTGCAAAGAGAACCGCTGGGTATTTGATTACCAAGTGGATAAAGAGACTCAAAAGGCAGGGGTGGATCAGGCGAGTGATACGGTTTATGGTTGTAAAAAAGTTGTCTCCAGTGGACTGACTAAATTGTCTCTTAAGGATTACGCCATCATCCAGCTAGACCGCAGGGTGAAGGGGAGAGCTCCCCTGAAGATCAGAACAGAAAATACTGTTGCTGATTCTCAGAGTGTCCTGGTTATCGGAGGTCCATCGGGTCTTCCTACAAAAGTCACTACAGGTGGAAAAGTTAGAGAGAATTTTCATCCAAATTATTTTGTTACAAATTTGGATACCTTCCAGGGGAATTCCGGATCGGCCGTCTTTAATGCTGAAACAGGTATGGTCGAGGGCATTCTTGTCCGTGGTGAGGAGGACTTTCAGTTAAATCATTCTAAGCAATGTATTGAGGCCAAGGTCTGTGCTTCTGATGAATGCCGTGGGGAAGATGTTTCCCGAACACTATCAATACCTGAAGTGGCCGCGGTAAATTCTCTTCTTGCCGCTGCAGTTTCGGAGGACGCCACAGAGTTAAACAAGGTTCTTCAGAAAACTTTCTGGATCGATTTTAGCGGTCAGGATGGGCAGAGTGCGCTTATTAAAGCAAGTGCAGTGGCCAAGAATGAATCGATGAAGATTCTTATTTCCAAAGGTGCGGATGTAAATCTTCAAGACGCTGTCGGCAACACTGCTCTTCATGAACTTGCTGGGATCCTTAATACTAAAAATGCTGATGCCCTAATTACTTTAGTTGAAGGTCGGGCGAATCTAGAGGCCAAAAATGATTTAGGTCAGACCCCACTTTTGATAGCTGGAAAGATGAAAAACATGGAGGCCATAAAGCTTCTTATTAAGGCCGGGGCCAACAAAAACGCAGTTGAAACAAATGGAAGAAATGTGCTTTCCGCCTTTGTTGATTCAGAAGATCACATTTCGGTTATTGAATTACTGGATATGGGAGTTGAGAAGAGGGGTGCCCTTAGAAATGCCAGCCTGAGAATGAGGATGGATGTGCTATTCAGGAAAGGTGTGGCCAAGAAGTGACGTTGCGTTATTAATTTCGACTTAAGATTTTCTTGTCTTAATGCATAGGATTTATTAAATTTTAGGTCCTAGTCAATCAGTTATGGGGGTTTAGCTCAGCTGGGAGAGCGCT
>DLGL01000025.1:0-4306 GCA_002482685.1 Bacteriovoracaceae bacterium UBA7695 | reverse complement strand
TTGCATGGCATGCAAGAGGTCAGCAGTTCGATCCTGCTAATCTCCACCAAAATAATAAAAGAAAGGCCGAACTTGTTTCGGCCTTTTTTATGTCCAATATCTAACTCCACAGAATCAAACACAACAAAGAATCAATAGGTTCGTGAACACGCCCCTCTGTACCTTCCGCCAAACATCTCTTGAAATCTCGGTCGTCGTCTACGTCTGGCTATATTTTTGGCTACGACCGTAGCACTGTTTTTACCGTAGCAATTTCTAGAGCGAATTTTGGCGTTTTGAACAATCAACCATAGAGAATTATTCGTAGAGCGGACGCTGGCAGGAAACATAGTTCTGAGGAGGACTTTATGGAAGCGTTCAAGACAAAAGCTCTCTAATGCGAAAGCACTGAGGAGATGTAGAGAGATGTTGAAGGTCACGAGAACTGATTTGGGTAACCGACTTCAGTTATAGGCGAAGGCCATTGAGAAATACGAAAGTGGCAGGGCCATAATTAATGAGGAGTTTAAGAAAATTAAGCGAGGGAAAGGAGCGTGGAAATGAAACTAATGTTCTCCCAATTCTTTCAGAATGGAAAAATGGTGAAGGGCCAAATGTTTTAAGATTGTTTTTGGAAGACACAGGGGTTACGAAGCATATTGTTTTCCATACCCTTAGAGCGTGCTTTGCGACTCACTTATTAAGCCTAGGTGTTGATTCATCAAAGGTTATGAGAATGGGTGGCTGGAGTGATTTGAAAACGTTTCAGATCTATCTGAGGCTTGCTGGTGTGGATGTTTTTGATATTTTGCCCACAATGGACCAGCTAGAGAACGTTTATCCGATATTTAACTCTTAACCTACAAACGACCTAATGCATTGATTTAACAGTTTAAACGTACTTTATACAGTATGTTTTAATTGATTCAAACGTACTGTATAAAGTACAATGCTAATAGGTCGATAAGGATGACAGGTGGACCCTAAGAAGCCAGAAATCACTAAGAAGATCATCGCTGAGTTTTACAGAACAGAAGCTGGGAATGAACCAGTAAGAGATGAGCTGATTAAACTAGGCAGGCCTATTAAAACTGAGATTGGTTCTGACATTTGTTATGTGGAACTGAATTGGAAAGTTGATCCGCCTTATGTTCATCAGTTAAGGAAAGGTGGGACTACAGAGAAGACCATCTATGAAGTGCGAAGTGCCGTCACAGATGGGAATAAAGCTAAGCAGTATAGGACGTTGTTTTTTGTTTTCAGGAAAAGAATGATTTTAACTCATCTCTTTTTAAAGAAGACCCAAAAGACTCCTATGAGTGACGTGACTCTGGCCTGGGATCGAATGAAAAATTGGGTTAAAGAAGAAAACTCTAACAAGAAGTGAGGTTATCATGAAAAAGAATAAACATCAGGGCTCAAGCTTTGAAGATTTTCTTGAAGAAGAAAACCTCACTGAAGCCGTTACAGCTAAAGCTTTAAAAAAATCCAGCATGCGGGCCTTTTCGAAATTTGTTGATGAACATCGCGGTATGAAAGCTAAAATCCGCAAAGCACTTAACAGTCCTTCAGCATTAGAGAGAGTTTTAAGTGATGATCCGAAGGTTCAGTACGATACTCTCGTTAAAGCTGGGCTGAGTGTGGGGCTTGCGCCGATTATTAGCTGGGTACCGATTAAAGACGTCGTTTTGGAATAGTAAAGTCTCTCAACATCTCTGTGGTTAGTCATATTGGTCAATTAATTGTTTTAACTTGCAGAAACTACTTAAAAATGGTTTCTTCCACCAAATTTCCGATATAGGCCGAACACGAGTTCGGCCTTTATTTTGTCCGATTTACAGCAAATCACTAAAACTATTAGCAAATAAATTAAGCAGTTATCACTTAAGCTTCTAGTTTGTTCACTTCAGGCTATTTCCTGTGCCGATTGGGCATGTGATGGCTGTTTCTTTAGAAATGCCTAACATCTTGATCATATGTTGTTTTCAATAAAAAAATCATCTCAAAATTTTTTCTACCAACCGCCGCCTCGCCAAAGCATAATCACCAAGAATTAATAAACAACAGATGATTTGAAATCATAGATGGATAAGCAATTAGCATACTATCTATTAGCAAGGACAAAATTATGATTAAAAAATTAGGAACTATTTTACTGATTTTGAGTTTCATCATTGGAGCCACGTATGCTGACACTTCTCAGAGTCTGCCTAAAATTGTACGGGATGCTTCGAATAATAAAATAGCAAGCTGTACTGTTAAACTGTTGGTTGATGGCTGGGCGAACCAATTATATATTCATGGATTCTTTAGCGGAAATTTTGCCGAAAATGAATCCAACCTTTTGGCAGAAAGATTAAAAAAGCATGTTTCTACTGGTCGTTGCACCTATGTAGGCGGTACTTCGCAACTTCCTAAAATTGTATTAAATGCAATGAATGGTAAATATCGCTTAATCAAAGTTAAGCCTTGGGTTGATGGATGGGCGAATCAACTATACATCGATGGTGAATTCTGTGGAAATTTCAATGAAGATCAGAGTCAGCAGCTGCAAGAGGCTATAATGTACAATGATATTAGAAAATTTCCAGAAATCGTTCGAGATGCAGAAAAAGGCTTGATTGAGGGTTGTTCTGTCAAGTTCTTGGTACATGGTTGGGCGAATCAGCTTTATCTACGGGGCAAATTCGCTGGCAACTTTAAAGTAAATCAATTACATGATTTGGCATCTGCTATCAATTACAATTTATCTACAGGATATTGTGGATACAAACGCTAGGACTTCGTGAGGTATTTTAGATCTGCCTCTCGTACCCTTGTGCTAGTAATGAATAAGATAATATCGGGGCCATGGCTATAACCATGGCCTTACATTCCTCTCCATTATAACTATCATGGGCCTATATAATTTACAAAAAAGTTTAAACTTCATTTTTCTATGGTAGAGGGAACCTTACAACAATAGAGGTTTTATGCATTTTCTGATAACTGTGTTACTGGTTCTTTCTTTTTCTATTAACTCTGCAACTGCCGCCGCAGTTGATTCACTTCAAAGCGCATTCGACGATTTAAACTATTCACTTCAAGTTGAATGGGACCAAAAAGATGTCGCTTTTCATGATGAGCAAGTCCTACTTTTCCAAAGTAGAATGGCCAAGTTGAAAGAGCAGGGTTTAACAGATCAAGAGATCATCTCTTTTGCGCTGTCTTCCATCAAAGATCAAAAAGTAGTAAATGAACTAACAGAAATGGCCAATGTGTTAAGTGTGGCACAACTTCCATCTGAGCAAGTCGAAGAGTTACTTCGCTCTTATGTTTCTAAGCAATACAATCAAGGTGCTAGTTGGTACGCAAGCACAGGACCTATAATTTTTGGTGTCCTGGCCGTACTCGTCGTGGTTATAGCTGTAGTAGGGAGTGATGATAAACCACATTGTCTTGCCCAGTGCTCGAAATAACGACTGCTTTTTAGAACGAAACCCAGGCTGCGCGAGAATTTCTATATAAAAATGCTCTGGGCCCTGGGTCTGATCACAGGTTGCCATTTAAATCACTGTTAACAAATAGCATATCTTCAGCACCAACTAATGTCTCAACATAGTTACTCTCTGTTCCTAGGTTAAAGAGAATCCCGTCATCTCTGACGTGAAATGTATAAAACCATTCATGTCCTGCTGCAGAATTTACCGGCCAGAGAGTAGTACCTTGATCAAATTGTTTTTTCAAAGTGACGTTGAGGTTACGGTCCATTTTTAGAAAGTAAATATCCCAAGAAGCATCAACCTTCGTTCCGCTGATGTTAGAGTTGCTAATACCGGCGACATAGACTGTATCCCCAAGGAAACTTATTTGACCCACATATTGTTCAAATCCCTCAGATGCTAGCTCTGCAGTGTAGGAAGTACCAAATTGTTTAACTAATTTAAGATCGAGGTTCGGACCTAGTTTAACAAAGGCCACATCAAGACCCCCATTCAAAATATCGGCAAAGTTCCCGTTGGTTCTCATCATTCCGTATACGTCTCCATTACCCTTATCAACCACTAACGAAGTGCCTCGTTCATCACCGCTTGCGTCTCTGGATGGATAGGTAATAGGAAGCGTTGCCATGGTATTAACGCCTAATTGAATAGCATTCTCAATTGCTAAAGTTGAAGGATTTACTTTCATATAAAACACATCACTCGCTCCACCACGGTCGTCAAATAAATGGGAGCTAGTCGTGCCGGCAATCATGATATGACCATCCTTCCCAATCACAGCTCTAATTTGAGATTCAGAGGATGACGGACTTCCATTAAGCGGGGTTCCGACAAACCAAGGGAGC
>DLGL01000036.1:27353-48094 GCA_002482685.1 Bacteriovoracaceae bacterium UBA7695 | reverse complement strand
TAATTGATGATAAAAGTTATGAAGAAATCCTCTCGAGTACGATGGGATTTTTCCAGGGGCCTATTAAGGCCCGCAGGACAATTTCTAAACTTGAAGAGAAAATGGTTCAGTACGCTGAGAGCGAAGAATTTGAAATGGCGGGGATGACCCGAGATAACATTCAGATGCTGGAAGAGTTTTTGCAAAAAAGTTTTGACCAAAAAGTTGAATCTCTCAACACTGAACAGAACATTGATGTTTGGTCTTACTGGAATGGAAATGAAGAAGTAGATATTACTGTTTATATGATCCGCTCTGGTCTTTTATTGGGTCAAAAAAATTTCAATTTTGTGAAAGGTGAGCTGATTGAAGAGATCGATCAGGAAATTTTATCAAAAGTCGTTCAGTACTATGCAGACCCGGAGCAAATAAATCCTGAAATGGTCATACTTGATTTTGAAGAGGATGAGCTCTCATCAATGAAAGAAGCCCTGAGCACTTTTGGTGTTTCAAAAGTCCGTGGACTGACAAAGAAATACTACCCCCTAATCGAGATGACACGAAAGCATGCTGAAGAAACTCAGCGGGTGCGTATGACTAATCTGGATAGTGTTTTTATGGGGCTTAATAAACTCAAAGATCTATTGAATCTGAAAGAGCGTCCCCGGATTCTTGAATGTTATGATGTCGCGATCTGGCAGGGCATAAGCCCTACGGCGTCTCAGATTGTTTTTGATGAAGGAAAACCAGATAAAATAAAATACCGGCACTATCATCTTGAAACCCGTCCGGAAGGAAATAATGATTTTGCCATGATGAGAGAAGTTATTTCCCGAAGAGTAAAGTATGGTGAGTTGCCGGATGTACTGGTAATTGATGGTGGTGTAGCTCAGGTTAATACTGTGGTCGCGGTGCTTGAGGAACTCAAAATAGAATTACCTGTAGTGGGAATTGCAAAATCAAAAGATTTAACCTCAGGGGACTTGCGTGCCAAAGATATAGTTAAATCAGAAGAGCGTCTGGTGATCCCCGGAAGACTTAATCCCTACATATTAACGAAGTGCCCACCTCTGTTTAAAATTATTGTCTCTATGCGGGATGAAGCCCATAGATTTTCCAGAAAACTTCATCATAAAACGGAATCAAAACGTGTCATTTCTTCGTGGGTTGATAATGTGAAAGGTTTAGGGGATGAGGGCCGGAAAAAAGTTCTCACTCAGTTGACGATGTCTCAGGAGGAGCTCAGAGAGTATTCAGCAAATGACTTGATGAATTTTTTTGGACTTAAACCTCCTCAAGCAAAGGCCCTAAGAGCTTATTTGCTTGAAGAGGATAAGAAGTCTTAGTTAAGAATGTGAATGACCCGACGGTTTCCACAGCCACAATCCATACAACGTGCAGTTTCCTGAACCAGTAGGTTTTTGTAATCTGGCATATGGGATAAGAGGAGTTTTGATCCGCAGACTTTGCATTCGTCCATGGTTTTCTTTACTTGCTCAGCGCCACCAAAGTATTCTTCAAAGTTTTCAAATTTAAAATCAATGTCAGACATAAGTTTCTCCTCACTTGAACATCGTTTCGGCGGGTTGTGAGAGGGGGATTAGGTTTATTAGTGCTAGGAAATATCCGCCGATTTATGCTAAGAAAGGGTATGGATGATTTGTTTAAGCAGAATTTGTTGAGGATGCGTCAACCGCAGAATCCAACGACCTTTTCAGAGGCGTTGTTCGGTCATGTCCATTGGGTTCAGAAGTCTGCCTTTAACGCCCCTCCTGCTAAAACGACCGCCGCTCAATTTACGGAAAAAGCCCAGGTTATGGAATCACTTGAGAGATATGCTCAGGAAAAGCTTGGGGAAAATAAGCTGACTTCGATCAAAATTGAGGGCGGTGAAATTGCATTTAAGCCAGATCCAACCTGGGATGGCATCCCACAATATAGTGGCTTCTACGATCTTCGGATGGACCTCTCGATTGAAGAAGAGGCCCTTGAGTTGTGTCTTAAAAATAAAGAGCCCGGTAAGGTCAGGATCTTGTTTGTAGCTGAGAGCTTCCGACCTGCCGGTGAGTTTGAAGCCGAACTTAAGGATGGATTTCTTAATCAACTTCTGCCAGCTTTCCCTCTGAAAACGGCTGAGCTTTTCGGCCGGATGTTATCGGCCATGAAGCTCATTGATGAGGAAGTGATAATTTATCCAACACTTTCCGGTGAGAGAGATCTCTCAAGTGAAGTGATGAAAGTAGTGGGGTATTACCGACCGGAAATCATCGTCACCCTTGGTGCCAACTCAACTCATAAGATTCTGAAAGGACAAGAGCGCCTGGCCCAGGTTCACGGGCAGTTCTTTAACCGAAAGATAGAAAATATTGGAACTTTTGCCGTGGTTCCTCTCTTCCATCCGAGTATCATAGAAAATAATCAAAATATGAAGAAGACCGCCTGGGCCGATATGCAGAAAATCATGCAGTTCCTAAAAAAACTCTGATTTTTATACGGTTTACGGGTAAGATAGTTTAGGTCTTGAATAGTAATTCCAAGGATAGGGATTAATGCTTCGAACAGGATTGTTCTTATTCTTTTCAATTATATGTACTGCCGATGCTGCAGTTCCATCTGTTAAAGTTCTCATCGCAAAATCTTTAAATAATGTTGTTGTCGAAGGTATGGACCTTCAGAAGACCGTTAAGGACAGTCGGCGCTCTAAACAATATAGTGGTCGCAAGTCCCTGGCCTTTAACTGTGGCAGCCGAAAGACTCTTGGGTCTAACAAAAACTCCATTCTGGTGGCCTCGCTGAGCTCTCCTACGGGACTTATTTCCTGGGGCCGTCACAAGTATCAGGGCGAGCTTCAGCTTCTGACAGCTGGAACTAATGAGCGCTGCGATCTGGTCAATTCAATTCCTCTCGAAGCTTATATTACGACATTGCTCGCTAAAGAGATGCATGGTTCATGGCCAGTTGAAGCCTTGAAAGCACAAGCAGTGGCCGCCAGAACATACGCCTATGAGAGACTAAAAAAATCTCATACAGGTAAACTTTATGATCTTGAGAGCTCTGAGAAAGATCAAGTCTCGGGAACATTTTTTGATGCGACAGAGAACACTTTAAAAGCTTCTAAGGATACAGAAGGCGAAATTCTCATCGGACCCTCAGGAAAAATTTCTCCTGCCTTTTTTCATTCAAAGTGTGGCGGAAAAACTCTCAGACCTGATCAGGTTTGGGGTGGGGTTGAAGAAGGGTATCGTTCCGTAAATTGTACCTTTTGTAAAAAAACGGGCCTGAAAGATTGGAACGGAAAAATTCAGAATAAGAAACTGGTCAATATGGTCGATCAAGTTCTCAAAAAATATTATTCAGATACAGTGACTGATCATAACTTAAAGCTCATGCCTGATTCACTTCATAATTCCGAGATCAGACTTTACGCTGGTGACCGTCTCCACATTATTAAAAAATCCTACCTGAGAAATACTGTGGGCCGTGATGTCCTGCCGTCAAATAATTTTATTATGACAGCCAAAAACAATGAATTTAAAGTCGAAGGTCAGGGATATGGCCATGGCGTAGGTATGTGTCAGCTGGGTGCACTTGAGCTGGCCAAACGTGGTTACGATTACAAACAAATTCTCTCCTTTTACTTTCCCCGTCACCGGATAATGACTGCTTACCGACAATGAAATATTTCTTTTTTTTCCTCTTTTTCCTTCCTCAAATCCTTCAGGCAAAAGTTGTTCTGATTGATCCTGGTCACGGAGGCGAAGAGTCCGGCGCTGTTGGACATCTTGATGCAAAAAAAACGCGTAAAATTTTTGAAAAAGATCTTTCCCTCAGACTTGCGAAGAAAGTAAAAGACGAGCTTTCAAAATCAACTTCCACTTATTTAACCCGCAGTTTTGACCGGGCCGTAAGCCTTCAGGAACGAGCGGATTTAGCGGACATGGTTAAGGCCGATCTTTTTTTATCAATACATTTTAATTCTTCAACGAATGCTAAAAGTCATGGCTTTGAACTTTATTATCTTGATAACAATTCAAATGTGGCGGCCAATAAGGTTGAGCGCTCAGAGAATTTAAATCTTAAAGGTGAAGAGTTAATCGTTAACCAGATTCTTGTGGATTTAGTTGTTCAGCAAACAGTTCATCATTCTAAAGAGCTCGCCCGATTGGTTCATGAAAAAGTGAAGCCAGTTATCAAGATCAACAAAATTGATGACCGGGGGATTAAGCCCGGTCTATTTTATGTTCTGGCCCTCTCAAAGCGACCAGGTCTTCTGGTAGAGGTTGGATTTGTATCTAACGCTGAGGAGCTTAAAAAAGTGAATCAAGACAAATTCATGGACGGGATGGCCAAGGCTATCGCCCAAGGTGTAATGGCCTTTATCAATAAGACAAAATAAAAAAAGCCTGGTTTTCACCAGGCTTTTTAGTATTTCAATCAATTTAAATTTTATTGCTGACAGAATGAAAAAGGAACTTGTCTTGAAGATCCGTAAACCGGGGCTCTGAAGTTGGCCTGACTTCCGTCTGGGAAGGCCATGTTGGCAGATGTGATGTATTTAACTGCACAGTTTGTATAAGCACCAATAGTGATTTGAGGATAAAGTGTACCCTGACCTGAAATAGCACGCGGACAAAGGTAAGCTACAAATAGTGGTTGGTTTGTACCATTACCAATAATCGCCGCAACGTCGCCGTAAGAAGTAACACCAACATACATGTCACCGTTAGTAACAATTGTAGGCATTGAAATTCTTGTACTGATGGCCTGACGATTCAAATTCGTTTGTCCCCAGCTATTCGAGAGGATACATGGGTTTTCAGCTTGAACTGTATTTAAGCTCACCCCACCATAAGAGTAGTTTGAGTTAATGTTGTTAATGGTTGCGTATGCTGAGCATTGACCGTTGGGTCCGAAGGCGACACACGACCGACTGGCGTTACTGTTCCTACCAGATTCATTGCCTTTCCCACATCCTGCTAAGGCCAGCAAGCTTGCGAAAAAAAGTAATTGAGGTAATGCTTTCATAAAAAAAACTCCTTCGTCTCAGACGATTCTCATACCCTATCGGTTTAAGCTCTTGAGACTTTAGTAATTTGTTTCTATCTCATTGAACTTGAGTGATTTAATTTGTTGGATAAAACAATTCTGCCTAGTTTTAACAGTTTAGCTTACTGGTATGATGGAAGGATGAAACAATTCTTAATCCGTCCCAAAGAAGAACTCGGAAGGCTCTTTAAAAATGAAGACACCCGCTTCATGCTGGGGACTGGTCTCAAGGTTTCTGGTATTTCATTTATTATCAACACCTTTGTCTATACGTGCTTGTTTCAAGTGATGCGACTAAACTACGCTTTTTTTAAGGCCCATGGCTTTCCTGACTATCAGGATGAGTCAGTCTTTTATAATTATCTGCTGTCTGAATCTATGGAGAGCTTCACTATCCTTTTTGCCTTTCATATTTTTCTCTTTTTTATTGGAACTTATGTGGGATGGATTATTCTGCGACCATTTCGTAATATCGGTGAATACTGCGAGCGGGTTCTGGAAAATCCAAATTCCCTTTATAAAGTGGATGAATTTAGCACCTATAACCTCCTCACCAGATTCTCTGAGTTTTTCTTTGAGTACCTGAGGGAATCGAGAAAAAAAGGGGAGATCATCACCAATAGTATTCCCCCTCAATTTTCGAGAATTCACAAACCTGTGATTGACCGGATCTTCATGCTTCATTTTGGTATCTTGTTAATCATCATAGGAATATGCAGCTGCGTTTTTATTATCGAAAACTCCACAGCGGTTTTTCAAAATATGGTGGAACTTGCTGCCAAGACTATCTCCAATTCTAAAGAGGCCAATAAATTTTTCTCTTACCAGATGTTTATTATGGATGACATTGTTACCCTGACTATCATGCTGATCACTGTTGGTTACCTGGCCTTGGGATTTCATTTATATGAAAAGGTCTCAGGGGCAGCCTTTGGAATTTTTTCGACTATGCGCTCTTTCATGAAGGGTAACTACTTCAGTCGGGTACACCTTGTGGGTTACGCCTACATTAGAGAGAACACGCGTAAACTGAACAAGTATCTCGATTATATTCAGAAAAATCTCGATAATGAGAAACCCAAAGGTTGAAATTAATCCCCCCATTCATTACTATATTGTGAATAAAACATAATTGTTCTCTTACCTCGATTGAAAAGGAATTTGCATGAAAAGTCGTATCCTTATGGTTCTGGCCTTGGTTGTCGCCACTGCCTGTACCTCTAAAGATGAATTAAAAAAAATGATGAAGGAAAATCCTGAAATCATCACTGAAGCTATCGAAGCTAATCCTGAAAAATTCATTGATGCACTAAATGCTGCTGTAAAAGTAGCTCAGGAAGGTCAGGGCAAGAAGCGTGAGCAAGATGAGAAAAAAGCTCTTGAAGACAGTTTCAACAATCCTCTTCAGGCCGAAATCCGCTCTGACGAGTCTTTCCGTGGAAATGCCTCTGCGCCAATTACATTGATTGAATATTCTGATTTTGAATGTCCGTTCTGTTCACGTGGCTATGCAACAGTGATGGAACTAATGAAAAAGTATGAAGGCAAAATTCGTTTTGCTTATAAGCACCTTCCACTTAGTTTTCACCCACAAGCAATGCCTGCTTCTCAGTACTATGAAGCCATTCGTCTTCAGTCTCCAGAAAAAGCATGGCAGTTTCATGATGCTATCTACAAGAATCAGCGCGCTCTTCAAAACGGCGAAGCTTTCTTAAAAGAAGAAGCTAAGAAGCTCAAAGTTGATATGGCAAAACTTGCAAAGGACGTAAAATCTCCTGCAGTTCAAGCTCGTATCGATGCAGATATGGCCGAAGCGGCTAAATTTGGCTTCCAGGGAACTCCTGGTTTTCTTCTAAACGGTATTCCAGTTAAAGGTGCTTACCCAACTCAGCACTTTGACGATTTGATTGCTGAGCTTAAGAAGCGCGGTAAAATCTCTCTTTAAGTTTCGTTCCAGATATCTGATTAAAGAAACCCCGGTTAAGGCCGGGGTTTTTTTATGTCCTTAGCTCAAGAAAGCCAGACTAGTCTACACCGTCATATTTTACCGGGCACTTCTTGCCGATATCACTAAATAAGGCAATTTCTTCCCCGGGGTAAGGGTCATCCTTGCTTCAATCGCAAGGGAAAGTTATAATTTTGACAGAAGCCCAATGGAATGGGATCTCGCTCAAAGGTTAAAATGGCTGAAGATATTAAAGCAGGACCAGGTGCCACAGCGCCCTCGTCAAAAAGTCCCTTACTAACGCTCCTGATGGTAGTGAACATTGTTGCTATGGGAGTCGTTGCTTATTTCCAATATCGGTTCATGGATATGGAATCTAAGCGTCCAGACCTGACTCAGTTACTTAAAGAGAAAGATGCTCCAGCTGAAGGTTCAGACGAAGCAACCGGTGAACAAAAAGCTGTCGAAATTGTGAAGAAAGAAAATCTTCTTCCGCTTGATAGCTTCACTGTGAATTTAGCTCAAGGTGAAGGCCCTCGAAGATACGTTCGTTTAGATGCGGTACTTAAGATGAGTGACTCTGCAAAAGCGGCAGAATTTGAGGCAAGAAAACCTCAGATTCGTGACTCAATCATCAGCATCCTGAATACAAAGAGAGCTGATGACCTTCTCAAAAAAGAAGGGAAAGCATACTTAAAAGAAGAGATTAAGGCGGCCATTAATTCATTTTTAGTTGATGGCAGTGTGGAAGATATATATTACATTAGCTTCCAGATTAATTAGTCGGCAGGATGCTGACTAAGTAAATTTCCCAGGAGGGGATAGTGGCACAAGTACTGAGCCAAGACGAAGTAGACGCATTACTAAATGCTGTCAACGATGACTCCGACGGTGGTTCAGGCGACCTCGGACTTGACGGTGATGGTGGTAGCTCTGAAGAGAGTGATGCGAATATTCAGCCTTACGATCTCACAAATCAAGACCGGGTTATTCGCGGTCGAATGCCTATCCTGGAAATCATTTATGAGCGGTTCATTCGTCAGTTCCGTGTATCGCTTTCAAACTCACTAAGAAAAATTTCAACGATCTCAATGATCTCTACCGATCTTTTAAAGTTTGGAGAGTTTGTTAATACACTCCCGATTCCTTCATGCATGTGTATCATGCGTTTTAATGAACTCAGAGGACCGGCCCTGATCGTTTTTGAATCAAAACTTGCTTACGCTATCATCGATTCATATTTTGGTGGAACAGACCGTCCGTTCACAAAGATTGAAGGAAAAGAATTTACATCAATCGAGCTTTCATTCATGAGACGTGTGATGGATATGGCCATCAACGATTTAGAAGATGCATGGGCGCCAGTTCACAGAATTGATGCACAATACTCTCGTACAGAAATTAACCCTCAGTTCGTAGGTGTAGTTCCTCCATCAGATGTCATCATTACGACAACATTCGAAGTTGAATTTGAATCTGCTTCGGGAACCATCATGGTGGTTATCCCTTATTCAACTATTGAACCCATTAAACAAAAACTTTCTTCAAGCTTTCAGGCCGACAACGATGTCGTTGATACTCTCTGGACTCGTTCTATGCAGGACCATGTTCAGCAAGCTGAAGCCACAGCGATTGTTAAGCTGGGTGAGACTGATATGACCATCGGAGATCTTATTGGTCTTCAGGTAGGGGATGTTATTCCTTTATCTCAGGAAGTTTCAGGCGAGCTTGATCTCGAAATTGAAGATGCAAAAAAATTAAAATGCTTGATCGGTGTCTATAAGGGCAACCGCGCTGTTCAAGTTACTCGTAGAATTCGTTAAAAAAGGGACACCATCATGGCGTTAACAGACATGTCAGACAACAACAAAGATGCTATCCGCGAACTCGCAGACCAAATTAAAGCGGGTGATGATGCTCTCAATAAACTCAAGGTTCAAAACCTGGATTTTATTTTAGATATTCCTCTTAAAGTTAGTGTTGAACTAGGTCGCGCGAAAGTCGTGATCAAAGATCTTCTGCAACTTGGTCAGGGATCAGTCCTTGAACTTGATAAGCTTGCCGGTGAGCCTCTGGAGGTTCTGGTGAATGGCAAGCTGGTTGCAAGAGGTGAGGTAGTTGTTGTGAACGAGAAATTCGGAATCCGTTTGACTGACATCATAAGTCCTCTGGAACGTATTGAATCTCTGAAGTAGTTTTTTTAAGTTATTGATTTTAACGTCAACCAGGAAGGATGACTGTTTATGAATAAGATGTTCGCCAGCACACTATTTGCTCTTTTACTCACCAATGTGGCCCTTGCGGGTGTCAAAGTGACTTCGGTTGATTTGACTACAAAGGGTTCAAACGGTTTTGTAAGCATTGCCCTGGATGGCCGGAGCAATGATCTTCCCGATGTGAAAGTTCAAGGGAAAACTATTGAGATCACACTTGCAAAAGCTGATGGCTTCAGCGCCATTTTTAAAAATGTTAAAGGGGCGCAGCTCTCAGCGAACAGTTTAAATGGCAAAGCTGTTATTAAGGCCGTTCTTCCTTATGAAATTGCTGCAAATTCAGTCGATGTAGGATTCAAGAATTCCAATATTGAGGTTGTTTTCCCTCGTGGCAAAGCTTCAGATGAAAAAAAAGTCGTATTTGAAGATGTAGGAGCTCCGAAAGAAGTTAAAAAACCAAATTCAGCTCCTGTAGCACCTCAAGCTGCTACTGTGGAGAATAAAGTTTCGAAGGTCATTTTAAACGAAGATTATCTTAATAAACTGATGAAAGAGGACAGTGCTCCTAAAGCTGCTTCTGCTAAGGTTGATGTCATCAGTACTAAGCAAGCCTCTGTTATTGCAAAAATTGACACAAAAGTTCCGACTTCAAGCCCTAAGCTTCCAACTAGTACAGTAGATAATTTTTCATTTGCAGGTTACGCTGCCAAGTTCACATTATTTCTGGCCTTGGTTCTTGGACTTTTCTATGGTGTGGTTCAGATTCTTAAGAAAGGGGTTTTCTCTAAAGGGAAACTTAGCTTCTTAAACAATACTAAGATGATTGAAGTTTTAAGTACAACTTACATCGCGCCTAAAAGATCTCTTATGATCGTCAAGGCCCACAATCAGATTTTTCTTGTGGCCAATTCCGAGAACGGTCTAACTTTCCTATCTGAAATGACAGATACATCTGGTCTTTTGAAAGAGGGCGAAAAGCTTGTTACTGGAAGTAACTTTGATATGAACTTGGCGACTTCAAATGACAAAGAAGAAGCCGATCTTTTTATCAAACTTAAAGAAAACATTATGGAATCAACTCCAGTTAAAGAAGAAAAAGGTCTGGCCTCGCTGGCAGTTGCAAAAGATATCGTAAAGTTTTCTGACGAGTTGAAGAAGAAGGCGAAAAAACTTAAGCCTATTGAGTTTAACTAACTAAAGGTCTAAATGAAGTTTTTTCTTCGAGCTCTTGTCGTTTTAGCAATGATGCTTTTGACGTCAGTGGCGTTTGCTCAAAATGCCAATCTGCCGGGTGTGGCCGTGAACTTTGGACAGGGAACAAACCTCGTAGATACGATGGAAGTTCTTTTGCTTTTTACGGTCCTGACTCTAGCGCCTGCGATCATCATCTTATGTACCTCCTTCACCCGTATCGTCGTTGTCTTGTCTTTCATGAGACAAGCCTTGGGTACGCAGAATATGCCGCCAAACCAGCTTCTCATTGGTTTTGCTTTGTTTCTTTCTATCTTTGTCATGATGCCAACAGGTAAGTCGCTTTATTACAATACGATTGTTCCTTATCAGGCAAAGCAAATAGATGCTACTCAGGCCCTTAAAGGGTTAGAGACTGATCTTCGTTTGTTTATGAATAAGCATGTAAGGAAAGCAGACATTGGTTTATTTTTTGATGTGACAGGCGAGTCGGCACCAGAAGATATCAATGCTGTTCCAATTCACTACTTGATTCCGGCCTTTATTAACTCTGAACTTAAAACGGCTTTTCAGATTGGGTTTCTGCTTTATATACCCTTCATTGTTCTCGACATGGTTGTGGCTTCAGTTCTTATGGCGATGGGTATGATGATGCTTCCTCCGATGCTCGTTTCAATGCCCTTTAAACTCCTGCTCTTCGTCTTAGTTGACGGCTGGCAATTGGTGACCGGAGCGATCCTTCGCTCGTTTAACACCTAAGGAAGACACATGGAAAATGATTTTGTTATCGAAGTTGTAAACCAGGCGATAAAAATAACTATGATGCTATCGGCACCCATGCTGATTGGTGCACTGGTTGTGGGTGTGGTGGTCTCGATATTTCAGGCCGTAACCCAAATCAATGAACAAACTCTTTCTTTTATCCCAAAAATTCTTGTTATCATCGCTACTTTGGTTATTTTTAGCCCATGGATGATGGAAACGATGGTTTCATATACTCGGGAGCTTTTCACAAGTATTCCGGAACTCATTAGACGCTAATGAATTTAACCATTGCTGATCAACAGGTCTTCCTTGCATTCTGGATGGGTTTTTCCCGTTGGATAGCCGTTCTTTTTCAGCTCCCTTTATTTGATAATGTCTCTGTTCCCATGACCGTAAAAGTTTTAACAAGCTTTCTTATTGCTTTTGCTTTTTTCCCGGGCACTCAGGGCACGCTTGTTGCAGAAGTAAATTCGGTTGGTATTGATAATATCTGGCTTCTCATGATGTTTCATACTACGACCGGTCTAATTATTGGATTTCTCGTTAAATGTATCATGAGTTTATTTGTTGCTACTGGTAGCATACTGACTCAGCAGATTGGGTTTGCATCTGTGAGCTATTTTGACCCCACCCAGGGTCAGCAAATTGGTCCTTTTGAGAGACTGATTGAGTGGGTGATGATTATCCTGGTTTTAAGTTCGGGAGCACTGGTCCCGATGTTCAAAGGAGTTTACGATTCGTTCTTTTCAGTCGGGTATGCTAACGCTGACAAAATGATGAAAACTCCGGAGTATTTTGTGCTATTCTTTAAGTCAGCATTCAGTGCATCTATCCTTCTGGCAGGACCATTGATTTTTGCCAACTTACTGATGAACTTAGTGATGGGTATTGTGGCCCGTTCAGTTCCTCAGATGAATGTTTTGCAGGTTAGTTTTGTAGTGAATATTGGATTTGGATTACTTCTCTTTTTAGGAATATCAGAAGAGTTTTTCCAGGTAAGTTTTGATCTCTATGTTGAACAGTTAGGAACTTGGTTTCAATTTATTTCTAACAAATAACCTAAGGCTAGGATGGCCGACGAGAACGACGACGAAAAAACCGAAGAACCCTCCCAATATAGGATTGATGAATCCCGTAAGAAAGGTGAGGTTGCAGTCTCTAAGGAGCTCTCTTCTGTCGTGCTCATGTCCGGATCTCTTCTCACACTTATCGTTTGTGGTGTTTTTGTCTACGAGCAGTTCACTGAATATATTGATTGGCTCTACCGTTTAGATTTCAAACATATCTACGAGGCTAAAAAGTTTCAGGATGTGGTTTCAACAACCGCTTGGACTCTCGTGAAATGTGTAGGTCCATTTTTTGCGGCTTCGGCCTGTTTAGGATTTCTTTCAACCTTCATGCAAATTGGCTTTCTTTACTCACCGGAAATTCTGGAAGCGAAATTCGAGCGCCTCAATCCTATTCAGGGGATTCAGCGTCTTTTCACCATGAAGTCTGTGGTAGAGGCCATTAAAGGTATTTTTAAGTTCACTGTGATTATTCTCATCACCTACAACGTGATGAAAAACAATATTGGATCTTTCCTGGGTTTCCTCCATGCCGATGCTGCCCAAAGTATTGGTTTTGGAAAATACCTGATGGTCAAACTTGGTTTTTCTGTTTTACTTGGTCTTGGGGTTATCGCTTTGATGGACTTTGCTTGGGAAAAGTGGAGCTATCGTAAAAAAATGATGATGACCAAACAACAGGCCAAAGAAGAATCCAAAGAGAAAGATGGTAACCCAGAAATCAAAAACCGTATCCGTACGATTCAGAGGCAGATGGCCCAAAAACGTATGATGAACGATGTGAAGAAGGCAGATGTAATTGTTACCAATCCAACCCATATTAGTGTAGCATTGAAGTATGATGGAGATGGGATGGTAGCACCTGCTGTGATGGCAAAAGGGGCGGATCATTTAGCTCTTCGTATCCGCGAAATTGCTAAAGAGAATAATATCCCGATAGTGGAAAATATTATGCTCGCTAGAACGCTTTATACAACTGTGAAGGTGGGACATGGAGTTCCAAGGACCTTGTACAAAGCCGTTGCTGAAATTCTGGCCTTCGTTTACAAGTTGAAGCGTAAAGAGAAGGCGTTGAAGTAAAAAATTATTTAGCCCAGGAAGGGCGGAGTAACCATGGAAGGATTTTTTGAAAAATTTAAGACTCTGAGTAAAAACTCGGATGTTCTTATCGCCGTCGGTCTTATGATCGTTCTGGGCGTGATGGTCGTTCCCATTCCACCTCTACTTTTAGATATGATGTTGGCGCTCTCGATTGCCATTTCTGTAGCGGTTCTTTTGACCGCTGTTTACTCAAGAAAGCCTTTGGATTTTTCAACTTTTCCAACAGTTCTTCTCGTAACGACCTTGTTTCGACTTTCACTTAACGTTGCTTCTACAAGAAATATCCTTCTAAATGGTGCTTCTGAAGGTACCGCTGCCGCTGGTGAGATCATCAAGGCTTTTGGTGCTTTTGTCGTGGGTGGTAACTACGCTGTAGGTATTGTTATTTTCATCATTTTAGTTGTGATTAACTTTATGGTTATTACAAAAGGTGCTGGACGAGTAGCTGAAGTTTCTGCTCGATTCACATTAGATGCGATGCCAGGAAAGCAGATGGCCATCGATGCTGATTTAAACGCAGGTTTAGTAGACGAAAAAGAGGCCAAGCGCCGTCGTGCTGAAGTGGCGCAGGAAGCAGACTTTTACGGGTCTATGGATGGTGCTTCGAAGTTTGTACGAGGAGAAGCTATTGCGGGGATTTTGGTAACAGCAATTAACATGATCGGCGGAATTATCATCGGTGTTGCTCAGAAAGACATGTCATTTGCAAGTGCTGCCGAAACATTTACTTTATTAACTGTGGGTGATGGACTTATTGCTCAGATTCCTGCACTTATTATCTCTACAGCTGCAGGTATTATTGCTACCAGAAATTCAAATTCTGAATCTTTGGGGACTCAGGTTGGAAAAGAGTTCACTGGCAATCCAAAAACATTTTATATTACAGCAGCCTCCATGACTGTCTTCGGTTTGATTCCTGGGTTCCCGGGGCTTCCGTTCGTGGCCATGGGAGCGATGATTGCTTTTGCTGGATTTAAATTTGAAAAAAATAAACAGCTTGCTCTGGATGCAGTTAAAAGTAATTCAGTTCAAGACGTTAAAGCAAAAACTGAAACCCTTGAATCTCTTCTTCCGGTGGAGCTTGTTCAGCTTGAAGTGGGTTATGGAATCGTGAGCATTGTCGATGCCGAACAAAACGGTGATCTGCTTGAGCGTATTTCTCATATCAGAAAACAATTTGCTATCGATTGGGGGGTTATTATCCCTTCAGTTCGAATTAAAGATAATCTGGAGCTCAAACCAGGTGGCTATTCAGTGAAGTTGAAAGGTGTGGAGATTGCCAAGGGCGAACTTCTTCCAGATCACTTAATGGCAATGGATCCAGGTACTGTAATAGAGCAGATGGACGGCCAGGAAACTAAAGAACCCGTATTCGGTCTCCCTGCAATCTGGATCACAGATGATCGTAAAGATGAAGCTCAATACAATGGGTACACAGTGGTGGATCTTTCAACAATAGTTGCGACACATTTAACTGAAGTTCTTAAAGCAAATCTCAATGAGCTATTTGGCCGTCAGGAACTGGTTAAAGTTCTGGATAACTTTAAAGAAGAAAATCCTAAGATTGTCACAGACCTTGTCCCGGACATTATGACTTTAGGTACAGTGCTAAAAGTTCTTCAGAATCTCTTAAGAGAAGGGGTATCTGTCCGTGACCTGCGCACCATTCTTGAAACACTTGCCGAGTTTGGAACTTCTTCGAAAGATCCGGACGCATTGACGGAATACGTGCGCCAGTCTCTTTACCGCTCCATTACAGAAAAAATTAAAAGCTCGGGTGGAGACGTTCCACTTTTCACCCTAGATCGCGCCTTGGAAGAAGCGGTTGCCCGATCAATTATGCATACTGATCACGGAACAACCCTGAATCTTGACCCGAAAGTAACTCAATCAATTCTTTCATCACTTAATGAGAAAATTGAAGAAGCAACTTCGCAGGGTGAGAAAATGGTGGTCCTATGCTCACCAGTCATACGCCGTCATTTCAAGCGCTTGACCGAAAAATTCATTCCCAACATGATTGTGGTCAGTCATAATGAACTTAGCCCCGATGTTAATATCAGATCCCTAGGGACTGTGAGGCTATAAAGAATGTTTGTTAAAAAATTCGAAGCCGACACACTAGAAGAAGCTCTCAAAGCAGTTAAATTTGAGCTGGGTCCTGATGCCATCATTTTAAAGACTATTACTAACAATGGTCTTAAAGGCGCGTTTAAGAAAAAACGCATCGAGATTACGGCGGCAATCTCGGAAAGAAGTTTCGAGAAAAAGGCCAAGGTGGACAAAGTGCTTAACAATGATCAAAAAGAAGCTCTCTACAAAAATTCTGCATCGTCTGTAAAAGACACTATCAATAAATATAATGGTCCTCAAAACCAGGGTCAGGGTAATGCCGGTGGCTATGGTGGAATGGGTTTAAACAAAGTTGTGAATACCATCGCCAAGGGCACCGATAGCATGAGGGATGTCACCAGCCGTGCTTCTTCCATGATTAAAAATAGCCTTGATGATTTTTTAACTGATGGTGATGATTCTGGATTTCAACCGGATATGGATTCCGCTGACGATGAACCGGTAGTCTATGCAAAGCCAAAACCTAGACCAGCTCCTCAACCTCAGGCCCCAAAAGCGAGCATGGGTAAGTACTCAGAGCCACCTCAGGATCACGTAGAGCTTTCAGCTCGCCCTCAACCAACTCGTGAGCAATCACCTCAGGCACCAGCTCCGGCCGCAAATACTGTAAGCCGCGAAGCTTACAATGAACTTCGGCAGGAAATGCGCTGNNAACTTCTCGAGCAAAAACTTTTGGAGCTCTCTCAGAATTATCAATTCAATCAAAAACATTTAAATGAAGCCAAAGGTGTGTTCCAGTTAAGAACCACTCTGAAAACTTTGGATGTTGATGAGTCTCATATTTTAGATCTCATTAAAAAAGCTCAATACGAACTCTCGAAAGAAGACCTGGAAAATCCGGATATTATTTTTGAGTTTGCGCTCAAAGAAATGGCCGGATCCATCAATACAGGTATCCCTTTGTTTGCTAAAGTAGACAATGGCGATCCAGTAATTACGGTTCTTGTCTCTGAAGCAGCCTCAGGTCAATCGACTATGGGAATGAAGATTGCCGTTCTTAAAAAAGATGTTGTCGTAGTCCAGTATTCGCAAGATTTTCAGAATAATGCCTCAACTGATTTCGCTGCTCAGGTCTTCGGGATCAAGGTTGAAAAAGTTCAAAACTTCTCTGAGGTAGTAGGCCTATGTCGTAAAGCAACGGAAGCCGGCAAATCTGTCCTGGTGGATGTCCGACTAAACAGCAAGTACACCGACGAAACAAAAAAATTCGTTGAGACTCTCAAACGTGGTTTCCAGCACGTAGAGGTCCTAAGCACACTTTCGGCAATTCACTCTGAACTTTATAACCGAAAAATAATTGCCCGTTATAAGGATGTCGTAGACGGTGTTATCATTTCTCATGTGGACCTCTGCATGAATTTTGGAGCACTCTTCAACGTTCATAAGGCCCATAACAAATTGCCTCTTAAATTCTTTGGAACCGGCCCCGTAGTTCCAGATGATATTGAAGGTGCAACTGCTGAAAGGCTGATGTCAGGTCTCTTTCAGTTCTAAAATTTAGTCCCTAGCTTTTTAATTGCCCGACAGGATGTCAGGCAGATGCAGTTACAGGAGTTCTATGCACAAGACCACTGAGTGGCTATTATCTTTTTCGTCTGAAAAAAGTCTCAAGGCTCCCACACGATCTCTCATGACTGATGGCTTTAAGCCATGTACAAAAATTTCAATCACTGGCGGAAAAGGCGGAGTAGGGAAGACCTCTATTGCTCTTAAAACAGCTCAGCAACTTGCTTTGGCTGGTTTCCGTACCCTTCTCATCGACTGTGATTCCAACCTCTCAAATACGGCAATTAAACTCGGTCTACCGCTGGATAATAAGTTCGAAAAACTCCTCTCTGCAGAGGCGGCTTTTGAAGAAGTTTTAATTCAGAATGGAAACTTTCATTTGCTTCCAGCTTGTAACGGATCAATTGAACTTTTTGAATCAAAGCTTAACTTCTCAGAGATCATTATCGACATCATTTCAAGTCACGAGTACGAATACGATTATATTCTCCTTGATTGCCCGGCCGGTGTTTCTCGTGAAGCCCTGACTTTAAATGCGTTCTGTGACCACCGCTGGATCGTTGTGACGCCTGATAAATCGTCTATCACAGACTCTTATTCCCTCGTAAAACTTCTTCATGCCCGTTTTGGCATCAAAGATAATCATCTCCTGGTGAATATGTATCAGAATGATAAACAGCTTCTGAAAGTGATTACGACTCTGAGTGAAACAATCGAGAACTTTCTTGGTGTGCGCACTCATTTCCTTGGTGGAATCCAGAAAGTGGAAGTTTCTGCCGAGGGGTTTGATACTTTTTTCCTATCTGAAGCAAAAACTGAATGGCAGAAAAATTTTGTTAAACTTCTATACAGGTTCACCGAAAAAGATGGTGGACCTACTGCTCTCCGATCTCACGGAGTAAGTCAGATGGCCCATGAACACGATGTTCACTAAACGGTAAAAGCAGGAGAGCTACTACATGTCATCACTTACGGCCAAATTAAAGAACCTTAAAGATTACCGTTCAACTGTGGAGCCTAAAGTTAAGGATGAAATCATCCTTGAGTACGCACCTCTTGTTCGTTATATCGCGCAAAAGATCGCTTCTCGTCTTCCACCGAATATCGAGCTGGATGATATGATCTCTTGCGGAGTTATCGGATTGATGGATGCTATCGAAAAGTTCGATCCAACTCGCGATAACAAATTTAAAACATATGCTGAATTCCGTATTCGTGGAGCAATTCTGGATGAACTCCGTTCACAAGACTGGGTTCCTCGTTCAGTACGTGAGAAAGCTAAGGTTGTTGAAAAAGCATACGCTAAACTTGAAAAAGACTTCGGTCGTTCAGCTACTGATGAAGAAATGTGCGAACATCTTCAGTGCTCAATGGACGAGTTTCATGAACTTATCAATAAATCAAAGTCAGTTTCACTTCTGAATATCGAAGATGCAGCGGCTATGAGCAAAGGTGATAAGAAGCTTATGGTCTCTTTAATGGAGACTTCACGTTCAGCGAATCCTTCAACTGCGGTTGGTTATAAACGTGCTCAAGAGATTATCAAGGATGGGATTAAGTCACTTCCAGAGAAGCAGCGCCTGGTGCTGTCTCTTTATTATTTCGAAGACCTCAATCTCAAAGAGATCGGACAGGTTCTGGATGTAACTGAGTCTCGTGTGTCTCAGCTTCATACGCAGGCCATTTTGAAGCTTAAAGCTAAGCTTCGTAATCAGTTTGATTCTTATGAGGATCTTGCTGGGTAATTTTTCTAAAAAAAGTTCAAACAGAAGGCCTGCTAATGCAGGCCTTTTTTATTTTAATCTCTCTGAGTAAGACCCACAGGTTGTGAATTTACTATATCCTGCAGAAAGCTTCTTTCCATTTGTGTATTTAAAGAATCATCCATGCATATAAGTGAAGTTTCATGAGACTTATCCGCAGACCATTCGTCCAGGTTATAGCTTGAAACCATACTTACGATACGGTCGATTTGCATTTTTTTTGAATGCATATACTGAAAGTGAGTCCACGCTCTAACATTCTCGCGTCTTGCAAGGTTTTCAAGGAATGGCTGATTTGTTTTTGCTGCCATCTTGTCCATAAATCCTGAAAGAAAGGCAGCAATCGTTCTTGGGATGGGGTTAGCTTTAAAGCGATTTTTCAGATAAACACGCTTAAACAAGTTAGACGCCTCTCCATATCCACCATCGATACCATTTCCAATGATGTCGAGCTTCACTCCACGCTCAATTGAACTAAAAATACTTCGATAGAGCTTTTTATTCCAGGTATCACGTGCTCTTTCTTTTTCCTTGTGTTCTGGCAGATCAAAATAGAAAGTATTACCATTAGTCATGCTCATTCTTTCATTTGATGCGCCAATAAATTCAATATAAACCTTCGAAAGTTTATGTTTATCTGTAGAAGGACTTTGATTCAAAAATCGACAAGATCCTTTGCTCCTGCTATCCACACTAGCAAGTTTAGATTCATAAATATCCTGACCTCTGAGTTTTTCTTCAGTGTCTATTTTTTTCTGGGCCAGTGCTTCACTTTCATAAACCGAGATGTCTTTGACTCGAGGATCTCTATCCATGAGCTCGGTGTTTATTTTTCTTGAGAATCTTCTCCAGAGTTCAACAAATGCTAGAGTTGCATCAGTTGCAACTGGTCCCTCGGCAATAACATCGTTATCACGGTTCAGATGGTTCATACCGGTGGAGATATTGTCACTGGTCATAATATTGGCACCACCCATGATCAAAATCCGGCCATCAATAATCATAAATTTGTCATGAAAAAGGGCCATCTCGTCGCCTTTCTTCAGAAGATCATTGGCAAGAGCTATATCGACTCCACCTTTACGCATTCTATTCAGACACTTTCTTGAGGAAATATTAGTCCAGATCTTTTCCATGATGAGTTTAACATCAACACCCGACTGAGCTTTTTGAATCAAAGCGTCTTCCAGTAAACGTGAAGAGGGGTCGCAGAAAAATGACATGACGGCCATGAGGACCGATGATTTTGCTTTTTTTACTTCGATAAGTTTTCGTTTAAAAGAAAGACCATTTTCAAGAAGTTCAACCTTATTGCCGAAGCTAAGTTCCGTATTTGAAAGAGTATCAATTTTCTTTTGAAAATCCGGAGAGTAAAAGACAGAGTCTTTCTTTGAAAAATCGATGGGGAAGAGATCTTTATCCCATATCGTCAGGTCACCACCCAGATCTGAAACCGGTGGATGATTTAAAGATCGCCAGTCTTCTAAATGGGCGAATTGAAAGTCATATTTAAGCTTTTTACGATCAAAGGTTTTTGCCTTATAGACCTTTTGTTTGGCAGATAAAAAGTCTGGCGAATCGGCCAGAGAATTATAAATTTGAGGATCGAGGACAAATAATGTCGAAACAGAGTGGGGATTAATTACTTCAGTAGGGTAAATCTGTTTTTTCTTTAAATTTACTTTGAACTCTATATTATCTTTGGATTTGTCTCCCATAACATCCATATCAAGACTGAATATCGGCTCTGAGTTTGGATTTTCGAGAATATAGCCATGACTCGCATACTGGTAATATTGAGCGAGGGCACTAAAAGGAACCTTAAAATTATTGCGACCATCACCATTTTCTTTTAAGGCAAAGGGAGTAAGAGGATTGCTTTCTACAAGATTAAGTCCATCAATTTTAGTCTGAGAGAGGCCTGACCCCGAGGCCAAAAGAAGAGTACTTATCAGACTGATAGATTTTAAATGGAAATTATTCATGAAATGGACAAAGCAATCGATGTGCCAAAACTTTGGCCTCCGGCCTA
>DLGL01000036.1:21326-27335 GCA_002482685.1 Bacteriovoracaceae bacterium UBA7695 | reverse complement strand
CAAGGCCGAGAAAAGAAACATTTTGTGGCGACTGTCGAAATTATTTACATTTGCCCCTACGGACTATCCATAAATAAACCTCTTCCCAATCCCTACTTTTTTATCGGACAATAAGTAGTGAATATCACTTAATAAAGGGTTCATCATGGATTGGAAGAAAACCTTTAATCAGGGTCAGTGGGTTGTCCACGGCATTTTTATTGTCTCCATCATCATTGGAATTGGTTCTACGCTTTTTGCTTACAGGTTAAATCATCTGCAAAGCACAGAGGAAGACCGTATTCTTAAAATCAATTCTGTTATTCAGCATCTAAGATCAGATAATAGTTTCGAAAAGACTGCTAAGTATTTGTCCTGGGCTGAAGCCGATAAGGCACATGATAAAATCCGGGATCTCACGCAAAAAATTGCCGAAACAGAAGAGATGCTCGAAATAAAGGCAAGTCCGGACCTCTCAAGCAGTATGCGCGCCTTTAATAAGTTAATTAATTCTAATTCAGGAATGAGTGATCCCAGTGATGCTCTTAAAGTTCTCACTCAAAAAATCAATGCGCTTCATGATGTTGCCAAGTCTCAGAAGTATAAAAATGTTGAAACCATTTCTGAAAGGATGAAAGAGCGTCTGGAAGGGTTAACTTCTAAAAATGTGGGTGGATCGATTCAGGTAAGTTACCTGAAGTCGGATGTTACAAGACTGACCCAGTTAATTTCTAAATCCTCGCTTAAAGATAACGAAAAAGCTGCCCTCAACGGTCGTTTTGAATCGATGAATTATGAACTCGAGTTGCTGGGTAATTTAACCTCTCAGTCGCGCAACATTAAAGCCTTTGTGACTAAGGCTACACTTGCCCTTAATGAGTGGCTTATTGACGTTGATAAAAAAGCCCTCAATCTTAAAGGCATGAGACTTCAAAAGCAGAATAGGCTCATTCTTATGCTCTCGGGTTTAGTGGCTTTCCTGGTTGTAGCATGGATGGGTCTGGCCTACCTTTTCAGATGGCAGCGAAGCAAAATGGGTGTTCAGGTTGAGCACGAAGTGAAAGGAGTCATTGAAAAAGGAATCCTTGGTGATCAGCGTTTCATGGTTGACCACTATTCAGAAACTACCCGTGAAGACATAATCCGACTTCTGGATGATTTAAAAATAAAACTCAATTTAGGCACACTTCTTCATGAAGGACTTCCTTTTGCGGGATGTATGATTGACTATAATTTTAAACTCACCTGGTATAACAACCTCTTTCTCGATCAGCTTTATCTAAGCGATGAAGAAGTTCGAAGCGATGCTTTTAACTGGGATTATGTTCGTGATTACCTGAACCTTGAAGAAGATCCAATATACCAGGCGATGGTAAATAAAATAGCCGGAATTTATCCGGTAAAAGTTAAACAGGACGAACTGACTCCGGCCCAGCCTTACGAAATGTACGTAACACCCATTAGTGCAAATCGTGAAGGCCGTGTGATGGTTTTTTTCTATCCTTTAGTTTCCATGAAAGAATCTATCAATGAGCAAGTTTCTCTTACAAGAGCATCTATCAACCGTTTCATTTCACTCTGGAACGATAACGCTTTAAATGAAGATGAGTTACGGATGCTCGAGAAAAATTTTAAAAATCACGACTTGAAAGACCTTTTTGAAAATATGAACTTAGTTTTTGACCGGGTTGAAGGGGAAAAAACAGAATGCCTTCATACAATTCATTCCCTTGAAAAAGAAAATTCGCAGTTGGTTGAAACAATCAATATTTATAAAGAGGGCGAGGAACTCAGGCGAGCTCTGATAAAAGAAGAAATGAGTGCGGCAGGTGAACTTAGGAATTCTTTTATTGTTTCTATGGAAAAGAGCGAGATTCTCATACACATAAACAAAACAGTTNNAATGAGGCTTTGCGGCTTCATCAGATTTCTCTTGAAGCAATTAAAAAGAGCAAGGAATCGATGGATATATTAGGACAACTTGATTCAGTTAAAATCGATTATAAAAAACTTAAATTTGAGTTGATGGAAGTAAAAGCAAAACTCATCTCATTGAATAATTCTCTCCTGGCCCAACTTCCGCCTCTCGATGAGAATCAACAAAAACTGGCCCTCCGTTATAAAGATGAACTTGCTCGTCTGGATTTTAATGTCGCTACTCTGGATAAAAAGCTTTCACAATTAGATATGCTTTTATCTAAGCTAAATATGATTCATGAAAAGCAACAGGTTGAACAAACGGCATTCAATTTTCAAACGACGCAGAAAGATCACGAAATGCGCGAAGCCATTATTGAAATTCAGAAAACCCTTAGTTCAGAAGAAGTAAAAATCCTTGAGAACTTTAAAAATCTTCATGGTCTTATGAAAAAAGATATACGCCCATTAAGCTCTTCTCAGCGTCCTCAAATTTCAGACGAGAACTTTCTTTCTTAATGAGAACCTTTAATATCATTGCTTCTAAATACGTCACTGAGAAAACTAAACTTGGTGACGTACTACATAAAGCGACTTCTCTTGCCCCTGATGTCCTCGCCGATGCTGCTTCTAAAGGTGCGGTCTGGCATCAAAAGTTGGGCAAAGGGAAGATTCTCAGGGTCCGTGATTTGAGGGTGATAATTAATACTGCCGATAAATTAACGCTATACTTTGATCCCCGAATTCTCTCTTATCCTGAGCTCAAATCTGCTGATTGTCTCCATGAAGGGCCTCATTACGGTATATGGCTTAAAGCCGCTGGAGTTCTTCCACAGGGAACTCAAAGTGGAGATCACACGTCACTCCTGCGGTTTGTAGAGAAAAAAATAAAAAAAGAAGCCTACCTGGTTCATCGGCTTGACCGTGAAACAGAAGGCTTAATGATTATTGGTTATTCATCTGAAGGTGCTGCGAAACTTGGGGAGCTTTTTCAAAAAAACAAGATAACCAAAACATATCAGGCCATCGTTCTTGGAGAGTTGGAAAGAGGTCTTACTCAAACCATTAATGAATCTCTTGATGGTAAAGAAGCCGTCACTCATTTTGAAGTTCTTGCGAATAAAGATAATATGAGTTTGCTCACTCTTAAAATTGAAACCGGCAGGCTCCATCAAATCAGACGTCATCTCGAATTTATTAAGCATCCAGTTATGGGTGACCCAAAATACGGGAAGGGTAACAAGAACCGTGATGGCCTCAAGCTTTTGGCCAAATCTCTAAGTTTTGTTGACCCATGGACACTTGAGGATGTTAAAATTGAGCTCGACTCTAATCTAAGTCTTTGAAAATACGAATACCGGCCCTCTTCTAAGACCCTATAAAGACTACAGCCTCCACTCAAAACTTAAGAAAATATGCCTAATATAACGCAATGAGCAAATTGAGGTTATATGTTTAATACACGTTGGTTATTACTTTCAGCTCTCTGCTCTCTCTCAACTTTTGCAAGTTCAAGTCTTGAGCAGAAGACACTTCGGGTAGAGTCTCTCATGCGCCTGCAGCCTGAGCTCTCGGCAGTATCCTTTGATGGTTATCAAAGAGAACTGGGCTATGAAAGACTAGGACTTGCAGTTGAGGCGCGTGCCCAAATTGAAACTAATCTTCTGGCAGAAAAAATCAAAGCACAGATTCATCTGGCCTATGAAGCGGCCTTAAAAGAAAACAAAAGCCCGGAAGACGCCAGGCTTGAGATCCGTGATGCTATTGAAAGCGACCTGGAATTGGCCGCTCCTTCGATGAAAGATGAACTTTTAGAGTATGCACTAATTGTCCTGGACTCCGTTGATGATCCTGCTGTGAATGAAGAAGTTAAATTACCTTCAATTTTTAAGACAATGGAAAGCGTGGTTTTGAGTCGAAAAAGTTTTCTTGATCCACGAGATGCATTTGTATTTTCACCAACCGCAAATTCTAGCAAAGACTCCGAGAAAAAAATCTATTCTTCACGCGAACAATTACTCTCATCTCTTGTTTCAGAAAGAGAGAGCAGTCGTTGGGTTTCTTCTACCAACCTCACGACCAGAACTGCTGAGATTGTAAAAACAGAGTCCAGTCTCTCTATGCAGGTTAAGATGGAATTTCTTGGAGCAGAAATCGAAGCAGGTCCTCGCATAACTTTTAGCAGACAAATTGCGACTGAAGCGATTGTTACAAGTGAAGGCCTTAATCCTGTGATCACTTCTAGTGGGGAATTCGATCGTTATAAAAAAGGGACAAACAATCAATACATTACTAAAAATGGAAAAAAGGTCCCTCGCTACATTTCTTTTTATTGTGATGCTGAACTAAAATTTGAAACAGATACTGTTGGGAGTGGAGGGTTTAAATATTTTGGAATGGGAGCGGACTTAAAAGTCTCTAAAAGTTTCCAGAATTCTGTGACAATTCAATCAAGAAGAATTGCACTCCCTGAGGTCGTTGGGAATAAAACAGTTACTGTTAATATGATTGCTCAAGTTTGCAATAGCTTCATAAATCAAAAATACAGTAACTCTATGACCGTACGTAAATCTTTAGATGCCATGATGAAGGGAGTTGTTTCGGGTCTGGTTTATTCAAATCCCCGTACCACCTGCGCGACAGATTCGGCCTGCACAAACTGGTTTAATAAAGAAAATATAGCTTTCAAAAGACGTGGTAACAGGGCCCGCTGTGTTGAGAACAGTAAAGAAAAGTTCAAGTCTTGTCAGCTTAGAGGACTTGCTGGTCAGAACTGTGCAGTTATAGAAAACAGAAAGAAGACCTCTTCTGGTGAGAATGAATACATTTGTGATACCGGACTAAGATGTGTGAAGTATATTGATGCTACTTATGTTCTTGGTTATAACTGGAGCTACTCGGTTGGCCGTTGCCAGAAGTAATTAGCTCTCGCTTATTTGTTTGAGAAAATCGTCCAGTCCGGACTGGAGCTCAGCTTCAGTCCGGGTATTATCTACCACATACTGAGCCTTTTCTTTTTTTTCTTCGATGTCGATCTGCTGATTCATAATATTTATTGCCATCTCTTCAGTATTTCCATCTCTGCTCATTAAACGAATCTTCTGGATGTCTCTGGGAGCATATATCAAAACAGTAACGTCAAAAAAATCCTGCATGTTTTTTTCAAATAAAAGAGGCACATCATAAACAATAATTTCTGGTTTGTTGAACTTACTCAGGGCGCTCTTAAAGGCTTCGGGTAGTCTCTGGTAGATAAAATTCTCTACTTCGTTTTTCACTTTTTTATCGGTAAATACTTTTTTTCTCAGATCAGGAAAAGATATTTGATCATTCACAATAACTTCTGGATATTTTTTTGATATGAAGCTTTGTGTTTCAGGTAAGGCATAGACATCTTTAACCAGTTGATCAGCATTAATGACCGCAAATCCAGCTTTTTCAAGCAAGCGACTGGCCGTTGTTTTTCCAGAAGCTATTCCCCCTGTAAGTCCGATTACAGGTACAGAAAGTTGGTAGAGTCTTTGATCTGAGGAGTGAAGACGATGAGTTTTTTTAAGTTTCATTTTCTTTTTACCTGAATCCAATAATCTTCTAGTTCGTCTTGTGGAGTTTCTTCCAGGTTCTTCCCCGCGGCCCTGACCATATCTTCAACTTTCTGAAATCTGCCGATAAATTTTTTATTAGCCTCGCGTAGGCAATCTTCAGGATTTAAATCCAGATGCCTTGCCAGTTGAGCAACGGAAAATAATAAGTCACCAATTTCTTCTTTGACCCGAGCTTGATCGTACTTTCCACCCGGAGGGAGCTCTTCTTTCACTTCCTGCCATTCCTCTTCAACTTTGCTCATCACTTGGTAGTAGTCCTGCCAGTCGAAGTTTACCGTGGTGGATTTTTTTCCAATTCTATATGATGATTCAAGGGCCGGTGCCTGTAAAAACTTAGTATCAATGGCATACTTCTTTACATCTTTTTCACTTTTTTTGATTTCCTGCCAATTGGCAACAACCTGGTCAGAACTAAGCTTCATCTTTGTTTTTTCAAAGACATGTGGATGGCGGCGGACAATTTTATCGGCCAGGGCTTTTGCCACAGACTCAAGATTAAAGGCTGAAT
>DLGL01000036.1:10787-21317 GCA_002482685.1 Bacteriovoracaceae bacterium UBA7695 | reverse complement strand
ATAGTTGAATGTAGGAGAATTTGCAGGAGAACATCTCCAAGTTCTTCTTCCATGAGTTTAGGATTTTTTAGTTCTGTTGCCTCAATAAACTCATAGGACTCTTCAATAAGATATTTGAGCAACGTTTCATGTGTTTGCTCCAGATCCCATGGACAACCATTGATTGGATGTCGAAGCTGTTTGATGACTTCTATGCACCGATTGAGTTCTGGATAATTCACCTAGGCTCCTTCATATTGCCGGCTATTTAATAAAAGGATACCATGAGGTTCATGAAGAAACATCCTTTCATACAGATCGAATTCCATTCCACCGTAAAGCTGAGTGCTGCTCAAAGTAAAAAGATCCATCAGTGGCTGGACATGGCCTCTGAGGCTATAGAAGCTTTATTGAAAGAAAATGGAATTATTCAGGCCAAATGGTTAAAAACAACTAAGTCTATTCGCATCTCTGTACTTCTCTGCGGAGAATCAAGAATAAAAAAACTCAATCAAGAGTACCGTCAAAAAAATAAGGTTACTGATGTTTTGTCATTCCCATCTTACTCGAGTCTACGTGTGGCCCCGGCCAGAGGCGAGTCACTTCCGCCTGAGCTTTTCATTGGAGACCTAGCAATTTGTCAGCAACGGATAATTTCTCAGGCGAAAGAATTTAACATTACTTACTTTGATGAATTTATCCATTTGTTCATGCATGGAGTGACCCACCTTTTAGGTTATGATCATGAATTATCGGCCAAGGAAGAAGTTCTCATGGAGAAGTGGGAAAGAGTTGCTCTGGATTCATTCAGTAAGATCAAAAAAAAGGGGCCCTGAAAGGACCCCTTGCTTTAAAAAAACTATTTAGTAAGAAAACGAATACGGTTAGCAGTTTTAGCTTTTGCCAGAGAAGTCTTGAGGTTCACTCTTCCCCCTGAAACAACATGATTCTTAAATGAAGAAACTGGCGTCACAGATTTCATCATTACAGATTTTAACTCAGTGGCAGAAAGGTTAGGAAAGTAGCCAAGGATCATGGCCGCAACACCAGTAGCATTTGGAGCTGCCATAGAAGTTCCAGAAGCATTTCCGTACTTGTTACCATTGATTGTTGAATAGATATTTGATCCTGGAGCAGCTACATCAACCGTTTTGATTCCAACGTTTGAAAAGCTCGAGAGGCTTCCAGAACTAGTTGTTGAAGCAACTACCAGAAGACTTTCAGAATCAAACGAAGCCGGGTATTTAGGGTCCTCATCGTTGTTGTGCCAGCTGAAAGGACCTGAAGAATCGTTACCAGCAGCGGCTACGACTAGGACCTTATACTTCTTACCGATTTCATTGATCGTATCACGAACAACCATTCCGCCTTCATTGTTTGCTTTACCAAATGAGCAGTTAATCAAACGAGCACCATGTTTAGCGGCGTAAAGGAAGCCTTCGACAATATCAGAATCTAGTTCATCAGCATCATCAGGCACCGTACGGATCGCCATAATTTTTACATTTGAAGCAACACCAGCGATACCAAGACCGTTGTTCTGCTCAGCTGCAATCGTTCCTGCAACGTGAGTTCCGTGCCAGTGACCTGCCATTGTATTCATTGTCGCGCGACCCTGAGCATCTCTCACTAAAGTATTGATCCCGTGGATATCGTCAATGTAACCATTGTTATCGTCATCAATGCCGTTTCCAGCGATTTCTTTTTCGTTCGTCCACATGATGTTTTTAAGATCCTGGTGGTTATGATCAACACCAGTGTCAACTACAGCTACAATTATTTCATTAACTGAAGTTGCTGGAAGAGCATCATAGGCTTCAGATACATTCATGCCCGAATTAGAGTTAAACGCCCAAAGCTTTGAAGCGTCCGGATCATTGAAAGAGACGAAGTTAAATTCCGTGAAGTTTTTAAAGGCAATTGTCGACCTGTCTAAGACTTCCATTTTTGGCATTTTTCTTTTTTCGCCATAAAAATCTTTTTGGGAATATTCAACAACTCCAGATGCTGCCAATTGTTTGCTTAGGGCCACTGGATTTGCTGTTTTCACCAGATAGAGGCCACCAATGAGCTTTTTAGCACTTTTAATAAGAGGGGATTTTACCAGAGACTGCCCATCTTTCATTTTTACGAATAGGTGATTTGGGTGAAAGCGGCTGTTCGCAGCTTCCGCTGTGGCCATAATGGCCGTAAAACTCAATAAAATACAGACAGTTAGCTTCTTCATGCAGGTCTAGTCCTTGAATACGGTTGATAACAATGATGAATCTAATAACAACTATGCCCCTATAGCCAGAATAAAGTTCTAACTTTGTGACACCCCTTGAAGATTTTACACGTCGCGTCAATGGTGCCACTTTGCCTTGGTACAATGGGTCAATGAAAGGGTCATTTTTTCAAGGATAATAGGGAGATAACGTCCCCTATCTAAATACAAAAGGTTAGTGCTTTCATGGCCACTAAGACTACAGCCCAAATTTTAACAATCAGCATTTTAGGTGCAATAGGAACTAATGCGTCCGCTGCATCAATTAATACAGTTAATGGTCACTTCGGCGGAATGAATAATCAGCTCAACCGTGACATCGGTGATGTTCCAGGTAACCGTTTTAACGGGGACCTGCGCTTCACTTTTGAAAACCAGGATCCAACGAATATCGAATCGAAAGTCGATTTTTCTGCCTTAGCAAATGATGAGCGGTTGTTCATGTACTCACTTCAAGAAGCGTATATTGAAAAAAAATCTATTCTCAAAGATTACGACGAGTCAGGCGAGAGCGGGGATAAACTTAAATTCGGCCGCCAGATTCTGGATTGGTCAAAAGTTGATGCTCACTGGGGTCTTGGAAAATTAAATAACCGTAAGAATTTTGATTTTTTTGATCCAGGTCAGGAAGGTCTAGTTGGAATTACTTACGAAAATAAATCCAGCAGTGGATTCTTTTGGAAAATTTTTGGATCAGCTCTCTACGTACCAGAAACAAATCCATCATTAGATATAAATAAAGACCGCACAATTACCTCTCGAAATCCCTGGTCTGATCCACCGGCCACATCTACCGATGCACCTGGCTCGGAAACTCCGATCAAATACTACGTTGATTACCCTAAAATTAAAGATGTAATTTTTCGGTCATCAGCAGGTGGCTCATTGGGTGTAGAAACAAAACATTTCATGACGAGTTTCTACTTCATGAGAAAGCCGGAAAATCAGATTTCAACTCAAGTAGAAGTAAAAATAGCTGGTGACTCCAGCCACGTAAAAGCTTTTGTTACCCCTGAATTTTATTACCATGATGTCTTTGGTGGAAATGTAAAATACCGCAACAAAGATCTTGAAATGTATTTTGGCGGAATAGCCATCTTTCCTAACACTTTTCCTGATGGAAACCAGGAAGCAACTGATCAGACTGACCTTAAAACTGAAAAGAGGCGTGAGGCCTATTTAGGGTGGGGTCTTTCTCAAGTGAACGACACCTTCGGCATGGGCTTCAATTATATTGCGCGAGTGAGTCCATATGATCGTGATGCTGATAACCTTGCATCAGACCCGCGTTGGAATCAGGCAGTGAATCTGTTTTTATCCCGTAATTTTAAGAAAAACTTTAAACTTATGGGTGATATCAAGTACGACATGCTCACTACAGACCGCCTGGTGATGTTACGCGCGGGGTATTCTGTAACCAAAGCATTGCTTTTGACTCTTGGAGTGAATATGATCGGCACCCCTAATAGTGGTAAATCCTATTGGTCGCCTTATACAAATAACGATGCTCTTTTTGTGGGTCTTCGTTACGTTTATTAGGAAATGTATGAATTTTTTTAGAACAACTTTGATGCTCTCAACTCTCTGCCTGCTGATGCTAGTCAGCGGCTGTAGTGATTTGTTCCAGAAGGACATCAACGAGAATCTTCTTCAATCGAAGAAGCTTCAAGTTAGCTGTGATCTGAATGTGGATAATTTCTCACTAATAATGGAAGAGAATATTGAGGAGTCGATCGATTGTCTTGGAAAGAACCTTCACTTGTTTATCAAAGTTGTTGAATCTAAGCGACCTCGCTATCTGTCCCGTAAAGCGCTTGAAAGTTATCTTAAGAGAAACCGTAATGATATTAAACCTGAGGTCCTGCGTTCATTAAAAGCCGTTTTTGATCTTAACTTTTTAGTTTATGGTGATGATCCTGATTATATTTCTGCTGATAATGTTGATGCCTTAGTTAAATTTGCTAAGATCTTTAACAGAATCGCTTCAGTTGACTTTAAATTTTTCCGTTCAAAAGACTCTATCACGTTCAGGAATTATGATTCTGTCCGCACAGAAAGGATTAAACCTGCTGCTTTAAGTATTTCAAACGAACTTCGAAAAATATTTAATACTGACCGTAAAGGCGAGATCCACGAACTTAACCTTGTACAACTCATCGACAGCTTCACGACAGAAAATAATGATGCATCAATGGCCGATGTTAAAAAGCTTTTGTTTGGCAAAAAAATTATTCTCGGTGGTGACAAAAATACAATCACGCATATCGAGCTGGCAAAGCTAATTGATAATTTCAGCTCTTATGTTGTTCTTGCTCTGGATGGTGTCCGGTATAAGAACATCAAAATGGATAAGGGGGAAATCGTAGAGTTTCTTCTTCCGGATCTGGAGCTCATTAATACTTTGGTCTTCGGAAATTCAAATCGTGAAAATGAAAATCTCTTTAGTATATCTGATGCGGTTGAAGCAGCTAAAATCTTCGTCGATAAAGACTCTGATATAAATCTTGATGATTACATGGACCTCTTTAAGGAAGCTAAAGTTCTTCTTATGAGTGGAGATCCAAAATCAGATATGATCACTGGTGGGGATCTTAAACGCGCTTTTACTCATGGGTTGAACGTTCTTACTACGGGTAGCTTTTTTTATACCTTCTGGGAAACTGAATTTGTCAGGATTGTGGGCGCTAACAACGGTCCTATCCTTTATGATTTTGCTCGTCTTCACGAACTTTACGATGAGACTGAAAAAAAACGTGTTGATGATTTTGTAAGAATTATTAAAAATTACCGGTTCATGAAAGGTGAAAACATTTCTGCTTACTATACAGATAGCTATAAGCGTAACCCCGATGCTATATTTGAAATTGCTCTTTATGAATATGTTTTGACTCTGGTTATGAATCAGTATGGTTGTCCAAATCTTCAACTCAAAGACAAAGAGGGGAAAGATCTTTGTACGGCCTCTGCAACTGCTGATCATGCGCATATGGAGAAGTATGTTTACATGACTAAAGATCATGTCGTTAATCTACTGAACAAATTTAGAAAAGTTTTAATTGATGCAAACCTTGTTCTACCTGGAAGAGAAGTTAAGACAGCTGAAACGATTACTCTACTAGGCTCTTTATTTCAGTATCAGTCTGATGAAAACAAAGTATTTGATGTAAATGAGGCGACAGAATTCGCTATAAGCTTATTCACGGCAGTTGATATTTCGGATCAACTTATGCCGGATTTTATTGATCCCACGGCTGTGGCGAAACCAAATGTAAAGCCACCTCTCGTGGATGAATTGAGTTATTTTTCTCAATTGGTAAAAGATAATAAATGTCAGATGGATGAATTCGGCAGGATTGAACCGAAATGTTTCAAAGAAAATTTTCTAAAAGGTATCTGCTGGAATTATCCAGACCAATTTCCAAAATTGTTCGCATCTTTGGGAGTAAAAGTTTACGACAAGTTGAAGCTCGTTTGTAAATTTCCTGAAGACGCGCCGACAATTGAGGCGAACAGTGCCTACCTGGAGCGTTCAACGATAGCTGCTAGAACGTGTCACGTGTATCCAGGAACAACCGAAGAGATCTATTATAGTAAGGGAGACGCCATGTCGATCTTCCTGGCGATGATGCATATTGAGACTACTATAATTCGCTGGGATGTTAGAAAGGCAAATAATTATATGGATCCGTCAGAGGTTATGGATGCTTACAATATTTATTCGCCTGCTCTGGATGGATTTATGGAAAATCTTCCAGCGCCGGTTAAAATATTTAAAAAACAAATTTACCAATATTTGGTTAAGTACGAACAAGTCCCAAACCCAGAAGAATTTAAGAGTGTTTGGAAATTCGTTAAATTTCTTTTTCATTTTAAGAAAGAAGCCAACGCGAATAGAAAAACGATCGCTTCTATTCTTGTGGCAATTGGAGAGCAAGGAGCGAAGTCTGCATTCGATTGTAAGATGATGCGCAATCTTCCGATCCCTGAGGATTATGACCCTAGTGCTGAGGCAATTAACTCAAGTATGCAGGCTCCGCTCTCGATGACACATGATGATATGGAGCTTATGCAGGACGTTAACAGCGAAAGTGAGAGTAAAACTCAAAAATTTATTCAAAATCTGTGGCCGAATTTCCTCAAGATAATCTTCTAAGTTATTGAAATTGAATGCCTTTGGTGTCAACACCAAGGGCATTTCTGCCGATGCTCATTTCCTTTGATTCCCCTCTGAAATGCCCTGAAAATTAAAGGATGAATAAACTAAACACGATGTTTGTCCTTTTACTCATGTTCACCACTTTAACGAGTTGTGGAGATCTCTTCGGAAAAAAAGTAACGAAGAGAGATCTCGGTGGATCTAGTCAGCAGGCCAACTGCGAACTTGATATGGATCGTTTTTCAAGCATCATCAAAGAAAACATTAGTCCTACAATTAATTGTCTGAAAAAAAATCTCGATTTATTTATGAATGTATCTGAGCTAAGCGTGGGGGATAGACTTTCTCAAAAGGCTCTCATTGCTTATCTCAAAAGAAATCGGCCAGATACAACTCCTAAAACCATTTCCATTGTAAATTCAATTTTTGCTCTTGGAACTCTTATAACTGGGGAAGAGAAGGGGTTTATTTCCCGTAACAATGTTGACTTAATTGTAGAGATGGTCAGAACCTTTAATATCCATTCTGCCAGACACTATGAAAATACTTTTGGCTCAGATTCTCCGGCGAATTTATATGTTCATAAAACTCACCGTGCTTTAGTTGCAGAATCAGCTTCTGAAATCCGCGCAGTATTTCAGAAAATTTTTGTCGCCAACCGTGGCGGGGCCATTCATTACGTCGATACGATGGATATCCTTCGTGGATTCATTAAAGATAACAGCACCTCCCTGGAGAAAATTGAAGGGATTCTTTTTGTTAAAAAAATTCTTCTCGGCGGTGACGTTACAACCATCACACATACTGAATTAGGTTTTCTCTTTGATCATCTCCCCGAGCTTCTTCCCCTGGTTTTAGATGGAGTCAGGTTCAAGGATCTTGATCTTGAACAAAAAGAACTCATGTCATTCTTAAAAGAAGACACGGCCAGTATCATGAGAATTTTATTTCANNTCATCCAAGCCGTGGGACAGCCCGGCTTCAGGAAAGTTTCTTTGAAGTGGATATGGCCATTGATGGTATCGACCGCTTTATACCGGACGAAGAAGATAAAATAGGGAAATACCGAAAACTTATAAAAGAAGGCATGAGAATTCTTACTTATAAAAGAGAAGATGATCTCATGTCTCATAAACTAGATAAATGGATAAATGGGGAAAACCTTGAGACCATTTTTAATCACGTTTATAATGTCACAGACCGTGTACAGGACTTCCACCGGTTTTATAATTTCCCGAGAATTAAGGCCCTTCTGGATAGACCACAGTCTGTATTGATCAAGTGGGATGATTACAAAACAGATTTTCCGGATGATAAAGTGAACTTCACCGAGTTTGCTCGAATTGTTACTGAATACAGGTACATGAGGGGTGGAGCAGATATGGCCACATACTCTCTGGACTTTATCCGCAATGTGGATGGAACGGGTGAGATTGCCATGCTCGAATATGGTATTAAAACTTTTTATAGAAGTTATAATCTTACTACAGCAAAAGTCGTTCAGCTTCAGGAAATAGTTAAAAACTTTGAAGATGATTTGATTGAAATGGATGTCTTTCTTCCTCACAGGGCGGCCAGTACAGCAGAAACGATCACACTTTTAGGATCACTTTTTCAGTCTCAGTCTGATGAGAATGCCGAACTGGATGTGAATGAGGCTACTGAGTTTGCAGTCAGTTTGATTACTGCTATGGATGCAAAAAAGAAAGTCTTTGAATTTTATGAAACAAAAAATTGTGACCGGGATATGTATGGGCGTATTGAACCCAACTGTTTTAAAGATCATTTCATCGAAGCGCTCTGTACCAACTATCGACCTTATCTCGAGAGACTTTTTGATTACTTCGGAGCAGATCCTGAGTTAGGTTGTGAGCAAAATTTCAATTCTGTCCACAATATGACTTACGTTAATGCCGCCGCAGAAGCTGCGAGGACTTGTCAATTCTATCCATTAGAGCCAACGCCGACGGATCCAAAACCTGCTAAAGTTGAAGTCCCGTATTCTGAAGGCGATGTTATGTCGATGATTCTGGCGATGATGCATATTGAAACAACCATCACCAGATGGGATACAAATCAAAACAATTTGATGGATCCGGTTGAGCTTATTAACTCAGGCTCTAAGGTTCAGGACGCCTGGGATATTTATCGTCCCGCTATTTTTGGAATGCTTCCCGAGGTCACACAAAACCTTCCTCCTAAAATCAAAGAATTTTTAGGTCAGACAGTATTTCAGTACCTGGTGAAATTTGAGAGTCAGCCCAAAGTTGAGGGCGGTGCAAATATTGCTAAAACAATTCTTAACCTTACTAAGCTCATTGGCAAAAACAACAAGTCACCGGCCACGCGCAAAACCATTGCATCAATTCTCAGAGTTGTGAGTGAAGAAAGTAAAAAGAAGGTTCAAGCGGCCTATGACGCTAACCCTGAAACCGCCGAGAGGCCATTTGATTGTGCCTGGATGAAAGATCCAACGAATATCCCCCGGGATTAGCGAGTCCTCTCTTTTCAAAAGACCTCACTCTTTGTTAGAGTGAGGGACACTTTTGAAAGGTTTTTTATGGATGATTCGCTGCGCCTTAAGCTGGCCGACTACAAATCTCAGTTCGCTTCTGTGAAAGAAACTCTGGAAACCATACGGAGGTCGCTTTGACGTCGAACGCAAAAAAAACCGCATCAGAGAAATTTCAGATCTAGAGGCCCTTGAGGGGTTTTGGAATGACACTGCTAACGCTTCAAAAATTCAAAAAGAAAAATCCCTCCTTGAATCTGTAGTTAACGGTTATACCAAAGTAAAAAATCTCAGCGATGATTTCGAAGTCTTACTTGAAATGGGTGAGGCCGGAGATGATGCTTCAGTCACTGAGGCCATCGAATTATTTCCTAAGCTGGAATTAGCTCTTTCTGAAGCCGAACAAAAAGCTCTTCTCTCAGGCGAGCTCGATGTGAATAATGCCATTGTCACAATCAACGCCGGAGCAGGCGGGACAGAGTCTTGTGATTGGGCGGGAATGCTTCTACGGATGGTTCAGCGTTGGTGTGAAGCTAAAAAATTCAAAGCTACTGTGACAGATTTTCAATATGGCGACTCTGCAGGAATTAAATCTGCCACTCTTATGGTACAGGGAAATTTTGCTTTTGGATTACTTAAGTCTGAAAGTGGAGTTCACCGGCTTGTGCGGATTTCTCCCTTTGATTCAAACGCCAGACGGCACACGTCTTTTTCTTCAATTTATGTGACTCCTGAAGTGGATGACACCATTGAAATAGAAATACTGGATAAAGACCTTCGTATCGATATCTACCGTTCAGGTGGGGCCGGTGGACAGTCAGTTAACACCGCGGACTCGGCTGTTCGTCTCACCCACTATCCCACTGGAATCGTAGTGGCCTGTCAAAATGAGAGATCACAGATTCAAAACAAGGCCATGGCGATGAAGATTTTGAAATCCCGCCTGTATGAGCACGAACTTGAGAGACGCAGAAAAGAGCAGGACAAAATTGAGGCCGGTAAAAAAGATATCGCCTGGGGTTCTCAAATCCGCTCTTATGTTCTTCACCCTTACAAGCTAGTTAAAGATCACCGAAATGGATTTCATTCTTCACAAGCTGAAACTGTTTTAGATGGTGACTTAGATGATTTTATGAAAGCTTATCTCCAGTGGCAAAGTCTCGGGGGAGAAGTACAAGATACAGGATCGGATGATTTATGAGCGACATGAACTTAACGACATCGGGGAAAATTATGAAAGACAAACACGTTAGACGGTGGACAGAACAATTCTCAGAGCAGATGGATGTTCGCGCGGACAAACGTAAGAAACTCGAAGAGTCGGGATCAAATCCTTATAAGAATGGCTATAAACCGGATACAAAATTTTCTGCGCTGACAGAAAAATACTCTCACATGTCGAAAGAAGAAATTGGGGAGACTCCAAGATATAAAGTGGCCGGTCGTGTGATGATGGTCCGAGACTTTGGAAAAGCTGCATTCCTTCAATGTGATGATGGCCATAGCCGTTTCCAGCTCTATATTTCTAAGCAGCTCACATCAGAGAAAGGTCTTGAAGAATACAAGCATCTTGATTTCGGTGATATCGTTTATGCAGAAGGTGATGTTTTTAAAACT
>DLGL01000036.1:0-10708 GCA_002482685.1 Bacteriovoracaceae bacterium UBA7695 | reverse complement strand
AAAGGGGATCTCGCCTTAAATGTTCGTGAGTTTTCCATCCTTACGAAGTCAATCCGTCCTCTTCCGGAGAAATTTCACGGTCTGACTGATACCGAGCTTCGCTACCGCATGAGATATGTTGATATGATTATGAGTCATGAGACTCGAGAAAAACTCCGTCGCCGCTCAGAAATCATCCGCTTTATCCGCGAGTACTTCTATAAAAATGACTTCCTGGAAGTTGAAACTCCTATGATGCACTCGGTGGCCGGTGGTGCAGCTGCAAAGCCATTTAATACTCACCATAATGCTCTGGACATGGAGCTCTTCCTACGAATCGCCCCCGAGCTTCACCTGAAGCGTTTGATTGTGGGTGGATACGATAAGGTGTTTGAAATTAACCGATGTTTTAGAAACGAAGGTTTATCTCTTAAGCATAATCCTGAGTTCACATCAATTGAATTCTATTGGGCCTACGCCACTTACTTTGATCTCATGGATTTCACTGAAGATCTTCTCGTGGGTATTGCTCAAAATGTTCTTAAAACAGATGTGATTAAATTTGGTGAACACGAAATTAATCTCAAGGGTCCATACGCTCGTCTTACTATGAGAGAGGCAGTTGCTAAATTCACCAATTCATCAATGGATCAGGTAAATGACCGCACTCACTTGCTGGGACTGCTAAAATCAACCAATGCTGACCAAAAGAAGGCCCAAGGTCTTTCATGGGGCCGCCTCCTGGTTCTTTGTTTTGAAGAACTGGTTGAAGCTAAACTTATTCAACCAACATTTATTACGGAGTACCCAACTGAGGTTTCTCCGCTTTCCCGTCGTAATGATGAGAATCCCGAGTTTGTGGACCGTTTTGAATTTTTCATGAACGGCTGGGAAATCGGAAATGCATTCTCAGAGTTAAATAATCCTACTGACCAACTTGACCGCTTTGCTGATCAGGCCATGCAAAAAGAAGCAGGGGATGATGAGGCTTCAGATGTAGATTATGATTTTGTCCGTGCTCTTGAATACGGAATGCCGCCGACAGCAGGACAGGGGATTGGAATCGACCGCTTGGTTATGATTCTTACTGACAGTCACACTATCCGGGACGTCATCCTCTTCCCACTCCTTAAGAAAGAGCATTTCTTCTCAGAAGAAGATGTCTAATTCTTATTTCAGCATCCTAAAAGTAGTATTACACGGTCGCTCAGCAGGAAAAATACTGTTGGCGACCCTTTTTAGTTTCACCTTCTCCATTGCGGTTATCCTCTGCACATTTGGTCTCATGGATGGATTCGATCACCTGCTTAAGTCCGGTCTTCGTCATTCTTCCGGGGATATTTTAATTACTTCTAAAAAAGGTTTTTTTACTCTGAATGATGAGTTGAAAGAATCTCTGACTCATATTAAATCCCGGGCGGTGGCACCTGTTATCCAAACTGAAGCCTTCGCTCTTTTCAATGGAATCAGTAAAGGAGTTTTAGTACGAGGGATAGAGTCTGAAAATTTTTCAGAAGCCACTGGTCTTAAAGTTAATATACCTGAAGGTGGACTTGTCATAGGGGAAGAGCTGGCAAAGGCTCTGGGTGTAGCTCCAGGAGATGAAATAGCTCTGACCTTCGGTCGCGGGAATGAATCCTCAGAATCGCTACCAACCGTGAGGCTGTTTAAAATATCTGGCCTGATTAAGCACGGGATTTACCAAAAAGATCTGCGGTTGGTTTATTTGCCCAGAAATGATCTGGCAAGAGTGCTTGATGTTCGTGAATTTATCAATCTTCTCATCATTACAACTCAAGATCCATCCAGACCACTTGAGTCATTGGATATTGTTCAAAAAGATCAGGAAAAACTGCGTGCTCATCTGGATCAGGAATATCTTGTACGCCCTTTTTGGAGTGAGTATTCATTTTTAATTGAAGCTGTAAAAGTTGAGAAGCTCTCCATATCACTTATTCTTCAATTGATTGTGGTAGTCGCTGTGTTTAACATTATGGCCTTTGTTATTTATATTATGGAAAAAAAAGCCCAGGATTTTTTCTTCCTCAGGGCCGTAGGTCTTTCGCTTAAAAAGCTCATGAGATTTTGGTTCATTTCAATTTTCATCCTTTGNNGTGCTCATCTGTTGTCATTGGTGTTCAACTGGAGTCTGGCCAATCTATCTTTCCTTCAGATTCCGGGTGAGATCTACGTCCTTTCATCTCTACAGATACGTCTTGATACTAAAGCTTACTTAACAGTTTACGTGGTCTCCTTACTTTGGGTTTTAGTTGCTGGAGTCTTTGGTTACTGGAGATTAAAAAGCCGACCCATTGTACAGGGTTTGCGTCAGGAGTTTGCATGAGCTTTATCCGTCTGGAAAATGTGGAAAAATCATTTGGTAAAACGAAAGTTCTTCGGGGAATAAACATCAGTATCGAGGAAAAAGAGCTCGTGGCCATCCGTGGGGCTTCAGGCTCTGGGAAATCTACGCTTCTTTATTTGCTCGGTGGTCTGGATCAGCCAACATCCGGTAAAGTCGTTATAGATAAGAAAAATCTCTCCGATATGGGGGATGAGGGTCTGGCCGATTTTAGAAACAGCTCAGTAGGCTTTGTTTTTCAATTTCATTTTCTTTTGCCTTCAATGACATGTAGGGACAATATTCTTCTGCCAGCGCGGATTGGTGGAAAAGATCTTAAACAAGTTGAAGATGATCAAAAAAAACTCGCTGAAATCCTGGGTGTGAAACATTGTTTGTCTAAATATCCTTTCGAAATTTCCGGCGGGGAGCAGCAACGTATTAACATTATCCGTGCTTTAAGCCTGAGGCCCAAAATTCTTCTCTGTGATGAGCCCACAGGAAATCTGGATTCCAAAAATTCTGAAAAAGTGGCCGACCTCTTAAAAAATCTTTCAACCGATTTTGGGGCAACACTTCTAGTTGTGACTCACGATGATAAAGTAGCTTCGTTTTTTCCCCGGAAAATAGTAATTGAAGATGGTCAGATAATTGGCTAGAATCCTGAGCTGCAAATAAAATTCATAGGATAGCGCTTCGCGTTAAGGGATTCATTAGTTGAAAAATGTCCTCTTTGTATTTCTCATTTCATTTTTAAGTTTAAGCTCTTCAGCAGCTTTTTCTCAGGAAATCATTGGTCCTATCCGTGAATTTTTCCGTGTTGATTCAGTCGAAGTTGTAGGTAACAGAAAAGTTGAAGCTGAGGCAATTACAGAAAAATTGGGCACCCGTCCTGAAATGATGCTCGACAACTATCTCTTGAGAAAAGACCTCTCCCGCATTTATGAAATGAAGTATTTTGAAGAAGTTGAGGCTTATCATAAGATCAAAGATGGGAAAAATATCCTTCTCTTTAAGGTCAAAGAAAAGCCCATCATCTCAAAGATCACTTTCGAGGGAAATGACGAGATAAACGATGATGATTTAAAAGAGCAGGTTAAGACTAAAGAGTTTAATATTTTAGATATTTCGACTCTAAAAAATGACGTTCTTCTTCTCCAGAAACACTACGAAGAGAAGGGCTACTTTCTTGCCCTGGCCACTTATAAGCTCAAAGACAATGCGAATGGATCTGTTGAAGTTCAGTTCAAGATTAAAGAATGGGACAAAGTAAGAGTTAAAAAAATCACATTTTTGGGTAACAAAGCTCTAGGGGATGATGAACTTAAAAATTTCATGCAGACTCGTGAAGAGTCTTATTTCTCATTCTTGTCTGGATCGGGAAACTTTAAAGAAATCAATTTTCAGACTGACGTAGAGAGAATGAAATACCTCTATAAAACCCGTGGTTATCTGCAGGTAAATATCCAGAATCCTGAAGTGACAGCTTCGGAAGATAAAAAATGGATTTTTATCACTGTCCGTCTCACAGAGGGTCCACAATTTTCTGTTAACAATGTCTCTTTCAATGGGGAGCTTCTCTTCACTGAAAAAGAAATGATGGAAAAACTTAAAATCAAGTCTGGAGAAATCTATAACGAAGAAAACCTTCGTCTTGATATTCAAACCTTAACTGAAATGTACCAGGACAAAGGTTATGCCTTTGCCAACGTTCTTAGAACTTTGGAAATTGTTCCAGGCGAAAACAAAGTAGACGTAATCTTTTCTTTCGAAAAAGGTGTGATCGCTTATTTTGGAAAAATCATTATGAAAGGCAATACGAAAACCCGGGATAAAGTTATCCGCCGGGAACTTCGTGTGCATGAAGGTGAGATGTATTCGGGGTCCAAGCTCAGGACATCAAAAGACAACGTAAACCGTTTAGGATTCTTCCAGCCGGAGAGTGTGGTCTTTAACACTATCACCAGAAAAGGCACTGATAACATTCTTGATGTCGAAATCTCGATCAAAGAGCGTCCGACGGGCCAGATTTCTCTTGGTGCCGGTTACTCGACGGCGACAAAAGGATTTATTCAGGCTTCGGTTGCTCAGAATAACTTCCGTGGATTAGGTCAGAACATCAACCTGAACTTATCTTATTCAGACCGCCAGCAGATTTATAACCTAGGTTTCACAGAGCCTTACCTTTTCGATACGAAGTGGACAGCAGGATGGGACTATTACCAGACTGTTTCTTATTTTATTCGTTCATTCGCGTACCGCAAGCACGGGGGAGATGTCCGAGTTGGTCACCCGATCTTTGAGTACACACGTCTTTTCTTAACCTACCGTTACGAAGATAACAAAGTAATGGATGTTATTAATCAAGGAATTGATGAGAGTGTTGAGAATGGTTCAGCTTCTTCTCTTCAAGCCTCGATAATCCGGGACCGCCGAAACAATATTTTTGAACCTACAAGTGGTTATTATACCAGCTCATCGATTGAGTACACCGGTCTTGGTGGAACCATGAGATGGATGAAAGGTGAACTTGAAGGCCGCTACTATAAGCCGCTGATCGGTGATTTAGTTTTCAGAACCCGAGTCAATGCCACTCAGCTATTTAAAACGACCGCCCGTGAGATTCCACGTGTAGAGAAGTTTTCTATGGGTGGCGCGAGAAACATGCGTGGATTTAATCTGGAAGACATTGGCCCAAGAAGAAGAGCGCTTAACACTGATACTGATAAGTTTGAAATGTTCAACTTCGGGGGACTCTTTTCACTCCTGAGTACATTTGAATTAGAGCATCCCCTGATCAAAGAAGCAGGACTTAAATGGGTGCTTTTTTATGATGCTGGTAACGTCTTTGAAAAACGAATCGGTGAAAATGATAACTATGCTCTGAGATCAAATTATGGTTTTGGATTTCGTTGGTTCTCTCCTATCGGAGTCTTGCGTTTTGAATTTGGATTCCCGGTCAATCCTCGCGAAAATGAGTCAGGTAACCAGTTCCATTTTGACATAGGACAATTGTTTTAATCAGTGATAAAGTGTTGATACTTTAAGGAGTATATATGAAGACATTATTTGCAGCTTTGATCCTTTCACTTTGTGTTTCTGCTCAAGCTAGCGTCTTGGTTGGCTTGGTTGATATTCAAAAAATCATCACAACCATTAAAGAAGGTAAGGGCGTTCAAACAAAACTTGAAAAAGCCTTCAATGATAAGAAAGTCCTTCTTAAAAAAGATGAAGATAAAATCAAAAAAGCCCAGGATGATTATAAAAAGCAATCAATGGTTCTGGCCGAAGCAGCTCGTATGAATAAAGAGCGCGAGATCCAGGAGCAGATGATGAAGCTTCAATCTAAAACGATGGAGTTTCAGAAAGAAATCCAGAAAATGGAACAAGATTTCAAAAAACCAATTCTTGAAAAACTTCGCCCAATCATCGATGAAGTTTCTAAGGCCAATGCTGTTGCAATGACGTTTGAGCTTTCTGCTGCTCCGATCATCTACGCTGAAGCTAAAAAAGATCTTACTGAAGAAGTGATCAAAGCCTACGATAAAAAACATCCTGGAAAATAAATGAAAATAAACGATCTCTTAAAGTTCGATTCAACTTTAAAAATTGTTAAAAATCCCGAGTGGCCAGAAGAAATTCTGGCCATTTCTGCTTTAGATGGGCTTCTTCCCAACAGCTTTATCTTCATTAAAAACGCCAAATTCCTGGATAAATTTCTACCTCTCGTCGAGACTGCAAGGAGTTTAAAGCTCGGAGTCGTAATCGATGAGAAGTTCTACTCTCTGATGAGTGCAGAGTTTAAGACTAAAGTTGATAATCTGGACTGGATTGTCACTTCTCCTAACGTACCCCTTAGTTTAACGATTCTTTCAAAACCGTTTTATGATCTAAAGATGAAAGACATGAATACCCAGGTGGATGGTCGACAGATGGGCACCACCCAAATTGATCCCACCGCACGCATTTCACAGAATGTATTTATCGGTGAGCATGTCATTATTGGTGCTAACGTAGAGATCCTTTCCGGTTCTGTCATTCTTCCTCATGTCTCTATTGGGGATAACTCAAAAATTTATCCTAATGTCACGATCTATCCCTTTACCACAATCGGTAAAAACTGCAGATTTCACTCTGGAGTCGTTATTGGTGGGGACGGCTTTGGTTACACTTTTCATCAAGGCGAGCATAAAAAAATCTGGCACATGGGCGGAGTGATTATTCATAATGATGTGGAGATTGGTACCAACTCTTCAGTCGATGCAGGGACTTTCTCTCCAACCATCATAGGTTCTGGATGCCGTATTGATAATCTGGTGCAAGTTGCTCATAACGTAAAATTAGGTCGCGGCTGTGTCCTTTGCGGGCAGGCGGGAATTGCGGGCAGCGCGGTTCTTGAAGACTACGTGGTTCTTGGTGGTCGCGCAGCGATCGGGCCGGATTCTCATATAGGGATGGGAACTCAGGTTGCGGGTGGAGCTATGGTTAATGAGAGTGCTATCTGGCCTGCTGGCTCAAAACTTGGTGGTCACCCTGCTAGAGATCTCAAAGAGTGGATGAAAGGCTTCGCTTATGTTCGTAAAATGTCTTTAAAAGATAACTAAGGGGCCTATAGATGTTACTTGATAAAAAACAGGTGATGGATTTCTTACCCCACCGGGATCCTTTTCTCTTTATAGACGGAGTCAAAGAAATCAAGCTCGTTAATGGTCTGAGCGCTGATGGTGGACCCTACACTCCAACTCAGTTAGTTGGTGGAACGGCCATTTGTACTTTTAGAGTGGATCAGTCGGTAAAAGTTTTGGAAGGCCATTTCCCTGGCGACCCAATCCTGCCAGGCGTGGTTCAGGTTGAAATGATGGCGCAAGCTGCTTCTTTTCTGGCCCTTTACTGTAAACCAAAATCCGATAGTAAAATTGAAGTTGCCCTTCTCGGTATCGATTCTGCGCGCTTTAGAAAACCTGTGGTTCCTCCCATGGATCTTGAAGTTCACGCAACTTTGACAAAGGTAAGGGGACCGATCCAAATGTACGATTGTTCAATCTATTCTAATGGTGATCTCATTTCACAAACAAGTGTGATGGCCTCTTTAAAATTTAATAACTAAGCGAGAAAATATGTCTAAAAATTACGAAGCGCATCCTATGGCCTTCATTCATCCAGAGGCTAAAATTGGAAACAATGTTCAGATCGGTCCATTCTGTGTGATTGGTGCCAACGTTACAGTTGGAGATGATTGTGTATTTCATTCCAATGTTGTGGTTGATGGTCATACGACTATTGGTAAAAATAATAAGTTCTTTCAATTTGGGTCAATTGGCGCTCCTCCGCAGGATAACTCGTATAAAAATGAGCCCACAGAAACTATCATTGGAGATAATAATACTTTTCGTGAATACGTTTCAATTCACCGTGGAACTTTAAAGCAGGATTTGAAAACTATTGTCGGTTCCAATTCTCTTTTCATGGCCTACTGTCACATCGCTCATGACTGCACACTTGGGAATAACTTAACTTTTGCCAATAATGTTATGCTTGCAGGGCATGTAAATATCGGAGACAGAGTTATCGTAGGTGGTAATACCGGGATTTCTCAATTTGTAACTCTTGGCCGTGGCGCCTACATCGGTGGCGGATCTGGAATTGATCGTGACATACCTCAGTTCTGTACTGCTTATGGAAACCGGGTGAAACTTAAAGGAATCAACATCATTGGGCTTAAGCGCCAGGGCCATGCAAAAGAAGTTGTATCGGAAGTGGTGGACTTTTACCGTACTATGGAAGCCTCCGCTCTTGCTCCACGTGCTTTTGTGTCTCATCCTGAATTGATGGATGAATATAAAAATAATGTTGTTATTCAGGAAATCGCAGCCTTTATTAAAAAATCAGAAATCGGAATAGCGCCGTTCATGGCAGGATAAATATGAATAAAGTCAGAGTTGCAGTTTTAGGTTACGGTCACCTCGGGAAATGGCATTGCCAAAAAGTGGATGCCCATAAGGATGTGGCAGATTTTGTTGCTATCGTTGAGAAGTTTCCTGCAGGTCAGGAAGCGGCGAGAGCAGGTCATCCTCACGTGAAGATAGTTGATGATATAAAAGAAATTATTAATGAGATTGATGCGGCTTTCGTTGTCACTCCAACTTCGACCCATTTTGAACTCGTGAGCTACTTACTTCAAAACAATAAGCATGTATTCTGCGAGAAGCCCCTTTGTTCAAACGATGAAGAGGCCAAAAAGCTTAAAGAAATTGCATCAAGTAAAAATGTTGTCCTCCAAGTGGGTCATTCCGAGAGATTTCATGAAGCTTGGGACAAACTAAAAGAAAAATTTCAAACTCTAACTCCACCATATTCAATCCGCATCAATCGATCTGCTTCTTTTAAAGGAAGAGCGACAGATGTAGATGTGGTACAGGATCTGGCCATCCATGATCTGGATTTAATTCTTTATCTTTTTAAACAAAGACCTACAAAAATAAGTGCTCATGGCTATAAAATCAGAACAAATAATTGGGATCACGCCACGATTCATTTAGAAATGGAAAACAATTGCCAGGCCGATATTGTAATTGGGAGAAATTCTGTTAAAGAGATGCGTGATCTTGAAGTTATTTCAAAGCACGGCATGACGACAATTGATCTATTCACGAATAAAATCTTTGAAGCCACGAACTCAACCTATCCAGATGGTACATTTGTCAAAGAAGAAGCTTACACAAAACGAGACCATCTTCTGCTTGAACACCAAAGTTTTTATCACAGCATCCAGAACGCGAAACCTGCCATCATCGGATTGAAGGACGGACTGAACGCTGTTCATTTAGTTGATTCGGCTCTCAAATCTCTCGCAACAGGTGAGACTGTGTCGGTTAATCTTGGCTAGCTGTCTGATCATTGCCGGTGAAAAGTCCGGTGAAGAACATGCCATGAGCTTCTTTCCTGAATTAAAGGAGCTTGTTCCTGATGCCCAATTTTATGGTGTAGGGGGCGAAGAGCTTGCTTCCCACGGTGTCGAGCTCCTCTATCATTTGAAAGATTTTTCCAGCATGGGCTTCTCTGAGGTTATTGGAAAAATTCCTTTTTATTTTAACGCCCTTTCGAGAATTGAAAATGAAGTTATTAAGCGTGGAACTAAGGTTGCCATCTTAGTCGATTTTCAAGGTTTCAATATGAGACTTGCAAAGCGCTTAAAAAAGCGCGGAGTAAAAGTTCTTTATTATGTAGCACCTCAGGCCTGGGCCTGGAAGGCCCACCGGGCCCAGGTTCTCTCCGAAACGGTGCACACACTATTCACTATTTTACCTTTTGAAAAAAGCTGGTTTCTCGACAGAGGTGTCAAACAGGTGAGGGGAGTTCCTCATCCATTGATGCTTACCTACAAAGATCAACTGCAGGATATTCCTAAGAAACCCTATGGATCCTGGGAAGATAAGGTAAAACTCCTTCTTCTTCCCGGCAGCCGGAGGTTTGAGATCCATTCGCTTTTACCTATATTTATTCAGACGGCCATCGAGCTTAAAAAACGCTACAAACTCGAAATTCATCTTGTTAAGGTTTCCCATATTCAGAATGATATCTATGAATATTTTAAAGATGACATTGATGTCTGGTACGATTCCACTGAGCTCACTCAGGCGATGAGGAACTGCCATTTTAGCCTAGCGGCAAGCGGAACTGTAACTCTAAGTACGGGCCTATTTGAATTACCTACGGTGGTATGTTACCAGGCCTCGCTTTTAAATGAATTTGTTTACTATAATTTTATAAAGTACAAAGGTCCCATCTCCCTGACCAATATCATCCATGGGGAACGGGTTTTCCCTGAATTCGTTCAAGACCAGGTCAACTCTTCGCAACTTACTCAAGTAATCAGTTCTTGGTTAGATAGCGAAAACGCTTATAATAAACTCAAGGCGAAACTGCAGGGCACTAAAGATCTTCTCTCCGGTGAAGATTTTTCAGTCCCTAAATATATGGCACAGGTTCTTCATGAGTGATGTTGATCAAATAAAAAATAAATTACGTTTCAAATCGGTTATAAAAATAACGGCTTTTTCTCCGTTAAGTTTTGCCTGGGAGTGGGTTTACAGAATACGCCGATCTTTTTTTGAGTACGGTGTATTTAAAAAAACAACTTTCAAGGTCCCGGTTATTTCTGTTGGAAATTTATCTTTTGGTGGAACCGGAAAAACCCCTACGATTATCTGGCTTGCTGAGTGGATGATCTCTCATGGTCTCACACCTGTTGTTTTAACTCGTGGATACAAGGGTCAGCTTGAGCACTCATCAGGTCTTCTAAAATCAGGGCAGAAATTTCGTCTTAACCCTTTTGATTACGGTGATGAGCCACTCATGATTTCAAATAAGATGAGCCGTGGTGCAGTG
>DLGL01000103.1:70262-75992 GCA_002482685.1 Bacteriovoracaceae bacterium UBA7695 | reverse complement strand
ACCCATTGTGGTCTCAAGATGATTTCTATAATTGTCTAATTACCGTGCCTTTCCATCCTGCTCTATATCTGCCACTTCCTGGAATGGTACCTTTTCAATTAATATTGACTGTTAATCCCACAACAATAGTTTCTCTAACAGTAGGTAGGTTTGAGGGAGCATTTTTAAATCAAACTATTGATGAGGATGCAGCAATAGGATTTAATAGACATTTTGTTGGGCAATTTGCCAAGTTCGATAATGTGCGACACCTCATCTCTGGTCGAGATGGACTAATAGATGACATGACTTGGGCTCCATATGATCTAATAGAGGAAAGTGACCAGAAATTAATATTTAGTAGACGAGGATCATTTTAAAATGATCCTTTTGAGGCTGCTAATGCTTAAAAGACTTTAGGGGTTAAGGAAGAAATATGGAATTGATAAATGCTCTAACTGTTATGCCTCCGAACCTGGGTGCCTTTCCTAGGTCTTTTAATGCACTCGAGAATTTAGAGTTTTTTTTGAGGAAAGGAAAAGAAAGTGAAGCATTTCTAAGAGGCGTCGGGGGCATTGAGGATGATAAAAATGCGAAGGACTATTTTAGATTTTCTAACGAAGCCCATAATTATCTAAAGGCTTGCTATTTATTTTCGGAAGTGTTTTTTGGTGCATTCGTTAGTGACCTATCAGAGAGAGAAGTAACATTCCATAGCTTTCTTGCTAACCCGAAAATTAAATCGAATATCATGCTTCCATCAATAGTGAAGTTAACTCAGGCATTTGCTATCTCTGTATTTAGAGGGAAAATAATCGGACATATTAAAACTCCAGGCGCATATAATGCAATCACAAATAGGAAGACTGGTTACCGAATAATTTATAACGTATTAAATTCAGATGGAGATGTTAAAATGGGGTTCCCTAGTGACCATTTTCAATTCATTGATGAGTTTTTTGTAAAATTCTGTCCTCACTCAGAAGAGAAAAATTACTGGAATAGATTGGATCTATTATTTAACTCAATTCCATTTGGTCAATACGGCAAGAAGGCAGAGGAGAGAACCAAAGTTGATGACATAGTAGGACAAATAGGGACAAGGTCAAAAACTATTTCGGAGATTGAAAATGTAGTATTGGAGTTCATTCAATCTTTTTATTTTGAAAATGAGCACTATTCAAATAGTACAGAAGCGTACAAAAGCTTTCCAAATAATAGACGCAGGATGGTTAAGTAGGGCGGGCCTAAGCAAATATCGCTTTTTAGGTTAAAACTATTGGTTTGTATTGATTTGTAGTTGCTTGAGGGAATCTGGAGAATAATCTCGGACTGTTAGTGATACGTCACCACCTCCACCAAGCTCCAAAAAAATTCAATCATTTAATTCGTTCAAAGACATATCAACGTATACAAACATCACACAAAATCACAAAAAAACGGTGGTTGCTACATTTTGTAGTTTGTGGCCGTAGTTAGCGGTTTCTGCAAACTACAACGACTCTCTGTTGGAGAAGCTACATTAAGCAGCTTTGTCTTTATTCAGCTGTATTCCCCAGATTCTCGCTACGGTTTTTACAGTGAAATCCCATTTAGAAGTTTTTGGTCTTGCCACTGAATTTTGATTGCCGAAGAAACCTTGCTCCTTTGCGGCTTTATCCACTTCCACAGTTTTAATCCATTTCACGGCTACAAACATTTCGCCGTTGGTGGTAATACCGTTTCCATTTTTAGAAAGGTCAAGGATACTCTTCCCGTTAAACTTAAAGTCCTTCGCAAGTTTTACTGTGTCTGTAACAATGCCAACGCCCACGTAACCTGTGCCTCCAGGAATATTTACCCAGACTCTGTCTCCAGGTGAAAGCATGGCCAGTGTGTCAGTATACCAATCTCCGCCACCTGCAGAAATGAATCCATATTGCTTAGCTTCTTCCCATGATCGACTGGGGCCTTCCATGAAGGAGGCGTAGTATTCACCATTCCAGTTGCCTCTAGCCGCTAATTGTACAGGAGAGATTGTTTCAGCTTCTGCTTCTCTGAGCCAAGTGCGTGTTAGGTACTCAGTTTTACCGTCCCTGAAATATCTGAAGAAGACTGCATTGATATCTAGTGAATGGTATTTAGAAAGATAAGAAACAATCCTCTCGGAACTTTCATCAAGCCTAGCCGCTACAACCATGAGGCTATGCTCTGTGTTTAGCTCCTCAGGCAGTGATCCGAACTTCTCTTTCATAGCGGCTGCAAGAGTTTTCACCGCCTGACCTGGGAAATACTTTGTTTGGAAGTTATTATAGATTTGAGCGATGTCTTCTTCTTTCAAGGTCACTACCCAAGAACCGTAGTCGAGGACCTGGGCTATGACTTCTCGAGGTGTTCTATCTCGTTTCAGTTCAATGACCAGCAATTTTCCAGAGGGTTCAATAGCTAAGAGGTCTATGAAGTTTCCGTAAGCATTGACCTGCCGACCGATGAGGAGAAGTTGATCGTGGATAAGGCCAATATTTTTGAATAACACTTTTTCCAAGTCTTCTTCGGCCTCAAGTGAGCAGAATGGAACAGGCTCGGGGGAATGATCATTCAGTTTCCAGATTTTGGTTTCAATAGGCATGGCCAAGGCTCCAGTTGGGTCGATTGATTTCAAGTGCCTACATATCGGTAGAAACGGAGCCAATCTTGAGTGAAACAGTTTCAAAGACCCTTAAGTGTTTAAATCTCTGATGGACATGGACTGATTTTAAATCAAGAACTCCAATAGCATCGCATAAGACCAGTCTGGCAATACGGGTCAATATTTTATGTTGTAATTATAGTGGGTTGCATGACATGATATTACTAGATGACATCACAGGTAAAAATCTCCAGGCTAGAATTGATAAGTTGCTGTAATTTATGATATTACTGTCCTCCCGCTTTTATTAAGGCGGTTAGGGTTTAAAGCCGAATAGGAAGCAGTATGGCACTCAAGAAAGCTAATTCAAAAACAAAAGCAAAAGCGACAACTCGAAAAGAGATTGCAGCTCAGGCCACTCGTCGATTTGGAGCTTTGGTTTCTGAACCAACTATTCGCACTGCTCGACCTCAAAAGCTAAGCGTAAAATCCTCCTTCTCACTTTTCTTGGCAGATTTCAAAGCTGCTCATTCAAAATAATCCACTCTCGTGCAGCCAAAAGAAATCCTCGAAAAATTAGCAGCGCATGAAGATGTCATGTATCGAAAGTTTGATAGCGAGCCAGAGAAGCGTCTAAGGACTGGAGACGTTGTTAGACTTGAGCTTGCTGACTTTAAGAGCATTCTTAAAAGCTATGAGTTGCTCGAACCATTACTAAAAAGTTACGATCAAAATCCCAAATACAAATCTCAGTTATGGGCAATCTTGAACAAGCCATGCGATATGGTTCATGACGGCTCTCAAAAGTTTAAATCCTCTAGTTTGTTCCTTGCTCCTCTTCAAAGTTTTAAAGGTGAGCTTCGCAAGGATAAGGTTTTTTCTGATTTTGTACTTCCCCCACTCAATGTTGTTCCGTTTAAAACTTTTCTAAATGACTTCGGGGATAAGTATTTCAAAAGCATGGGTGAAAAGTTTTTTCCCTTTCCATTAGATGCAACACCGCTACAAAAGAAAGAAGTCGGCGGTAAAAGAAGCACATTCAAAAATGACCACTATCAATGGGTTCGCACAGAAATTTTTGATAAGTTCGAAGGGAATGAAGTTCCAGAAATCTTAGATCAAATCCTAGGTCAGTTCACAACTACTCTTGATAAGAAAAAGTATTCAGTCATAATCCAATTTCTTACTGATTTGCTAAAAGATGCTTCATGGGACAAGTATAAAAAGGATTTTGCTTTAAGTGTAAAGCAATCAACAGAAGTGCGCCTTGATTCGAGTAAGATTAACGAAATGGCCCGTTCGGTATTTATTAACCAAATGGAAATCAGGGGTAGGTTTTACTATGAGCCTCATCAAAGTCTGTATAGTGAGGCCGTCGATGATTTCTCATATATAATTGAATTAGAAGATTTGATTACCCTCAAGGTCACTGAAGAGTCGGTCAAGAAGGGAACACTCGTAAATCTTTTAAAAAAGAAGCGGCTTGTAGGATTAACACGAAACTATAGTGATCGATTGCAGAATATCATGGGATATTACTATTCAAAGATCGGTACTGCTGATGTGGAATCCAAGAATGTTTTGGCACTTTACAATGATTGTTACGATAGTTTTTTGATTCTTGATCCGCCAAAAGAAGAGAAAGAAGCCGAAGAAGAGGCCAAGTAGTAATTTGTAGTTATGGCTAGAATTCAGCTGAAGAATCTCGGAGATGGCGTTTTTATCTCCATGGAAACATTCAGGTTTCGCTGTTACATCAGAAGGGGTGTAGCCGAAATGTGGCGACTAAGAAATCTTAAGTCAAAAAGTAATCTTTTTATCCGATAAATATCGCATAAAGGCAGTAATTAATGGAAACACTAGTTCTAGCTGGATCAATTTATTTATGAAAATAGAATTAGTTGCTGCTGAAAATATTAAATTAAACTTATTGCTCCAAATCTATGAAAAAGAATTTTCATCAATTACCGAAAAATTCGTGAATGAAGATGGCACTTTCAATCTAGATGTCGATTTACATAAAACAGATAACTTTCTTCTCTGCGAAAGTGAAGAGATCATTGGTTTTTGCGTTAAAGGTATGTCAGGAGGTCGGCATGACATCTATGAATTTTATGTTATTCCAAGCAAGCGTCATAAAAAAGTGGGAAGAACATTCGTTCAAGAAATTTTTAAGAAGTACAAGGGTGTATGGCAGGTAAGACAAATAGAAGGTGCGGACCAAGCCACCTCTTTTTGGAGAAAGGCTATCGGTGAATTTACTGAAAATAACTACCAAGAGTCAGTTATCGAAGATGAGTATTGGGGGAAAGTTACAAGGCAGATTTTTAAATCTTTGTAGTGTTTTGTTACTTTCAAAAATAAATCAAGAAGTTTAAATGGATACAAGGCTACCAACCACCTCCACTTTCGTTAAAAGCATATGTCTTAGAATCCCTGGCCTTTTAATTTTTCAATAAACACAAGAGTTTACATTTTGAGATAAACACTTTTTAAAAAACACCATCATTTTAAATCACGTTGTATAATTGTAGTCGTAGTTCGCTTGTACTTTTTGCTGTATTCGACTCGATTGGGTTCTACATTGAGATTTAAAAACTACTGAGAGGAGCAGGATGGCGGTTGTGTTTGGTGAAATTGATTGTTTGAAAAATTTGATAGATATCTTAAAGAGAAATGGGATTAACCACATAAAGTCTCTCGACGATGTGCTTACGTTCAAGATTGTTTGCGATGATAAGGTCAAAGAAGCTGAAGCGATCGCACGACAAGAGCACAATCTTAAATTGACCCGGCAGAAAGAGATGATTGCAAGTCAAGTTGCGGAACAGGTCAATTCTCAAGCAAATCTATCGTACTTGGTTAAGCTTTATCAATCAATCATCTCTTGGTTTCAACTGTTTAATCTGAGAAGAGAATTGAAGAGACTTGAGAGGAAATCAGAGAAGATTATTCACAAGAAAATTTCTGAATTGACGGGGTCGTTTTTAAGGTCAAAAAAATTACTTGATTCAAAGTATGCATTGATTCAAGGTGCATCTGGTGAACAGCAAGCCCTCGATGAACTCAGAAAGCTTCCAGATTCTTATAACATAATCAACAATGTTCAACTTCGTTTCTTGAAACCTGTTTATAACCCAAGG
>DLGL01000103.1:48053-70222 GCA_002482685.1 Bacteriovoracaceae bacterium UBA7695 | reverse complement strand
TCATGTTGTGCTTGGCCCATCCGGTGTATTTCTTATTGAGACTAAGAACTGGTCAAACGGTACAATAAAAAGAACGACTAATTTCAGTGCATTTGATCAGATCAAGCGCACCAACTTTGCTTTGTATTGCCATCTTAATCCGCGAACGAATCCCTTTTTATCGTTTTTCTCTGAAGCAAAGAAAATCCCAGTAAAGAGTGTTCTGCTAATGACGGGCCAAACAACAAGGGAGAAAGATCCATTCGTAAAGGTTGTTAGTCTCTATGAGTTAAATAGCTACATTACCCACTGTGCTCCAGTGATGACTGAGCTTGAGATTAAGAAAGTTTTAAATAAACTACTGCGCTAGGAAAACATACGTATGGCCACCAAATCTAAGCTCAGAACTCTTTCCTTTCGCTTGAACTTCTCAGTCGCTTATCTATTTTAAACTAATTAAATCTCTGTAGCAGTGACGACATATCCTTCGGTCATTCCTTCAGGGGAAACTGCTGTGATATTAAACTGAATGTTGGTTATTCCATCTTTTTTCCTGACAGGGACAGATACAATTAATTCTGCTTCATTCCTTGTGGCCCTCGCATTAGGTAGGTCAATTACAAAAATATCAGGTACGGCCTGACATTTTCGTTGAAACATTTCCCCAACTTTTACGGGTTTTGAATAAACGATAGCAATACCAGCTGGAATGGGCCCTCCAATAAAATATGTTGTGATTCCAATACTTCCTGCATAGTAAGACTTTTGATGATCAAGGCCGAATTGCATGGTTTCCAGAGTCGCACCAGCCTCTGAGCAATCAATCATTTCAATTGGCTTTGAAAAGGCAGTTTGAGACACAAAAAATAAGGCACTAGCCATTAAAAAGCTTTTCATAGGAACTCCGTAAAAGATAAGTGCGGGGACTATACCTTAATCAGAAATTTTAGGGAGTGGTTTGAAAGCTTTACATGCCAGAACGTATCACTGGGCCCTCTCGGCCCTAAGACGAATCTCACCGTCTCTAAGAAACTCAATTGAGTATTGAATAGGATTGCAGCAGACTTCACAGTCAATGACAGTTTCCTGTGAAGCCCCGTCTTGCGGATAAAATTCCATCCAAATGATCTCGCCACAAAATGGACATTGAACCTGAAATTCTGATTCCATAGAAGTTTTTAGCCTTTCTTTGTTTTGAAACGAGTGGCCCCGCGCTTTTTCTTCGCTATATCCGTTTTCTTTCGAACCTTGGAGTAATTAACTGCTGCCTTCTTACTGGTGGAAGTGGCGAAGATTTTCTTAAAGCGAGGAAAGAGATCTTCTTCCTCTTCATCAAGATGGTGCTCCAGCATCTCGCAATAGATTTTCATCTGTTCCGTTTTACGCTCAGGATCCTTAACCTTTTTAATCCCAGCGAAAACATATTCATGCACTCAGTTTATTGTTCTACACAGTAAACATGTGAAACAGTATCGCATGTTTGAGAACCAGCACCTGAGTATGTTGTTGTGGAGTTAGCATTACCATACATCGAGCTTGCCCCTGAAGTGCCATCACCCCATGAATTACAATGAGGGGTTCCCCCTGTCCAGACTCTCACGTTTGAAGTAGAGATAGCATTATCGAGAGGCTGAGTCATTTGGGCCAGAGCATTTGTCTTTTTAATCAATACACCATCGAGGCGATAGTAGTTTGTATCCGCTCTCATAACCCAGTCTGGCACATCAAAACCACGGTCGATAAAGTCCGTTAGGTAAGCTTTAAACACGCCATCTCCAGGATTATTGGCATCCGCTTCACAAAGCGCATCGGCCCCATCGACGCCTTGGAAATTTCCAGTGCTAGTCGAGGCAGATAAAAACATTCTGCAGTTACTGCACTGAAGGCTTGGAGCATTTCCTTTATCGTTTCCGCAAGAAACCATAAGTGGAATTAGAAGCAGTATGCTTAATTTAGAAAACATAGCCATACACTAGCCCCCAACCGCTGTAAGAAATTTGTTTGTCATCATCTAGTTTGTTTTCTTCACCGTCCACTTCCATAGTTTTATAAGTGGTCTTAAAATACTCAAGTCCAATATAACTACTGCCTTCGAGACGGTAGTTAAGTTGAAGGCTGAATGCAGGGAAAGCAGGTGTAGTGTAGGCTACTTTATTACCGGCAGCGTCTTCCTGATCTAAAGTCATAGTTGATTTAAGTGGCGTCTTGGCCTGTATCAGAATCTTTCCGAATGTAAAACCTAGCGCCGGCGAGAGAACAAGCTGTTTTCCAGACATGTTCGTATCATTGACTTCACTTGCTTTGGTTTTTTGATTCCACATGACGTAGTCAATCGATCCTCCGGCCACAAAGGTTCCCCAGTGCCATCCAAGATTAAGTTCGGCTCCGTAGTGATAGAGGTCACGGGACTCCACGAAGTTTTTGTCTTCAGTTGCTGCAGTTCCGAGTCCACCTTTGGCGGCCACTGAACCGTAGAATCCTGCAGACGCAATACCGGGGAGCATACTGAGTGTCAGAAGAGTTGCTTTGTAATTCATTGCTTAATTTTAGAGGAATTTGGGAAATACGAAACACATTCAACCTTAAGATTTGAGATCGCGCCGAGTCTTCTTGTCAGGTATCTGGTTCAGTTCTCGTGTTTAATAGACGATCCTGGTACTCGATGAAACTTGATTGAGATTTTAGGAGTAACATGAGGAGTATGTTTTCGAAGATATTCACAGAAGGCCTGGTAACTTGGCAGAGCTACAAATTGAATCTGTTCATCATAGAGAATTTTTCTTGAGACCTTCTTATCTATTTCTTAATGGATATAATCCCAATCAATTTCATTGACCCGGTCATGAGAATCTTGTTCCTCAAGTAGAGGTTCATCCCAATATTTAGCAACAGTTTTACGATTCGCATTTGCTAGACGTGCTACTTCGCTTTTATTGTGACCCAAGAGTTTTAGACGATGAATTTCTTTCTGCTTACTGATAATTATTCGCTTCCTTGTCATGATAACCTTAAATGTTTCGGATACATCGAATGAGTTAAGAATTCATATCCGGTGCTATACACTTTATGTTGAGTCCCGAAAGGAACCTTGTCTAAAACCTTTTTTGATCTTTGATAAACGATTGATCTCTGCTCGCGACTAAATGGCTTCCCATCCATCTTTGTCTCAATAAAGTACTGGCTTGTTTCAGGTCTTATTGATTCTAATATATAACGAAGATGACCCAAAACGGGAAAGTTTGCTTTAATGGCGTGGCGTTTCTGGCGAATATCTCGAAATCCCAGTAGAAAAATGAGGATGAAAATAATTAAAGTATATAAACCATTACGCCAATACATGATAAATATAACATTTAGGATCAAGACCATTATAAATGATAAATAAAATTTTTTTCATGAAAGCCATTTTTCGATCGAAACATCAAGCCGAGTTATAAATGCCAATGTCCATTTGCCTCTGGTTGATAGATGACTTGCAAGACTTTAAGTGTTTTAGTCTTGCCATCAGGGAATAACCAGTTGATTTCTTGGTTTACCCTAAGTCCAATCATTGCAGATCCCAATGATGCAAGCACAGAGACTTTACCTTCAGCGAAATTTGCATCAGAAGGATAGACAATTGTTATGATCATCTCTTTATTCTCTTGAATGTTTAGAAAACGAATTTTTGAATTCATAGTAACGAGATCTTCTGGGATCTCATTATCTGAAACGATTTTTGCTCGATCTAATTCGATTTCGAGATTTTCATACTCTTTAGAATGCTGAAAACTAAGAACATATTTGATACGCAATAAATCTTTTTCTGTAATAAAGATGGAATCTTCATTCATAAATACTCCTGAATTTTAATGTAATAATGTGAGTTTTTTAGACTGTCCAGTAATGGAGCAGCCTAAGCTAGACTGTGGCGGAAGTTCGAGATGTTATACAGATTGTATGAATAAACATGCTAAAAACATACCACGGATGATTAAAGAAAACAACAGTTGTTCGATTGTGATGTAATCTTCACTCGACACAGGCTCAAGCACTCGTTCTGTCGAACTAGATGACCACATACAAAAGCAATTTCAATTCTTTTGTATATCTTGAAGACTCGCTCTTTAGGTTTTTTCTTTGATTTATTTAACTAGTTTTGAGCTACATTTTTAATCTTTCAACCTTTGCTTCAGTTAATAAATTTATGATATTTTCTGTGATCTTTTGAGCTTCAAAGGAAAAAGTATCAGAGTCTTCTAAAAAACTTCAAAAAACACATTGATCTTTAATGGAGGCAGAAAAAAAATTACGGATCTAATGCTATCCAGAGGAAGCACCATTGAGAATATATCGATCTGGATGGGACATAGCACACTTGATAGGACATCGCGGAGAAGCAAAAGATGAAATTTCATTTGTAAAATTATGATAATTATTGGTCTTTGCTAAGCTTTAAGAGATCAATAAATTTTTTAAGCTTCGCTGGTTTTAATCTTGATTGAGGATATATTAGGTAAACCGGAAGACTTGCCGCTTGCCATTGACTGCAAAGCTGAATGAGCCGTTGATTTTGTAGATCTTTCTCAATTACCCATTTTGAAAAGACTCCTACTCCTAGGCCTTCAAGGGCAACTTCTCTTAATGCCAGCAAACTGTCCGTACTAAATCGAGAGTGAATTTTTAATTTTGTCTCCTCTTTTGTTTTAATATGGAAAAGACTGATTTCATCTAAATAATGAGTTTTAAATGATAACCAAGGACAATCTTTAAGTTCAGAGGGATGTATAATCGTTTTTGGTATAGATACTAAACTTCTTGAGGCAGCAATAATTCTTGGAAGCTCAAAAATTTTAATTCCAATTAAACTTGGGTCATCAATGTTTCCAACCTTAATCGCACAATCAAGGTTGTCTGATATGAAATTGGGCGTTTTATCACTCAATAGCCACTCTATGTCAACTTTAGGGTAGCTTTGTAAGTATTTTGATAAAACGTTATTGAATTTCCCAATACCCAAGGCTTGAGGAACCTGAACTCGAAGCACTCCTTTTGGCGAGGTCTTCGCTCCAAGCATTTCTTCTTCTATCGCCGCCCAGCGCTCAACCAAATCTTTTGCATAATGATAGAAACGTCGACCCTCCTCCGTCATTTGCATTTTGTGAGTCGTTCTTTGAATGAGTTTCAAGCCTAGACTTTGCTCTAAGGTCTTCAACCTTCGACTTATCGTAGGCTGAGTTGTGTTTAAAGAAAGTGCAGCAGCACTGAGGTTTTTAGAGTCAACGATACGAATAAATGTACTCATCAATTCTAGGCGATCAGAGCTAGTGTTTAAAGACTCGGTCATGCGTCTAATGTATGACTAATATGCGAATATGTCCACTACCAACCGTCTTGCCATAAATGTACTATACTTAGTATGTATAAGAGGGGGGGTATGAAAGCTTTAATTTTTAGTTTCTCTTTGATCTCAGTTTTTGCTATTGCGGATACAAGTAATACTTATACTGTTTTGGCTGAGCAGCTCACCTTAGAGGGTGCCATGGAGATCGCAAAGAATGCGCAGCATGCGGCTAAAAAGCTGAATAAAAATATAAGCCTTGCTGTTGTTGGTAGTCACGGGGAAACTATCCTGATTTTCAAAGGGGATGGAGTTGGCCCTCACAATACAGAGGCTGCCCGAAGGAAGGCTTACACCTCCTTATCGACGAAAGCATCGACCTTGCAACTTTTACGAGACGTAAAGAAAAACCCTGATTCTTCCAATTTAGCAGAACTTCCTGAACTACTTTTACTTAGCGGGGGACATCCAATTATGAAAAATGGAGTTGTGATAGGCGCAGTTGGAGTTGCAGGTGGAGGGAGTCCTGAAAATGATGATCTCATTGCAAGTCAGGCTGGAATTTTGAATAGAAAATAGAATTTTTTTAAAGGAATATTTATGAGCAGGCTCTCTATGTTGCTAACTGTTTCTCTTCTTATATCAAGCTTTTCTGCTTTTGCAGAAGGGATCTCAACACACGTTTTAGATTTAGCGTCTGGACTGGGAGGAAGAAATATCCCTGTGGTTCTTGAAGTGCAAAATGATAAAGGATCTTGGAAGCAGTTGGCGAAAGGTATTACAGATGATAATGGTCGTATAAAGTCATTTGGAGATTCATTCAAGGTGCGAACTGGTAAGTATAAGTTAACTTTTGATATGATGAAGTATTCGAATGGTGGCGCAAATCCATTCTTTCCAGAAATAAGCGTCGTATTTAATGTCTCAGACAAGTCACTTCATTATCATGTGCCTGTTGTTGTAAGCCCTTACGGGTACAGTACTTATAGAGGTAATTAATTATTAAAGAGGCTTCGCTCAGAGATGAAAATCACCTAAGAAGAGCTTGCAAACTTCACACGCCTATCTCGAATTGGAGTGGTGAAACTTGAAAAAGAAGAAAATGACCTTAAGTTTTCTAGTCTCATTAAAAATGGCCAATTTTTTAGGGTTTGAAATTGTGCTTCGTAAGAGAAGTGGTAAATGAGTAAGCTCGTTGTTTATTATCAAGAGAAGGTCGTTGGTCATCTTCATTTTAATAAGGAAGAGCGACTAATTTTTCAGTATGACAAGTCCTGGCTTGCATTTAAGGATCGATTCTCATTATCTCTCGCAATCAATCTGGCCGAGAAAGTATATTGCCATCTAGAAACGAAGTCCTTCTTTGAGAATTTACTTCCAGATGTGGAGATAAAAGATCTTTATAGAGGCCCATGGAAAGAACTGGAGTAAATAAATGAAATTATTTTTTCTTATTTTATTGGTATCAACTCAAGCGTGGTCTTTAGATCGAATATCTCTAATGACTTCGGCTGGACATCATGAACAACAAATTTCAGCAGAAATCGCACGGTTTTGGACTATAGGAAGTAGTAAATTCATGTGGGGGGGTGGTTTACGAGGGACCTCCCAGTGGTCAAGTGATCAAGGATACAAGACGGCACCATCTTTACTGACGACTGGTCAGGAAGGCCAACATACAATTTTTTGCCTGATAAAAAAGAAAATATTGATGATTTGAGAATTCAGAGTTCTCAAATCACTTCAATTAATATTGATATTAATTTACTTTATATTTTCTCACCGATTTGGTCATTTGGAACAAATATTGATGTTATTGGTGGAAGCTTTGGTAAGAAAGTTAAGGCCTAGTACGTACCAAAATCTGATCAGAATTCCTACCCCGATGAGGTGAGTGCTAGACCTACTCCTTTAAATATTTTACTTGTGAGTGATAACGACAGAGGTTCGCTTAACTCCGAATTTTATGCCCGCCAAGACATTGGAGGAGGATGGGGCGTCAAATACGCTCTTAATTTTGCCTTTACTGAATACACGGCTACTCAGCGTCTTAGAAAAAATAATGATCGTTTTAGGCACAAAGCTCTTCTGCCTAGCTTTGGTTTAACCAAGGATTTTTAGAGATTGTTCATTTTAAATTGGTTCTAATGGCAACGCTATAAGCAGAAGTCGAAGTTTCAGAAAACACCCCAATTCCTAATCCCACACTTCTTTGGGGAGAATCTTTAATGCCAGAAGGAATCAGGATATTTTGTAGTAGATTTATTTTTGGAATTATAAAGGTTAAGTGCTTAAATTTCATTTTAATATAAATATTACCTTAGATAAAAGTTAGGCAGGACCATTTTCAGATTTAATGACGTTCTCATTAAACTATTGGAATGAGATATTGAAAACATGAAACTATTCTTCATTCTCCTCTTTTCCTGTGAGCTGGCCATGGCAAAAAATATGTCTACTTCCTCTAAGAATGTTTTGGGAACGGCCCTCCAGAAATGCTGTGATTCCCCTAAAACGGGCTTTTATCGTGATGGAATTTGCCACACAGGTCCTCAAGATTACGGGACCCATGTGGCCTGTGCGACAGTGACAAAAGAGTTTTTAGAGTTCACTAAAACGAGAGGCAATGACCTTATGACTGCCCGGCCAGAGTGGAGTTTTCCAGGGCTAAAAGCTGGAGATAAATGGTGCCTCTGCGCCCTTCGCTGGCGTGAAGCTAAAAAAGCTGGAGTCGCTCCCAAGCTTGATCTAGGGGCCACTCATGAAAAGATGCTTGAATTTGCCACTCTGAAGGATCTTCAGGACTAGAAGTTGTCGAACAAATGTAGGATGTCTCTATGTTGCATTTATTTTCTAACTGAGTTCTTCTAAGGTTAGAGGTTTACTATGCATGAATTTGTGCTCAAAGCTGCCGGGATTTACAACGTACTGTGGGGGGCTTTTGTCATTTTTTTCCCAAAATCATGTTCGATCTCGCCGGTATGGAGCAGCCTAATTATCCTGAGCTCTGGCAATGCGTTGGCATGATCGTTGGGGTTTATGGCCTTGGCTACTGGATTGCCGCTAGTGACCCCATCAGACACTTTCCGATTGTGCTGGTTGGATTTATAGGAAAAATTTTCGGGCCAATCGGTTTCGCTCAGGCCCTCTGGAGTGGACGGTTCACGCCGGGCTTTGGTTTAAATATCCTATTTAATGACCTCATCTGGTGGATTCCCTTTTTTTTGATTCTAAAAGAGAAGTGGAAAAAAGATAAAAGCTTTTTGCGGTGATGGCGCGCTTAAGTCTCTCACTCATTCTCTTTGCGGCCGGAGTGATCCATCTCGTAAGGCCCGATCTCTTCGATCCAGCGATTCCATTTAGTTTTAAATTTGAAATCAATGTTGTAGCAGGTGTTTTAGAGATTTTGCTCGCTCTTGGACTTTGCTTTTTGCGTACCAAAGACTTTGCTGCCAGATATACGGCCTTGTGGCTGCTCTTGCTTATTCCCATTCACATATATATTTCAGTGCTAGAAATACCGATATTCGGAGTCTCTCATCCTGCTATCCTTTGGGGACGGACAGGATTTCAGTTTGTTCTTTATTTCTGGGCGTTGAGCATCCAGGATAAAGGCTGGATCATCGCTCAACGCTGGAGTGATGTTTTATTTTTACATTATGAGGTCGATGCAGATGACTTACAAAAAATAGTTCCGTACCCAGTTGATCTTTTTGAAGGAAAAGCGATTGTTAGTATCGTACCCTTTGCCATGGGCCGTATTCGTTTTCCGTTTTTGCCTTCCATTCCGGGATTTTCGCAATTATATGAATTGAACCTTCGAACGTACGTCAGAATGAATAACAGGCCAGCTGTTTACTTCTTTACTCTGGACTCAAATCATCTCCCCGGTGTGCTCGTCGCGAGATTTGGGTTTAGTCTTCCTTACCGCTGGAGAAAGATGCAACTTACTAACAAGCAGAAATATGAATTCAAATCTCCATCACTTGGTATTAAGGCAGAAATCATCGCCGCTGGAAGTACAGGCCATTTTGATGCTTGGTGCTCAGAGCGGTATGCTCTGGTGACTAAATTTTTTGGTAGAGATCTTTGGGGAGTAGTGGATCACGAGAAATGGAAACTTCAGAAAGTTCATGTTGAGCATGTTGAAGACAATTTCTCAGGTGAGTTCATAGCACTTAAAAAATTTGTTGGAGCGTCGTATTCATCGACTCTTGATGTACGGTTCAGGCCTTTTCGTTTTCTAAGAATCAAATCCTGTCCATAGATGTATTTTTTGAAGCGTAAGCACTTCATATTTAGGATTTGGTGCTCAATCTCGGTCAAGGCCTGGCTTTTCTTTATCGAGGTCGAATCTGAGCTTTGTTCATCACAAAAATCAGTTAATTCAGGTTCAATAGAACAAATTTGCAAGCATCACCAATGTTAAAAGTTTCTTCTCCTTTATCCTTTTGGTTAGCATTCCTCTTCATCAAGATGGTGCTTTTACTCTTTTGATTGTTAAACCTGAATTAGGACCTGGAGGGAGACCAAGTGCAGTATCAGTTCCAGGATTATATCGGAGATCTTGAAGGAGTGTACTGGGACTTATTTTATTACCCACGGCTTGCTGAGAGGAGGTACGAGGATTTTGTACATCTTTTCCTCTATATACTTCAACATGATCTTCAGCATTGGCCATCGCCTCTAAACAGACGCCTCGACAGTATAAGCGATTAAATTCTCCGTCGGAAAGCGTTTCAGCTGCATTAAAGGGCATAGAAGAGAATTTTCCATTCTTATCTATGGTAGAAGAGTTTAAAAGATTTAACTGAAGGATTTGATTCTTTAACCATTCATCATCATGGTGCTCAACTGCGAGTCTAAGTAGATCATGCCATACCTGAGTACTTCCATTGATGAGTCTAGGACTATGGTATAGATTGTTTGCAAGAATATCAGAGTTGAGTTCGGCTAGCATATGCTTTCTGACATTTTGACATAGGCTCTTTTTGTTAATACTCACATTTATCCTTTATGAATGATATTAAATGATCTATTTATTTTTTATTTCTTTCTTTGTGGGAGGAGGAGTAAAGTTAGCAGGATTTCGGATAGCCTCAACAGTCTTTTTATCCTCAGCCCAATGACAATGATATCCACCATTTTTACGATCATGATGGCAGCCACTTGAATCAGTACGGCCACCATGCCCAAAAGCTGAATTTGTGATGAATATCAGCGTGCAGATAATGAGTTTCACTAAGCCACCTTTTGTTCAGTTTGATAGTTCCTAGTATTCTTCTCCATCTGTGCGAAACAAAGAGCTCTTTGAGCTTCCAGTTTCAAATGAAATGCTTTCAACTGTCCAGCCTGGTAGCCATATGCTCCAAAGATCACACTTCCAAAACCAAAAGATAAAAAGTATGTGAAAGCACTCGGATCAAAATTTCTTAATCCGAAGATAGCGGCCACAAAGAGCGCTAAACCTCCTAGAAAGCCGTATTTGATAGTCTCCGCCAAAATAATTCGATTTGCTTTGGCATACATAGTGTTGGCGAATGATTGTATGACTTCTTGATCGTACTTAATGTTTTCCATAAAGCTCCTTTGAGATAATGAGTTCAATTATGCTTGAAGTTTTAATTATCGAATCTCAAGAATTCTTAATCGCTCAGGAAGACTTTCTGTTTTCATATAACAGATACTTAGATTACGACCCTTAACTTTTTGAAAAAGAGTGTAGAAGTTATTGCCTCTCGCATAGGATTCGATCCCGTCGTTTGAGTCTAAACTTCAGAAGCCCGAAACTGAGCATGGCCTCGTATCTTCTCCTCAAAAACCTTCTCATCCGACGTACTTAATGACTGGGCCACCTTAGCATCACTTCTTTCCCACCTACTGAGCCACTCCTCACCGAGCAGTGTCGCCCTCACCGCCGTAGAAGCCGAGTAGTCAAGCAGCTGAACTTCATTCCAACGACAATATTCAAAAATTCTCTGAAACGCTTCCTCACTCCAAAGTGGCACATTGGTATGGATTGAAAACGGATCGTAGAAAATCACATGCGGATTTTTTGCAGTTTGGAAATTACTCGAAACTCATCATTCAAATGCCTGTGGAAAAAAATCTTTCATTTTTATAAACGAGCACTTCAATAAAAAGAACTTCTAAAATCACAGCATTTGGTCATTTTAAAATGATTAAATCCTCATCAAGATGAGCATCCATTCATACGAGCGTTTATTTGGTAATATATTTCAAACAGCAGTTGCACTTGAAATATACTCAAGCTAAAAGGCATAAAGTAATCACATATACACAAGGAGCCTTTATGCTTAAAGTAATTTGTTTATTCCTGGTATTAGTTCTTAATGCAAACGCATTTGCTGGTTGTGTAGGAGAGTATCAGAAAAAAATTTCAGAAATCAGCGGTAAGATGAATCCACCACGAACCACTGTCATTGCCAACATGGGAGCGGAGGCGGTCGTTGTAGGAACTTTGGCAAGTGTGAGTGCACTTACTATAGGTGCAGCTATTGCTTTGCCTGCCGCTGCTGCGGGTGCAGGTTCATATTTACTGTATTTGAATGTTCAAAAAAAAGCATACACTGATGTGATGCTTACCTTAAAACAAGCCGAGGAACAAAAGGGTCCTAGATGGGAGCGTTTTCTTAAGAAATTAGGTAAAAAGAAAAGATCAATTGATCCATTTGAGGCTCGTGATGCTCTGTTGAGACTGGACGGCGAAATGGTTTTTTGCCAACAGGATGATTACAAAGGAACAATTAAACTTACTAAACCAAACAAGGTTAGAGAATTAGTATTAGTAGAGCTTGGATTTTGATAAAGTGCCTATCGAGGCTCATTATAAAAAACTTTATTATAAGTAAGCAATACTTGGGAGAAGAGATGAAACGGTTACGAATAGTATTATTTTTTCTTAGTCTACCTGTACTGGGACAAACGACAGGAAAAAAATTTCAAGTTTTGCCTTATGGCTTTTTGAAAAGTAGCGCTATCTACGCTGATGGTGCGATCGGAAGCTATAACAATATAAATCTATCGGCGCCAACTTTTGCGGTACCAAAAATCTCAACAATCAATTCCAGCTCACGTCTTAGTTTCCAGACTCAACAGTCCAGAATTGGATTCGAGTTCAAAAAAGCTCAAGTCTCAGGAAAATTTGAATTTGATTTTATCGACTTCAACAAGGCTTCTCCCACTACTCAAATGAACCCCAGAGTTAGAATTGCGGCTGTCACATATCAAATTGATTCTCAAAATAAGTTTATCATGGGCCAAGATTGGGACCTGTTTGCACCCGTGACATCATATACATACGACATAGTCGGTCTCTACTTCTTAGCAGGAAACTCCGGGTTTATGAGGCAGCAGTTTCAGTTTCTTCATCAATTGAATGAATGGGAGCTCGGGGCAGCCTTGGGCATGGCCGGCAATAACCCTGGTACTGTCGATACTAACCTTGAGCAAGGCAAGACACCGTCCTACTCAGTACGTGCTTCTAAACAAATTGAGGGAGGTAAGTTTGGCGTTTCTGCCATTTACTCAAGTCTCGAATATTTGGACGTGAATGGGGCCCGGCATGATAGTTATGGAATAAATCTTTTTTATGAAAAACTCTTTGGAAATTTTGGCCTGAAATCCGAGACATACTACGGACAAAATATGGCAAATATCGGTCTTCTAACTATTGGGAAAGGAACCGCAACCCAAAATGTCCGAGAATACGGTGGTTTCTTAACTGCCAATTATAAATTAAACGAAAAGAATTCTGTTTTTGGTGGAATAGGTGGTGCTTTTGTCACACGTGCAGATGATGTCAAACCTTTTTCTTTGAAAGTCACAAATGATATAGTCGATAGTCCCGGTATTACGAGTAATATCGTTTCCAGACTAGCTTGGGAATATCGATTTACTCCTGATTTTTCCTGGATAACTGAAGTGACAAGATTTCAAACAACCACAGCTTTAAGTGAAAACAAGAAGCAGCTTAATGTGGTGCCTACAGTTGAAAGCGGTATCCTCCTCTTCTTCTAATTAAAGATTTATAAAAAGTATTTTGCACGAAAAATTCCATCGGGGATGTTAGATGCCTACGTGGAGAATTAAATACGTCGAAATTGAGAACGCTTGCGTATCTTCTCTTCAAATTCCTTCTCATCCGATCTACTCAACGTTCGAGCGGTCCTGGCATCACTTTTTTCCCACCTACTGAGCCACTCCTCACCGAGCAGAGTCGCCTCGAGCTTAACAGCGAGCGAGGATTCGTTAAACGCAACGGTCGTCGAACTCTTCGGACCAGTCGTTGGTCCGTAGCCAACATGAAATCCAGCTGCAAGAAGTGTCGCCCTTACCGCCGTAGAAGCCGAGTAATTGAGAAGCTGAACCTCATTCCCACGGCAGTATTCATAGATCTCCTTGAAGACTTCCTCGTTCCAAAGTTCGATGTTGGTATGAATGGAAAATGGATCGTAGAAAATCACATGCGGCTTTTGTGCAGTTTGGAAATTACTCGAAAAATCTCCCTGGATAAGTTCCCACTCAATATTCCCTTTCGGAGAAACCCACTTATTACTCTTCAGTAGCTCATGCGGAGCCGCATGATGAAGGTGCGGGAAAAAATTTGAATTTCTCAAAGCAAGCTTCAAAGGATCGGTATCGTTTTCAAAACTCACAATGCGAATTTTGCCCTTGAAATCCTTATTCAAAAACTCATGAATCACCGCCATTGAATTGTGAGCAGCACCCAGTCCCACATCCCAAATAACAACTTCATCAAGCTCATTAAGTCTCTCATCAATACGGGCCGGGATCAGGTAAAGATTGCGCGCTTCCTCTTGCGGAGGATTCACAGAGTGCATGACTTCGCCTGAACTTATCTGACGTATGCTGGAAAATCCGCGACCGCCCTCAAAGACTTCATAATCTCCGAGCTGAAGTTTTTTTTCTTTTCTATAAGGGCTCGAAGGTTTCGTTGGTCGTGGAGGATTTTCCTGATCAGACATCACAAGTTCAAGTCTTTTCCGGTTGTAGAAATCGAGGAAGGTCCCCCCGAGAATATTCATACGTATTTCACGCATTAACCGGTGATAAAAAGTGATGTTATGCAAAGATAGCAAATGCCAACCAAGAGACTCATCAGTTTTTATGAGGTGATGGAGGTAGGCGCGGGAGTAGTTAGTGCAGGTTAAGCAATCACAACCTGGATCGAGCTTCTCTTCAGCGAACTTGTAGACCGAGCGCCTCATTTGAAAATTACCGAGACTTGTGAAAACACTTCCTCGCTGGCCAAACTGGTTCGGGAGAATGCAATCAAACATGTCGACTCCGCGGTGAACCGCTTCGAGAATGTCGATAGGAGTTCCGACGCCCATGAGATAGCGTGGGAGATGAGTCGGTAGCATCTCGGTTGCAATGGCCGTGAAGTCTTCCCGTTCTGATTTCGTTTCACCGACAGCAAGCCCGCCGATGGCCAGTCCGTCGAATCCTTCACCGTTCACCCTGAGATTTGTCAGGACATCGGCACTTTGCTTACGAAGATCTTCGTGACAGGCACCCTGAACAATCCCGAACATGGACTGCTGAGAATCGCCGCGTGCCTCGAGGCTTCTTTTGGCCCACCGGTGGGTAAGCTCCATTGCGGCCTTCGCATCTTTGTGAGAGGCATTGCTTTCTATACAGTGATCGAGGACCATCATGATATCTGAATTGATAGCCTTTTGCATATCGATTGAGAGTTCCGGTGTGAGCATGATGGGATGGTTGTCGACATAACTCAAAAAGCGCGCGCCTTCCTCATTCATCCTACGAGAGTGGGAGAGCGAGAAAATTTGAAAGCCTCCAGAGTCTGTGAGAACGGGACGATCCCAGTTCATGAATTTATGGATGCCACCGAACTTCCTCATCACCTCAGGGCCAGGGCGAAGTAGCAGATGGTAAGTGTTAGCAAGCAGAACGTTGGAGCCGGCGGTCTTGAGGGATTCCACGGTTTGGTTTTTCACGGTAGCTTGCGTTCCGACGGGCATAAAGATCGGTGTCTGCACCTCTCCGTGAAGAGTAGTGAAGGTAGCCGCTCGTGCGCGGGACCCAGTTGCAGTGGCTTCAAGTTTGAAATTTAATCGGCTCATTCTAGTGATTCAGAGGAAAGTCGTCGAAGAAATTTGAGTCTTCTATGACCCCCATGTCCCAATATATTTGGTGTTTATAGGTCCCAGACCAAATTCCGTTGGCGATGATCAAATTATCAGGGTTCAAATCAGATTGAGAAGCAATGTTTTGAACAACTCCTGTATAAGTTCCAATACGAATTCCTGTAACCTCAACTGGTTTGCCATCTTCAGAAATTAATTGATCGTTTGAATTGAGCTCTATGGCTTTTTTGAATTTGCCGGATGCTGTTGGGAAAACATGTTCTCTTGTGACTATGAGGTGCCACCTAATATCTTTTACATCAATGTAGACCATTAATGGCTGATAGCTTTCATCAGTACCGGAAGAAAAGTAAATATCAGCAGTGCCTTGAGTAATTTTTTCCATTGAGCTTTTAGGACTCATGTCGGCAACTTGATCACCTTTCATAATATCTTTGACCGCTTTTAATTTTCCATCCGCCATCTTGATTTGAGTATTACCCGCAAAACAAGCGAAGACAGCATTGGTAAATAAAAGTGAGAGGAGAATTGTAAGAGTAAACTTGATCATAGAGTTTCCTTGGTGCTAACATAATCGCATGAGAAACCTACTTAAAATAGTCCTGATCTTAACTTTTGTTGTAATGGCATCGTGCGCCTCTCAAAATAAACTACTTCCTCACCATCAGGAGCAGGAAAAGCTTTCTCAAAGCTTTGAAAAAAATCCTGAAGGCTTTACTCGTTACGCTGATTATCTAGCGGCCAAGACAGGTAACGAAAGTGCGAAGGTTTGTGTGGAAAACGCCCATGATGATCTGGGATACTGGAGTGTATACTCAAAATCGAATTTATCTAAACCAATAGCTGTCACAATGCAAGACGATGCTCATCGCTTTCACTGTGTCTCGGTTCCATCAGATGCAAAAGATCTCGTGCTTAAAGCTGAAGTTTTTGGCAAGGATGGAAAGTACAATTGCACTGTAGATGTAAAAGTTAATGAAGTAACTCAAATCAATGACGATCAGGGACATCCACTTATCTGCGGACTCATCAAAGGGTCAAAGTAGCTGACTTTCAGAAGATAGAGTCCTCGCGGATCTGCTTTTTTCCAGGGCCTCTGGGCCCTAAGTTCTCCATGCAGATACTCAGAAAATTCATCTACCGAAATTTTCCCGCTTCCCACCATCCATAGAGCGCCTACGAGGTGCCGGACCATGTGCTTCAAGAAACCCCTGCCCACGATGCGAAGCTGCCAGCAGCTGGTGACATCTCTCACCGTGAATAAAGTATCCCTGAAAAGCTCCTGAGGATTAATCATAGTGAGGTCGCACTCAAGGATCTCCCGTATTGTTGTATTGGAAGTGCCGCCGATCGACCAAAAGTTTCGAAAGTCGTTTGTACCCAAGAGCCGGGCCACGCAGACCTGCATGTTATCGATGTTCAGAGGAGATGGCGCCTGGGCGATGTAGAGTTCGGCCGTGTCAGTGAAGAGGTAGCGGTACTCTTTCGAGGTTTGATCGATGGATGGGATGAAGTCCTTGGGGCAAGGGGTAAGATCAAGGCATCTGATGTGGGATGGCAGGGCTTCGTTAAATTGCTTGGCGTCAAAAGTTGTTGGGTCTTCGGCGGAGATCTTGACCACCTGACCGATAGCGTGAACACCCTTATCTGTGCGGGAGGCGGCCCTTGTTGTGAAACTTCCCTGGATGATTTTTTGTAAGGCTACGTCGAGGTCACTTTGGATTGTGAGCTTGCCTTCCTGCCATTGCCAGCCCATGCGGGTGGTTCCGTCGTATTGGAGAATGGCTTTGTAGTAGTTCATAAAACATTTTACAATGAAAATTTCAATTCTCAAAACTGAAATGAATTTCCTGAATGTGGAAGCTCTTCTTGCAACTATTCAGTGCGATAGAGTATTAGCTCAAAGACCTTTAAAGATTTTAATTAGTTAGTTACAGAATTACGTAATTTTGTAATTTTTATTATATAATATACTCAGATAGCTAAGGTAAGGTTCTTAAATTTGAGATTCGTATTAACTGTCCAGTTCCAGGTCAGTTTTACGGTAAAGAATTCATCATGATTTTCGATACTCACTACGATCGACATGACGAACTTCACACAATAACATTGTACCCAGGGTGGTAGTATGGCCTACAAGAACGAAGACATTTTAAATCGGATTAAGACTGCTAAGGCAAATAAAGCTAAACTCACGCATATAACCGACAAATCGAAGCTTTCTTTGGAAGACCGGCTCAAGATAAGTCTCTGCAAGCACTTTGTGCAGTTCGCAGTTTCTAATAAGGTGAAGCTGAAGGAAGTTAGCTCCATGACTTCTATCCCCACGACTCGACTTTCAGAAATTATGAATTATAAGATCACGAAGTTCACCGTGGATCAGCTTGTAAAAAATCTATTGCTTTTAGCGGAGCATGATCTTAAACTCAAGGAATATCTCCATTTTATCCAAGAAGCGATCGCACTTCCGACGATGAAGGTTTCGGTGACCCGAAAGCTGACAAAAAAAATATCTGAAACAAGCAGAGCTTTTACTCAAACCTAAGAAGCATTACTTTTCTTCGTTAAATTTCTCAGTCGCCTTATTAACCGATGTCTTAATCTCTTTAAATGCTGATTGAACGCCAGCTCTCAACTCTGCCCAAGCAGATTTAGTCGCAGAAGATAAGCGATCGATTTTCAGGTTGAGGTCAGCTCTCTTTTTTTCAAGTGTTTCGACCTGAAACTTGATCTCTTTACTTGATTCATCTTTTTTTGCTGAAGCTTTAGTTTTCATTTTATCAATATCCTTATCAAGTTCGGCGAGCTCACTTTTTAATTCTGTTACAAACTCATTCTTCTGTTCAATTGTGTATTCTTTAGTCGCGACATAAGTTTCTGCGGCCTTCTTTTTAACATTTTCACCTTTTGGTGTTAGGGCGAAAACAGAGACAGTAGATGCAAGAACGATTAAAGTTAGAATAAAACTTTTCATGTGAACTCCTTGATTTAAAACATCGTAGCGCTATTACGTTAATAAGCAAACACCGCACCCATCGCACCCGAGGTAGAGCTAAGTATCGACAATAAAAGAATTAAGCGCAGAAGGCATATGGGGCAGCTCCAGTCTGATATATGAATAGGGAGTGGATACTACTTGAAGTAATAAAATGGCTTCGGTATAAAGAAAAAAAACTAACATTTGGAACTCCATGAAATACCTTCTTCTATCAGTACTTGCACTCCCGTCTTTCGCCGCTTCAGCTCGAACTCTTATGATCAACAATAACTTTCATCAAAGTGTTAGGGTTGAATTAGTAGCAGATTTCGGAAATGGCCCTGAGACGTTCCAGAGATTGATTTTTCCCCAAATGAATTTTGCGACTTTTAATTTTACTGGTGATCTAAAGCTGATTATCGAGACAGAAAGAGGGTTTAAATTTTGCGAGGGTGTTGATATCAATGCTTCTAACAACGTTCAGCTGTATCTTCAAGCTAATGGGATTTGTTCAGCCTATTTTGCAGATTAAAGCCTTTGAGAAATCTCAGATATCGTTGAATGGTCATTAACCTGAGATGTTTCCCAGATAATGTTACCTTGACCATTGAGGATAAAGACGTGAGGAGCAGAGTTAACATTCATCGCTCGTTTTAAATCCTGATTAGGATCTATAAATGCTTCATATTCCCATCCTTTGGAATCAAGATAGGGTTTTACCTTGTGCATGTTTCTTTGATCATCGATAGAAACGATTGTTACCTTTGCACCTTTGGTAGATTGCCATTCAAAGTACACGTCAGAAACTTCGGCCAAGAATTTCTTAGAATTAGCATTCCAGGTTGCCCAGAAGATGAGGACTACGGGAGCACCGTTGTTGCGTGAAATAGCACTGCTATTAACGGTTTGGTAATCGAGATCTAAAAGACTGGCCGATGGCACAGTCTGGGCAAAAACAGATAGAGAGAACAATACGAGAGCAAGTGTTGTGAGGATGTTTTTCATATAATGTATTTAGTAGAAAGTGTGGGGTTTGGTAAGGGGATAGTGTGAATCCTTCTTAGTTTCGCTCGGGTGTGATATTAGCGAGTTAGGTCACTAAATGAAGCTTTTTATAGTTTAAAGAATATTTTATGATTATCTCTCAGGAGATAATATGCATTCTACGAAATGGCAGTGATGGTAAAATTATTCGTTTATCTATTAATTTCTTTTACTGCATCTGCCGCCTCAGCAGAAGATAATATTTTAAAGAAATGTGCCGCTAATGATATGGACTCATGTCTGGATCTGACGGCAGAATTAATGAAAAATTCTCGTTGGGCAGAAGCCTATTCTTTAGGTGAAGCTCTATGTAAAAGAGAAATATTCAAAGGCTGCACCTACGCTGGGACATCCGCCATCGCCAAGGGTTCCACCAAAATTGGATTTGATCTTCTCTCAAAGGCATGTGACGGTTTTGAGCCTTACGCCTGTCAGTCACTCTCAGATATTGCTAAGAAAACGAAAGAAGGTAAAATGCGCTATCTTTATCAGAAGCGTGCCTGCTACAACGGATTAAGTGAAAGTTGTAAATCCCTTAACAAGCCTTCCAATCTCTACAGTCCAAAGGGACAGGAGTTTTACAAAAAAATCCTCATCGACTGTGAAGTGACGAGTGATCCCTCTTGCAGGACTCAATTGGATAATCTGTCCAAATGCCCTGAGCCTCTTACGAAAGAAGATTGCTTTCTCATGCCAGGGGATCTTTCTATCGTCTTCCGCGCTAAGCTCATTCAAGACTTGGGAAAATTTATTCTTCTTAAGGTGCTGGCTGCTCAAAAAAAGAATAAAGAGAGTAACAAGCGCTACACTTATGATCTTTCAACACTCATTGAAGACGAGAAAGAGTTTTCTTCTTCGAAGTATGTTTTTGGTTTTCAAGTCGCTTGTACTAAAAAGTATGAAAATAAAAAGGCCCAAAGCACTTCACTGGGCGTTCATCCTCTGACTTATAATTTCTCTGAGCAGACAAAGCGAACCATCATCGCCTTTTATAAAAATAAGAAAGCAGATGATTGTTATGATCCAAGCCTGGGGTTCGAAGCTTTTGCAGTAGGGAAGTTAGACCCTTTAAATCCTGCAAAGCTTGATATTTGGAAAATCAATAGAGATGGGGACATTGTACAAATTCAGAATGGGATGCCGTAAGACTCGCGGCCACCACCAGTATCAGGTGCCCCGCTCGCATGAAGAAGTGTTGGTCTGCTGATCGGTTGAACCCGAGCCCTGACAATCTTCCTGAAGTTTTCTGATTTTTCTACCATTTATGCCATAAAGTACGACGGCCGTTCCGATCACAATGGCGGTGATGATGGCAGCGCTCATAACCACACTTCCATTCCAACTTGCGCCCTCGGCATAGGTTTTTTGACGAAGTGAATTTAGAATACTCATTACTTGTGAATCAGATAATCTTTCGGCACTGATCATTTGGAGCATCTGTTTGACTTCTTGACGGATCCCTTCGTTCTGTATTGAGGCCATGAGCGAGTTTATCAGATCTTCTTGAGACAGCCCTTGTGCTCTCAGATCAGCGATTCGCTGGGTGTAGAGGTCCAATTGTTCATTGTAAAAACGCTGATCCTGTTGGTCCCATTCCACATTAAGGGAGTAGGTCAGATCGTCGATTATGTGTTTGACTCCATTGTCGGCAAAGCTTGAAAAGGAAAAGGCCAGTATCAACAAAGCCGAGATGAATTTCATAATAACTCCCAGGAATAAATAAAGATTCATTAGCATAAGGCTTAGTTTTGGGGAGAAATTATGGTGAAAAGGGAATTTTTTCTATAGTGTTCGAAAGGCTTTTCAAGCCTCCCAAACAATGTTGGAAAATGTTAGGTCACAATTTTCTGATTTCGTTTAGAATATAAGTAATTCGTTAAGGAGGATTCCCTGAAGCCACTTCAACAAAAATTGCTACTCCAGAAATCGACCAAAGTTAGTTTACAGAAAAGATCCCCCAAAGAATCCCTGCTCTTTTTAAAAGAACGCCTGCAGCAGCTCATCCTGAATGGGCAGAAAGAGTCCAGAGAGGCGAAGAGTATCAAAATGATTCTGGAGAGCTGTTTAGCCCAGTGCTAAAGGCCCATGTTTCTAAAAGTACAATTAAAGCCACTAGGTCCCTGGAAGCCTACTGCGACTTCTACTCTTTCATACTGATTTGATGCTTGCCAGTCATAGGGGCATAAAAACTGAGTAACAGGTATCCCTTGGCGATGTACAAGTACACTGAGAATAGTTTTATCAATCAAGTCTGGCGGACTCATCAATTGGGTCTCGTAAGGATTTAAATTTATCGTCATTGTACCATGTACCTCTCTGCCAACTGCATTTTGAGTTACCACATGTAGATTATAATTCGTAGTGTTTATGACCCAGAGGTCTTTAGCGAATATAGAATTCGAAAGAATGACTAAGGCAGACGCTAGAAACACTTTCATGATGAAACCCTCTTAATAATTTGTCCCGCATAATGCTTCCTAAGAAGATACTTAGTAAAGGCTTTGCGCAATCATTACACAGTCTGCCTAAACTTGGATCCTCGCTTGCAGATACTCCTATAGTTTTATTCACAAACAGGAGAATCTTATGAATGAATCAATGACTCACACTTCTAACGAAATGCTGATTGAATCAGCTGCTAAACCGCTCATCTGCTGGCGCTCGGTGATTGGCGGCTTTCTAGTGGCCATGCTAT
>DLGL01000103.1:35544-48026 GCA_002482685.1 Bacteriovoracaceae bacterium UBA7695 | reverse complement strand
GTGGCCATGCTGACGATGTTGGGTCTTCTTGGTCTTGGAATGGCGATGGGTGGAATCGGAATGGATGAAGATACAACAGCACAAAGCGCGGGTATGTTCAGCGGCATATGGTTCATGGCCGCTTCGGTCATATCTATCTTCATGGGGAGTTATTACTCGGCTCGAGTGGCAAGTTTTCGGATTGCGCGCGTCGGATCAGCTCAAGGAATTCTTATCGCAACTCTTTTCCTTGGATTCTTTCTTTATCAAACCATTATGGGTCTTGGTGCTGCCGGTAGAGCTGCCGGCACCGTAGTAGGTGCTTCTGCCAAGATGATCGGTGCAGGAACGGAGAAAGCGATGCAGTCTCCAGTCATCTCAGAAATGTTTGAAGATCGTATGGCCGATCTCAATCTCCGTTCAGAGCCACGAGTGGTGGCCATGGGATTAGCGAATCGTCTTATGCGCGGAAATACAGAGGGTGCTAAAAACTATCTTGCTCTTCAGGCCGGAATCACTCCCGCTGAAGCTGACGTTCGTTTGAACCAATACCGAGCTGACATTAATCAATATATGGATGATGCAAAAATCGCTGCGGGAAGGGCGATCCGTACGACAGGTTGGAGCTTGTTCTCAATAGTAGTGCTGAGTGTTTTTGCGGCCATTGGTGGAGGGATGCTTGGGTCACGTGCAAATCTGCATTCACCAATCGTTCGTCGGACTGCGGCCTTGAGAGCACACGCTGTTTAAGTTGAAAGAATAGATTCTATCTTTCGAAGACTCTCAGAAATGTGAGTTTTCGAAAGAGGATTTTAGACAATGGCACAGAAAGCCGCATTTGCTTCAGAAACGATATCTGTGCAGTGAATGAGATCAGAAGTAAAGGAAGCGAGTGATGCTAAAGGGAGATCTAGTAAATTTTTGGTGTGAAGTCGAAAGTTTCTAACTAATTGCTCATCTTCCCCTATGCACTTGAAACCTCCGAATCTTCGTTAATCTTTGATGCTTTAGGATTAAAGAGTGCATTAACCTCATTCAGTAAGGTGGGGTTAATTATACAGTTTGATGGATTACTAATGTAATCCCCACGGAACTTCTCAAATGCCTCTTTGAATGTAATCATTTTTTTCTTTGGTAAAACTGTCATCTTTTTAAGCATCGTGTTTATAAGATTTAAAATCTGAGCTTCTTTGCATACCTGAGCTCCCGATATTCCATTTGGATAGCCTAGCCCATCGAACCTTTCATGTTGCTGAAGAATGATTTTAAAAGATAGTTCAGTCAATACAACTTTTTTTTCTTTGAGTGTTTCAATTGAGAGTTCTGGATGTTTGCTGTAGATGAGTTTGTTTTCGGGACTCAAATCATTATAATCGGCTTCCAACAATTCAATGGGGATTCGCGACAGACCGATGTCATGCATTAGGCTAGCTATTGCCAATGATTCAATACTACTCATACTAAAACCTAAACCTATGGCAAAAAGTGTAGTGGCAATCATTGCATTTGCAGAGTGGGTATAGAATTCTTCCTGCTCACCGCCAAGGCTCATCATTTTATTATACCAGGCCACTGTATCTTTCGAGGATTGGATGTAGGCCATAATGATCTCTTTACATGATTCATTTACTTTCAAGCTCTTGTTATAACCAGAAACTTCTTCAGTAAACAAATCTGCAATCAGTTCTCTGATAATAACTTTAAGGATATTACGCTTCTCAGTTTCAGATAATTTATCTGAGTTTTGAATCGCCTTTATACTGTTGGCATAACATTGATAAAACTGAGGTAAATCACTTTCATAAATATGCAGTGTTGTGAGATTCATCTCTTCCATCTTTCTCTTTTTATGTTCTTCAATCTTTGCACCACTGGCATTGAATGGGACATAGCGATCGTTTGCCGGAAGATACACATAAGCAGGAATATCAAAATCTTCAATATTTATAAGATCGCTGACTTTTATGGGGACAAAAGGCATTTTACTGCCGGCTTGTTTTGATTTTAGACTCTCTAAAGTATTCTCAAAGATTGTTTTATCTGTCGGAAAAAAGAATACATCGTTGAAACCATTTTTAATCAAATCTTTTTTGTTGTAGGGAACTTTTTTATCCGAAATAAGAACAATATGAGATGCTGAGTATTGCAGACGTAGTGTCTGTGCTACCTCAATTAAAGAAACTGCATCAGATGGATACCCACAAAAGATGTAATCTATATGACCTTGTCGCTCAACAATGAGGTCATCTTCATCAAAGGTCATCGCCTCAAACTTAAAGTCAGGAAATTTACCTTCGATGATTTGAAAGGAATGACTATCAAGACCAAGATGAAGAATTGAGCCTGTTTTCATTTGATTAATCTCTTATGGGCTTCTTCAAGCTTTTGATTTATACTTTCCGCAGTAAAGGGCTTTATCACATAACCGGAGCAGCCTGCTTTGACAGCTTCAACTATTTGATGCTTTTCTGCTTCAGCTGTTACCAAAAGAAAAGGAATGTGCTTGAAACGAGCGTCTACCCTTAGGCGCTTCAGAAGATCAATGCCTGTGCAATTTGGCATGTTCCAGTCCGATATGATAAGTCCTATTCCTGGAACCGAACCTATCGTTTCCCAGGCCTGTCTTCCATCTACAGCTTCAACGAAGTCAGAAAAGCCAATTGTTTTACAGGCCTTGATAACCATCTTTCTCATGGTCGACATGTCATCGACGATGAGAACCTTTGTTTTTAAATCAAACATGTTTGTTCTCCTTAATCTTATTAAAGGTGATTTCTAGTTGGAAATCACCTAGGGTACTTTGAAATGGTAATATGATTATGGGATCGTTGTTTTTATTGTGAATCTCAATTGTGTTGCCGTAAAAAATTTCTGGTAAGGCTTTCTCAAGACTGTGCCCCCGTTCATTGAGTACCTGCTTGGCATATCCAAAAATCATATTCATCATTTCTCCGGCCCCATCAGCTATTTCGGGTGAGATTTTTTCATGTTTTTCGTCAAGGAGTCGCTCCATTAGATTAAGAAAGGTTTGGGCAGGGAAGGCTAAACAAATCATGCCTCTAAAATTCTGAGAGAAAATTTTCACGACACCTGCAATATGAATGGAAAGTCCGGTTAAGGTCTTTTCTTTAAGATAGGGCTTTCCTTCTGTGACTTTCACCCGGGCCTGGATGAAAAATGTGTGTTTAGTCCCGTCTATAAATGGCCTCAAAAATGACATATCCACTTTATGCATAATTCCTTCTTTGAACTATTATCGTCATTGATTGTTTAGATACCTCGTTGGAGATGTTTGGATTTCTTAATGTCTTTCACATTTGAATAGAACATCGCTTAATTAAGATGCTTTTAGAGGTTTTATGGGAGCAGAAAACATTAAGGTAGAGGCAGTTTGGCAACTTATTCCTGCCGAAGGATATTTAACCCTTCGCCTGATTGGTCCATGTGAAACGAATGACCTGGGATCTTTTGAAGAGGAAATCCAGAAACTCCTCAGTGATCCTTTTCCCCATGTCATTGTAAATTGCGAAAACATCGCTTTCCTTGGAAACGACTGGCAGCGAGTTTTGCTTAGAATTCAGCAGGATTTGAAAAAAAGAAATAGATTCGTCAGGTTTTTGAATGTTAAAAATCCCCTCAGAGTTTTTTTAATTCAAAGAGGTCTTAACCTTGCTTTTGTTGAGGCAAAAAGCTTACACTCGGCACTTTTGGATTTTGGCCTTGTGAGTAAAAGAAAACTCGACACCGATTTCATCAATCCATTTTTATCTGCCACGATACATGTTCTTAAAATCCAGGCTTCTATCGATGCCAGACCCGGAAAAATGTACTTAAAAAATAATGATGAAAAAAATTTCGGAGATATCTCTGGAGTCATTGGAATTGTGAGCGAGTCTTTTAATGGTTCAGTAGTCATAAGTTTTCCCGAGAAAACTTTTCTTGCCATCATGTCATCGATGCTTGGCGAAGAGTGCACGGAAATCACTAATGATCTTATTGATGGTGCAGGAGAGATAACCAACATGGTTTTTGGGAACGCAAAAGTAGAACTTAACCAGAAGGGATATGGAATAAAGACGGCCATCCCTTCGGTGGTATCTGGAAAAGAGCATTCTCTTAAAACTCTCTCTAATGGCTCAATTGTTGTGATTCCTTTTGAAAGTGCAATCGGCAGTTTTTTCGTAGAGGTCGTTCTCTCGCAATAACATCTTAAAAGTTTGATTATAGTATTGATATTACTCGACATTTTTGCAGCATCTTATTGTTAAGGTTTCTGAATATCTTCTGCATCGATTCTGCACTTTACGGTCCGATAATTCCTAAGATGGTAAGAATGAAATTGTCATACTCACTATAGGATTACGGAGTACTAAATGTCTTTCTCTGCTCAGGAAATTGAGGAATTTAAAGTCGAAGCTACGGAGCTTCTGGATGTAGCCGAAAAAAGTCTCCTTGAGCTGGATAAGGACGGTGACTTTAAAGACTGTTTTGATTCTGTTTTTCGAGGCTTTCACAACTTAAAAGGTGCCGCCGGGATGATGGAGTTCACGGCTCTTCAGGCCCATACCCATGAATTAGAATCCATTTGGATGAGCTTTAAAGATAAGCAATCTATCCCAAAAAATTATGTGACCTTCTTTTGTCGGGGCATTGATGCCTCAAGGTTACTTCTCGCTGGCGAGATGGTCACGTTCGATTATCACATTGAAGATGCTGAAGCGGCGACCTCTGAAGTTTATAAACCGATTGAACTTTTGAAGGAGAAGTCTTCTCTCGCCGATGAGTTGCCTGAGTCAGCGATCGATGAATTTTTAGTAGAGTGTGACGAAATACTTGATATCGTCTCAAGCAAACTTCAGCTTATGGAAAAAGGTGTTTTTGATAAGAGTGTATTAGATGACCTCTATCGTAATGTTCATTCACTTAAAGGCTCGGCTTATCTATTTTCCTTTAATAATCTGGGTGATATTGCCCATGCGATGGAGTCCAGTCTTGAGAAAGTCAGAAACGGTACCCACAGTCCCTCGTCTCAACTTTTAAATTTTTTGTTCAAAAGCCTTGAGGTCGTTGAGGCCATGTTGAAGAGGATGAAAGCCAGAGAGTCGGACGAAGCTTTTATTCCTGTAATACAGGTTATTGTTAAGGCCCTTCACAAAGCGTCAGAATTTCTGATAGAGACCGAAGCAAAAACTTCAGTTCAAATTGATGAGCCATCTTCATCGCTGCCTCCGGAAGCTAGAGTCAACGAAGATGCCATCCTGACGATGCCTGCTCCTCAGGTTCATGGGAGCAAAGAGAAAGAGCCGGAAGGGCTGGGCTCAATTCGGGTTCCTGTCTCTCTCTTGGATAGTTTGATGACTCTCATGGGGGAGATGGTTCTGGTGAGAAATCAGGTTCTCCAGTATTCAAACAAAACAGACGACCTTGAATTTTTGAGCATGAGTAAGCGACTAAATGTCGTCACAAGCGAGATTCAGGGCGAGATGATGAAAACAAGGATGCAGCCGATAGGCAACGTGCTTGAAAAATTTAATCGCGTCGTACGGGATCTTTCGCATGACCTTAAGAAGAATATCCATCTCGTCATTCACGGCTCAGATACTGAATTAGATAAATCTTTACTCGAAGCCATCAAAGATCCTCTGACTCACATTGTTCGCAACTCTTGCGATCACGGAATCGAAACACCGGAAATCCGCAGACAATCCGGAAAGCCTGAAGCCGGAAGCGTAACAATTAAATCCTACCATGAGGGTGGCCAGGTTGTTATTGAGGTGAGTGACGACGGTAAAGGACTCCATAAGGAGCAGCTTCTCAAGAAAGGTCTTGAAAAAGGTCTCATCACTTCCGCGCAGGCAGAATTACTATCTGATAAAGAAATCTTCGATCTCATTTTTGCACCCGGTTTTTCCACAGCGGCCCAGGTTACAAACGTTTCCGGTCGGGGTGTCGGGATGGATGTGGTTAGAACAAATATTGAGAAAATTGGTGGCAGTGTTGAACTTTCTGGAAGGGCCGGGTTTGGTACAACCATTAAGATTAAAATCCCTCTTACCCTGGCGATCGTTCCTGCGCTTATCGTGAAGTGCGGGACTGGCACCTTTGCTATTCCTCAGGTGAAGCTCGAAGAGTTAGTAAGAGTTGATCAACATTCGAGTAGTAAGATTGAAATCCTCCATGGGGCTCCTGTCTATCGATTGAGAGGAAATATCCTTCCCTTAGTCGACTTGAATAAGCTTCTTGGGATCTCCGGCTCATCCTATACAAATTATGTCGATGCCTCCATCAATATCGCCGTCTTGAATGCCGAAAATATCACCTTCGGGATCCTTGTGGATGAAATTCAGGATACGGCCGATATTGTTGTTAAACCCCTGAACAAACTTCTTCGATCTCTCCAGGTATATTCTGGAGCAACAATACTCGGAGACGGCTCAATCTCTCTAATCTTTGACGTTACTGGAATTTCTAAAGTGGCACAGCTGAGCCAGGTTAGAAGCAGAGTCAAGGAAGAAGAATCTAACAAGATGAGCGAGATTCAGGAATTTCTTGTCTTCAAGTTAGGTTCTGCAACTAATCACGCTCTTGCTTTGAATTACGTACAACGATTGGAGGAATTTAAATTCTCCGATGTTGAGACTTCCGGTGACCAGAGAGTCATCCGATACAGGGACAAAATTCTTCCCTTAATATCAGCGAACGTTCAGTTGGGTTATCCGGATTCGGAGAAGGCCAGCGATACCTTCCCGGTAGTTGTTATTGAGAAAAGTGGTCACTTTTACGGAGTCGTCGTGGATGAAATCCTGGATACGATGTCTACCACTCTTGAAGTCAAAGATCCAATCAAGAATCACCGCGGAATATTTGGTAATATAAACATGCCAGATAGATTAGTGGTGGTAGTTGATCCCTTTGAGTTGATTTCCATGGCCTTAAATGAGCAAGCAGAGTTGGTAGCGAAGCCGCGGGATATTGAGATCGGATCCAGGGCAGACCATAAGGTCGTCAGAATTTTATTAGTTGAAGATACAGTTTTTTTTAGAAAAGCAATTAAATCCGTGCTGGATAAAAGAGGCTACGAGGTCATCCTTGCTCAGGATGGAATTGAAGCTATCGAAATCTTAAATAAAAAAGAATTCAAAATAGATCTTATAGTCTCTGATATTGAAATGCCCCGAATGAACGGCTTTCAAATGGCGGCTGCCATCCGTAAGAATCCGACCTACACCAATATCCCCATGCTAGCGATCAGTTCGAAAGCCGATAAACAATATAGGCAAGAAGGAATGAAAGCAGGATTTGATATCTATTTGGAAAAATTAAAACCAGAGGTTTTACTTGCGGCTGTGGCTGAGCTGCAGCGGAACAATAAGGTGGCGGCGTGAGCACATCTCCAAATCAATTCCAGCAGCTCACGACGTTTTATGTAGGAGCTGAACTGTTTGGGATCGAAGTGACCAAGGTTCAGGAAGTAACTGGTAGTACATTTGTAACCCCCGTTCCTCTTTCTCCAATGTTTGTATGCGGACTGGTAAATCTCAGAGGCCAGATAGCCACTGCTATCAGCCTCGCTGAACTATTCATGCAGAAGCCTTCAGAACAAAACGAACAGATGTCAGTTGTGTGCCGCCACGAAGGAAGTTTGATATCACTCGTCGTGGATAACATCGGCGAAGTTGTCGAAGTGAATCTTGAAGGATTTGAGAAAACGCCTGAAACGATCCCCACAAATATCAGACGTTTCATAAGTGGGATCTACAAAATGAATGGTGTTCTTCTGAGTGTTTTAGATACGGAGTCAATATTTAAGGAACTCTCACCTGTCGGAGACGGTGCAACAGTAAAAAGCAATTTATAAAAAATTGAACCACGATAAAAAAGATTGAAGGAGTAATTAATGACGACAGCAAAAGTATTAACCAGCGAACAGGCAATTAACCAGGACCAGGACGATGCTTACATGGCAGCGATAAATCGCTCCCAAGCAGTCATCGAATTTAACCTGGATGGAACGGTCATTAAGGCCAATGAGAATTTCCTAAAGGCCATGGGATACTCACTTCAGGAAATCCAGGGCAAGCACCATAGGACCTTTTGTGATGAATCTTACACCAACTCAATCGAATACGGACAATTCTGGCAAAGACTGAACCGGGGAGAATTCGAGTCCGGTGAGTATAAACGTTTGGGAAAAAATGGGAAGGAAGTTTGGATTCTCGCTTCGTATAACCCCATCATGGATTCTAGTGGTAAGCCTTTTAAGATCGTCAAGTTTGCCACAGATATTACGGCCTCAAAAATTGAACTTAAAGTTCGTACTGATATTATGAATATGACGAGTATTGTATCTGAAGCCGACCTAAAGGGTAATATTATTGAGCTGAATGAAAAATACTGTGAAGTCTCAAAGTATAGCCGTGAGGAGGCTATGGGGAAAGGGCACAACCTTACTCGCCATCCGGACATGCCTAAAGAAGTTTTCAAGCAAATGTGGGCAACGATTGGTAAAGGGCAAATTTTCCGGGGAGTGGTAAAAAATCTCGCCAAAGATGGAACCCCTTATTATGTTGATGCTGTGATTGCTCCAATACCAGGGGAAAATGGAAAACCCAAGAAATATCTTGGAGTCCGTTATGACATTACTGAGTTTGAATTAGAGCGGCATAATATGCGGGGGATTTTTAATGCTATTAATACAGCTTTTGCATTTATTGAATTTGATACAAAAGGAAATGTTCTTTTAGCGAATGATAACTTTTTAGGAGCACTGGGGTATTCCGCAGAAGAAGTGAAAGGCAAGCATCACCGAATTTTTTGCGATGCCAGTTTTGTTAACTCCCCTGAGTACTCTCAACTATGGGCCGATTTGAATGCTGGCCGCAGCAAGGCGGGCATTTTCAAGCGAATCAAAAAAACCGGTGAAGAAATCTGGATTCAAGCCGTCTACTCACCCGTCATGGATGAGATGGGCCGAGTGGTTAAAGTCATTAAAATTGCCACGGATGTGACTGATCAGCAGAAGATGCTCTTTTCAATCCAGGAAACGGCGACAGCACTTTCAAGTGCTTCAACAGAATTGACGGCTACGGCTTCTGAGATGACATCAACTGCGGACAGGACGAGTAAAGAATCCGAGGTTGCGTCCACTGCGGCCGCTGAGGTCTCCGCAGGAGTCCAGACTGTTGCAACAAATATTGAAGAGATGGTAGCCTCGATTAAAGAGATCGGGCGCTCAACAAATGAATCTTCCCAAATGGCCAAGATGACCCTTCAGAAAGCTCAAGAGTCTAACGCCACCATCATCAAACTCGGGATCAGCAGCCAGGAAGTTGGTGACGTAATTAAAGTCATCAGTTCAATTGCTCAGCAAACCAATCTTCTGGCACTGAATGCAACCATTGAAGCAGCTAGGGCGGGGGAAGCTGGTAAAGGTTTTGCCGTTGTAGCAAATGAAGTTAAAGAACTGGCAAAACAAACAGCTAAAGCGACAAATGACATCACTAATAAAATTGGTGCCATTCAAAATGATACTAAAAGTGCCGTGGATGCTATCGCAGGTATTTCGCAAGCCGTGGAAAAACTCAACGGTATCTCTGGAATCATCGCAGCGGCTATTGAAGAACAGACAGCTACCACAAATGAAATCTCAAGAGTCGTCGTTCAGTCTAAAAAAGGAGTAGAAAGCATTGCTTCCACAATTAAAATTGTTTCAATGGCGGCAAATGAGAGCAACTCAAGTTCCGCCCAGACTCTCATTGCTTCTAGAGAGCTCGCTCAACTTGCCGAGAAATTAACTGCCTTATCAAAGAAGAAGATTTAGCTCATGAAGCCTGAGAAGTTAAAAGTAATGATTGCCGATGATTCAGTTGTGTACAGAACGCAGATCAAAGCGGCTTTGCAACATCTGCCTGAGGTTGAAGTGGTTGCCGTCGCAGCGAATGGTCGTCTGGCCATTGATAAATTATTGCTGACTCCAGCTGATCTTCTCATCTTGGATCTGGAGATGCCTGAGATGGATGGTATTCAGACACTCAAGGAACTTAACAGGCTTGGAATTAATACGAAAGTCATTGTGTTTTCTTCAGCTTCAAAGCGTGGCTCAGAAATTACGATGGAAGCCTTACGGCTTGGATCTAGTGACTTTATCACAAAGCCTGATGGATCTACAGGTGGAGAGATTGCAGATCCCAAGGAAAAGATCCGTTTACTTTTGGAACCGAAGATACGAGCTCTCTTCCAAAAAGAGTTTTTTTCTTCTCCGTCGACCTCAAAAGTTTCCGTCATCAGTCCCAGTACGGGTCATTATCCAAAAGTTCTGTGGGATCTTTTTATCCCTAAAATATTGGTAATCGGCTCATCTACGGGTGGTCCGACAGTACTGGAGACAATTTTTTCTCAGATCAGTGGTCCTTTAAATTGCCCGATCGTTATAACTCAGCATATGCCCCCGATTTTCACGGCTACTTTAGCCGAAAGGCTGGCCAAGATATCGGGGATTGAAGCATCAGAGGCTGTTGATGGGGAGATCCTCAAGGACAATCATATTTACATTGCTCCTGGAAATTACCACCTTAGACTCGAAAAAATAAAAGACCTTATCCGACTCAAACTTGATCAGAGTGAACAAATAAATTTTGTAAGACCTGCGGTGGACCCATTATTTCAATCAGCGGCAGTAATATTCAAAGATAAGTGTCTTGGCCTGGTATTAACCGGCATGGGCTCTGATGGCAGGGCAGGAGCGGAGGCTATAAAAAACAATGGAGGGGTCGTAGTTATTCAGGAAGAGAAATCTTGCATTGTCTTCGGCATGCCTGGAGCAGTTCATGCGAAGGGTGCTTATGACCAAATCGCAACCCCTGAAGAGATCGTGGCTATCCTGAAAGATAAGGTTGCGCCCTATCAATCAATCTTAAAATATTCTTAGGAAAAAAAATGAAAATTCTCATTATTGATGATACAAAATCCATCCATACATTCGTTAAATTTATGTTTTCCAAGGCTCGGGGAATTGAAACGACCAGTGTCTACAATGGCGCAGAAGCTATCGAGCTTCTCAAGAGTGGTATTTATTTCGATCTCATCTTACTTGACTGGGAAATGCCCGTTATGACGGGGCCTGAAACTCTTGAAAGTTTAAAAAATAATAACATTAATGTACCTGTTATCATGATGACGACTAAAAATTCCACGGATGATATGATCAGGGTTCTTCAACTTGGGGCACGTGAATATATTATGAAACCATTCACTGATGATATTTTGTTTGAAAAAATTCAAATGGTCACTGGCAAGGAATTGAAACGTGCAGGATAATCAAATTTTTCTTTTTTTTGCGAAGTATATCGAGGCTGAACTTGGAATTGTATACGCCGAACATAACTATTTTCAGCTTCAAAATCGATTGGAAGAGATTGCTAAGCTTCTGGGGATACCAGACATTCAAGCGCTCTATGAAGCCGCCCAAAAAGGTATTAGTGGACCTTTTAAACAACTTCTTTTGGATATTTCCACAAATAATGAAACTTCATTCTTTCGTGATGAAAAAGTCTTCAAGGCGATTGAAACCCTCATCATCCAAAGTGTCAAAGAAAAGACCTTCAATACTCTAAGGCTCCACCTTTGGTCAGCAGCAAGCTCCACTGGTCAAGAAGCCCTCACTCTTGCCATCATCATCAATGAATTGAAAGAAAAAGGTATAATTGATAGCTCATACTCGATTGTGGGAACTGATATTTCGGAAAGGGCGCTCAATAAGGCAATTACGGCAGAATATTCTCAGCTTGAGGTTCAGCGGGGATTACCGACCTTATTGTTATTAAAATATTTTAAGAAAGATGATAGAGACCGTTGGACCGCTTCTGTGGAATTAACGCGGAACCTCCAATTCAAAAAACTGAATTTGAGGGACTCCCTGGTACCTATGCAAGATGGGTATCATTTTATCCTTTGCCGCAATGTTTTGATCTATCAGGGAGTTGAAGGGAAAATCGATATCATTAAACGCATTTCTGCATGCTTAGCTCCCGGAGGCTTTTTTATTATGGGTGCTGGAGAAAGTTTGTTGGGTTTATCTAATGATTTCGATCAGGTGATGATTGAAGGCGCGGTTCTTTATCGTAAAAAAGCTGCTTAAGATCAGATTTTAATATTAACCCAAATTGCCTACTAGGTAACGATGCAAAATAAATTATAATGAATGAGGATAACGAAGGAATTCTCATGTTTTCTATTTTGCTCGTTGAAGATGCACCTGAATACCAGATGATGGTTTCTAAGATTTTAAATCATCATCGGATCATCACAACAGATGATCCGGATCTCGTAACTCCTCTCCTGAGCGACAATAAAATCGATCTCATCCTCCTTGACTTAACTCTTCCTAAAAGAGATGGCTACTCAGTCCTCAACGACCTCCAGACCTGCCTGGAATTTCAAAATATACCTGTGATCTGTTTAACGGGAAAAAATCAGGTTTCAGATAAGGTCACAGCATTTAGTTT
>DLGL01000103.1:33849-35515 GCA_002482685.1 Bacteriovoracaceae bacterium UBA7695 | reverse complement strand
GATTTCATTCAGAAGCCTTTTGATCCAATCGAATTCAGAGCAAAAATTGATGCTAAACTTACCCGTAGGGCAAGGACTAACCAATCTTCAAACATACTATCAATAAGTTCACTTTCTCTGAATATGAGTTCCCATCGGGTGTTTGAGAAAGGCTCGGGTAAGGAAATCGAGCTGACGCAAACTGAATTTAAGCTGCTTCATCAGCTCGGAAAGAAGCCTGGAATGGTCTTCACCCGCGAACAACTCCTATGCTCTGTTTGGGGCGATGAAGGGGTTGTCTTTGATCGTGCGGTTGATGTTCATGTTTGTTCACTGCGTAAAAAACTTTCTCCCTATCAGATCCAGTTCAAGGCCATTGCCGGAGTTGGATATAGACTGGATATCGGGACGGTAAAACTTAAATTGCAGAAAGCCTCTTAACTTCATTTTCCAGACCTATGATCTTTTCTAGAAGTTTTCCATAAAACTTCAGATGGATGAGTTCTTCAATGTCCTTGCAGAGGATACCTATTTGTTGAAATCCAAGATTCAAGGAAGCCGATTTTAGCTTATGAACTTCGAAAAGAATTTTTTCAAAATCGTTGGAGAGATAAGATTCCATTATGATTTTCATCGACTCAGGTGTTGAAGCCTTAAATAATTCAACGAGTTCCTGATACAACTCACCACTGGGGTCTGCCAGATCAATTCGTGTTTTGGCTGCCACTTGAGGAGTGTTCTTCACATGCTTTAAAATTGTTTCAGACAGGTGGGGTAGGTTCATGGGTTTAGTTATGTAGTCGTTCATACCGAGGGCCAAGCACTTATTTTTCTCGTCTGATAGAGCGTTGGCTGAAACGGCAATGATGGGAATTGTGGAATACGGAGCATGGCCTGAGCGAATTTCGGCAGTAGCTTTATACCCATCCATTACAGGCATCTGAATGTCCATTAATATGATATCGAACTCCTGTGACTTTAGTGCATTAATGGCATCCTCGCCATTGTCTACTACAAGAACTGTTGCTTCCAGTTGTATCAAGGTCATAGCAATTACTTTTTGATTGATGAAATTATCTTCAGCAACCAGTACCCTTATGCCCTTTAGACTCTGCAGCTCTATGGTAGGAAATGGAGTTCTATTTAATGTCATCTTGGTTTTACTCATTTCTAAAGGAATCTCAAACCAGAAAGTAGAACCTTTCCCTAGCGCACTTTGAACGCCGATCTTACCATGCATTAACTCTACTAAATGCTTGCAGATGGATAGACCCAAACCAGTGCCGCCATACTTTCTGCTAGTGGCTGAATCAGCCTGAGTAAAGGGATTGAAGAGTTTTTTTAAATCCTCTTGGGAAATACCAATGCCATGGTCCCTAACTTCAAACCTTAGTTGTTGATGTTTACTATCTTGGGCCAGAAGCTTGGCGGTTAAGAAAATATCTCCACCATTAGAAAATTTAATACCGTTGGCCAGTAAGTTGGTAAAAATCTGGCGGAGTCTGTTGGAGTCTCCACGGTGCGTACCTTGAATATTTTTATCCATGTCAACGATGAGTTTTGTGCCCTTTCCATCGAGTGTGTGCTTGAAACTGTCATTAACGGTGGATATGAGGTTTTTTAAATCAAAGTCAATGATGTCCAGCTCAAGTTTGCCGACTTCGATCTTGGAGAAATCGAGGATGTC
>DLGL01000103.1:33416-33768 GCA_002482685.1 Bacteriovoracaceae bacterium UBA7695 | reverse complement strand
CGGCGTGCGAATCTCATGACTCATATTCGCGAGAAATTCCGATTTTAGACGTGAAGACTCCTGGGCGGCCTGTTCTTTGTTTTGTAGATATAATCTTTCCATTTCAGAAGATTTAATCTCAGTAATATCACGTGAGACGAAAGCCGTGATGGAATCCTTTTTGAATTGGTTCTGGATCAGAAAAGAGTGTGTGTGTGTCGTGATTCGCTTTCCATTTTCTGCATGTAATAATTCAACCTCTCCCTCCCATCTTCCGTTTGCCAACAGACCTGGTGAAATGTTCTCTTGAAATAATCTGGGGTCTGTCAGAATCTGTTCCAGATTTATAGTACGGGTTGAGAGTCCCAGCATT
>DLGL01000103.1:14025-33370 GCA_002482685.1 Bacteriovoracaceae bacterium UBA7695 | reverse complement strand
AGTACTTTCAACGAGAGAGATGAGCTTCTGTTGCTCAATCTCAAGCATCTTCTGCTCGTGGATATCAGTTGAAGTTCCATACCACTTGAGAATCTTTCCGTTTTTATCGAATGCCGGTACAGCTCGGCTGATGAACCAACGGAAGTCTTTCTTTTTGTAGTCCCAAAGTCTGAGTTGGTTATCATAGGGTTTTTTCTCTATAAGGGATTCTTCATATAACTTATAGGTTTTCTCTCTGTCGTCTTCATGAATGATGGTTCCGCTTTGGTTATCATTTACTTTTTCAGGATTGATTCCGGTAAATTCGAAATACCTGTTGTTCAGAAATTCATTTTTCCCGTTATTGTCGTTGATCCATACAATCTGTGGCATTGAGTTTGCCAAGTCTTTGAAGCTTCTTTCCTTCTCCTGGATTTTTTCCTCAGCATTTCTTAACTCCGTGATGTCGACCACATAGCAGACTCCATTATTTGTTCCGTCATTCAAAGTCGCCGCACCTATGAGAACCGGAATCCGAGAACCGTCTTTACGGATATACTCTTTTTTAAATGATTTGCTCTGGCCATATAACTTAATTTCTTCAGCTGCTTCCTCATCCTGTGGAGCAAATTCTGGAGGGGTAATTCGTCTCCAATTTACCCTGCCTTGGTTGAAGTCATCTCTGGTGTATCCAATAAGTGCCAGAAACTGGTCATTCGCTTCTGGGATACTCCCGTCTTCTGCCCAGAGGAAAATTCCGAGCATATTTGACTTCAGAAAACCTCGAAGCTTCATCTCACTTTTTTGAAAATACTCTTCGTTAATCTTTTTATCAGAGATGTCACGCAAGATTTTCGCTTTGCCGATGATTGTTCCATTATCCGACTTTACTGGAGAGACCGACAGAGAGACAGGTATGCGGACACCAAACTTAGTCATCCTCACGGTCTCATAATGTTTGATGGATTTTTCCTGTAAGATTGAAGCCACGATCATCTCTTCTTCATCATGCTTTTCTCTTGGGATGATCGTTGCTATGGGTTTACCTATTATTTCTTGCGAGACGTACCCGAACATGTTCACTGCGGATTCGTTCCAACTTGTAATTGTCCCATTGATATCTGTCGAGATGATGGCGTCATTCGATGAGTTCACAATGGCTGCAAGATAATTTCCGTCGGTGACGTATCTCTTTTCTTTTCGTTCTTTACCTATACAGTAGATCTTTTCACCTTTTCTCAAAAAATCCCAGGCGAACCATGTATAGGTGCCATCCATGCACCTCATGCGACATTCACAGACCGTATTGGTGGATTGTAGCTCCAGAATTTGCATAGCTTTTAGACCATGAGCTAGATCGTCGGGATGCAAAAGATCATGCCAGTATGTGTTGAGAATTTGTTTCTCTGTAAATCCAAGTTTTTTTACCCATTCACTATTCACCCTAAGGATTTGTCCATTATGTGATATTTTTCCAAACATGAAGTTTGGCACTTCAAAAAATTGATGAAGTTCCTCATCTAAATCAATTGATGGATTTTTCAAGGAAATACCTCTTAACTAGTATTAAAATCTCTACACTCAGAATGGCACTGTCGTCTTTTCCTTCATAGGCAAAGCGAGGTTAAGGCTTAGCGGTGAAGCAAAAGAGTAGTGATAGCTGAGTTTAAAGGACATACGAAATTAAGCAATCTTTTTAAGCAAAACTTCTTTCTTCTGATCAAACTCACTCTGAGTGAGAATGCCTTTATCAAGGAGAGATCCAAGCTTTTCAAGTTCGTCTACCGCTTGGGCACTTGTGGAAGCTGTAGGAGTTGAGACATGATAGTTTTGAATGTGCTGAACATTACCGTTGTATTTTCTATTGAACCATTCTTGATCGTTAAAAAAATAGGTGAGGGATTCAAAGAAGGCGATGATTCCGGGAATAAAAGTCCAGCAAAAGACTAAATAGATAATCCCTTGAAGTGGTCGGTCTAAGTAGAACTTATGAGCTCCCAATCCACCGAGAAATAATGCAAGAATTCCGGCCGTACTTTTATCTTTCAAAGAAACTCCTTAGTGAACACATTCAAGATGTATTCCGCTATCGGCGCTTCATTACCTGACCTAAAGAGAAGATTTCTTGATCTTCATTAAATGAAGATTGATAGGCCAGGGTGTTGATTAATGAATCTCTTCTTCTGTTACCGGTCCCCCGACAGGCTTCTTAAAGGTCTTCTTGATCTTGCCGTTCTCCAGCACCACCACTAGTGAGGCTAGCTTCAAGGTCTCTAGCCTGTGGGCGATGAAGAGGGTTGTCCTGCCTTTAAAAAGCTTACTCACGTGCCCAAGCCACTCTTCTTCAGACAACTGATCCAGACTTGCTGTGGCCTCATCAAAGACCAATAGGCGTGGGTCCTGAAGGAGTGCCCGGCATAGAAGGAGAAGCTGTTTCTCGCCTTGAGAAAGCGGTAGAGTCTCAGTTCTCACAATCATATCCAGTCCGCCAGGAAGACTTTGAACCTTGTCCATAAGACCCACAAGTTTCAGGCGCTCAAAGATCTGTTCATCACTAATCTCTTCTCTCCAAAGCCTCAGGTTTTCCCTAAGTGTGTCTGTGAAAAGAAATAGATCCTGAGAGACATGACTGATCCACCTGGCCCGTCTTTGAGGGGAGAAGGACTTCAGATTCTCCTCGCCCCACTGGATCTCTCCGCCTGACAGTGGGTAAAGACCGAGGAGCAGATGGGCGAGTGTGGTTTTTCCGGATCCTGTTCGTCCCACCAGTGCCGTAACTTCTCCTTCGGGAAGTTCTAAATCAAAATCTTTAAAGAGATGGGTGTCAGATCTGTAGCCAAAAGAAATATTTTTGAAAGTGATAGGTCCTTTAGGCATATTTTGATCTTGTGAATCTGGCACAGATTCGTTGGCTTCAGGTTTGGCGGCAAGAATTGTCTTAAGTCTCTGAACAGATCCCAGAGCATTAAGAAGAACGTTTAATTTTTCCGAGATATCCAGAAACGGTCCAAAGATCAGTCCCACATAGGTAAAAGATCCGATCATTTTTCCCAAAGTTATGTCACCAGTCTTTAACTGATGGGCCCCTAAAATGATAACCATAGCATAAGTGAGTCCCATGACTAAAACATGAGTTGAAGAAAAACTTCCCCAAACAAGAATATTTCTGAAAACTGTATTAGAAAAAAGTGTCTGAAGGCCCTCGTGGCGCCGGGCCCACTTGCCAGAGAAGGTTTGAGAATGAAGCACGGCCAGGTTATTCATGGAATCTGCTGTATGAGATGAGAGTCTTGAGAGAATATTTCTCTGTTCCCGGCCCCATACCACCTGGGCCATGGAAACGTTGAGCATAAAAATAACCATCGGGATTAGAGCAATGAGAACCAGAAGTCCCGCTTTAAAAGAGAGTGTAAATAAGAAAATGACAGAGCCCGAGATCACAGCAATATCACTCACGAGAGAAAAAAAGTTGGCGGTAAAAAATGTGGAGAGGTTCGTTACATCGTTCACACAGCGAGAGATCACCCGACCTGAGGAGTTTTTGTCAAAGAAGGCCAGTGGAAAACGTCCGAGTTGATTGAACACATCTTCTCTAAGCTCTTTGGTTATGCTCTGGCCGATTTTAGTAATCTTCCATTTAAAAGTAATATCTGAGAGAATTTTTAGCACAACCAGGACACCCAAAATCCCTGCCATATGAGTGAAAGGGTAATTTTTAGAGATCAGAACCTCATCTACAATAAAGGCTACAATTCTTGGGACGGCAACGGCGATGGTGGTGGCAATGATAAATAAAACCAGCGCCACTAGGCCCTGTCGGGTATAGGGTTTAATCCACGGCAGAAGCCACTTCACATCTTTTGAAGCTCCTTCCCACTCCTGGCCCTTTAATGATTTAAGTCCAAAGGGCCTGAAGTAGAAGCGCTTTTCTTCATGATCTTTTAATTCTAAGTCCACGACTCCTCCTTTTTCAGAGACTCTTGCTCATCTTGCAGAAGTCTCTCAAAGAGAGCGTGGTCGCGCTTGATTTCATCAAAGGTTCCGGATCTTGCAATCTGACCGTGTTCCATTACAATAATGCGGTCAAAGTTTTTAAGCGAGCTCAGCCTGTGCGTGGCCAGAATTAAAATGGCACTGGGATCAAGGTGACGTAGATTCTGAATAATTTTTTTTTCGGTTCTTGGATCAAGTGCACTGATGGCATCATCCCAAAGAAAGAGTTTGGCCTCTGAATGAAAGGAGCGGGAAATTAGTGTTCTTTGCTTCTGTCCGCCAGAGAGGTTTATTCCTTTTTCCCCTATGTGGGTTGAGAGTCCTTCTGGAAATAAAGAAACATCTGAAGCAAGATCTGCTTTTTCTAATGAGGCCATGAGGTTGTCATGAACTAAGTGCCGCTGTGGAGAGATATTTATCGCTAATGAGCGACTAAAAATCTGAGGAGTTTGAGGAATAAAGGAGAGCTGACTCCAAAGAGTTTCGCGGTTGAGATCAGTGTAGCTCACATCATTGAAATGAAATTCATCAAAAGTGAGGTGGCGTCCTTCCCAAAGCCCTGCCAGAGTTTGAAGGAGAACAGTCTTCCCACTTCCAATAGTTCCGACAATGGCAATGTGCTCTCCACTTTTAATACTTAAATTGATACTCCGGAGAAGTTCTTTGCCCTCAGGAGTTTTAGCACCAAGATTTTTGAGTAAGATTTGGGAGAGAGGGCCTGAAATTTTCTGAGTGCCCTGGGTTTTCATTGAGAGTGATTCAATCTGCTTAAGGCGCTTCCATGCCGTGACTGCCCCTTGATATAAGTTCATGATGTAACCCACACTCAAGAGAGGCCAGAGAAGTTTATCCAAAAGCTGAAGGGAAACGGTTAAAGCCCCAAGGCCCTGGGCCATTTCTCCATGACCTTGCCAGGCAAGAGTCAGAACGATGAGATAACTTAATTGAAAAACAGTTTGCAGTGTTGCGTCCAGATTCAAATCCAAACGTGAGATCTCGAGCTGTTTTCCGAAAAGACTTTTTAAGATCAGCTCATATCTTATCCTACGCACTTCAATCAGTCCCTCGGCGCGAAAAAACCTCGAGCCCTGAGCTTCCTCATAAACAAACTGAGATAAATTTCCGAGAGTGTCGGAAGATTCACCGAAGGCTTTCTCAAGAGGTTTCTGAACTTTCATAACTACTGCGATGATGATGAGAAAGGGTAAGAGCACCCAAACGGCACCTGTACCCAAAATGTAGAAGAGGGTTGAAGGAATAAAAACAAAGAGGGCCAGAGAATCGATTAAAACCACGATTCCAGGACCCAGAAACATTCTTAGGTTTGAGAGGTCTTGAGAAAGTGTGCTGACCACATCACCAGTTTTAAGTTTAGAGACTTCCGCAAAGTCAGACTTCAGAAGCTTCATGTAGGCACTGAGGCGAAGTTCCCGTTCAATATTTCGGGACGGGATGATAAGAAGAAATCGCCAGCCCATCCTGAGAATGGAAATGAGTAGATAGCAACCCGCAAGTGATACGGCATAGTAGGTTAGGTCCACATCTTGAGGGGCCTTCTGAACTTGATTGGTCACTTCTTTAATAAGAAGCGAAGGGACCATGTCGACGGCGTCAAGAACGATGACGGAGAGGATACCACCTGCATAGTGCCAGGGGCGCTTGCGGATAAGGCTCCAGATGAAATGGATAAAGGGGAATCGAGCTTCCATGGTCACTTAGGATAATTTTTTTGGTTCAGGAAGACTACCTAAAGGTGAGTGCCGGCGGTGTACCTGATGACGAAATCTTTGATGGGAGTCAGGCCGTAAAACTGAGAATTGATCTGGAAGCTTTCAAAAGCTTCCCAAAGCAAATCAACCGCTTCACCCTCTGATTCTAATTCAAGGTCTAGAGCTTTACTGAATTCAGAAATAAATTCATTTTTGGTGAGGAGGTCCGTGTATGTCATATATTTAATTGTAACGGAGTGTTGATTTATTGCACGAGGTTTTTGACGGACGATTCTAGTCAGACTTGTTCCCTAGAGCCTATAAAAATTACCATCCCAAAAAACTTAACACGCTCATTGGTCTTTTCATCGGTATATCCCCTTTTACACATAACCATCAGGGGATCCCATGAAATCAATGCTCATAACTGCTATCGCTTTAATCTCGTTTAATTCTTTTGCTAGTGGATTTGAGTGCCTCTCTACTTCAACCGGTTTGAGATATGTTGTGGATCAGAAATCTAAAACAGTTAGTGTCTACGATAAGAAATTAATCTCAGTTGAAAAATTCACAAGTGTCACATTTGAATCTTTTGAAAGCTATCCGTCTCTTGATGTTTATTCATTTAGAAATCAAAACGGTGTATTTATGGAAATCAGTGAGAAAGCAGGAAAAATCACTGGATCTTTTGACGATGATGAAGATCTGGTTTGTGTTTCCAGACGTTAATTCTTCATTTGAGGTATTTTTCAGCAATTGTGTCCATAAAATCATCAGCAGCTTCTTCACCTTCTGCCAGAGCTTCCAATCGGGAGATCACTTCTTCACGAAAGCCTTCAAAGTTTTCAACTGGTACGGTGTTTGAGTAAGCGTAACTTAGAATAGCGTATTCAAGTTCAGCATCATTGGCCTTATCGATTAGAACATCCACTAATTGAGGAAGATCAAGATTGGGAGCAATTTTTAGTTCAGAATCTGATTCCTGGAGGTAATCCATAATTTGCTGCTTGAGTATTTCGCTCATGGGAGTGTCCTTTTTAAATTTTTGTTAATTTAGCGTCCCACGAAGAACTCTGGCAATAGATAGTTGCGGGCCTCAGGACCCGCAACTGATAGGAGATTAGTCTCTTATTTCTTCTCTGTATTCTTCATTGGCCTCATTTAGCTTTTCATTTCTTTCTTCGGTAGCTTCGTTTATCTCTTCACGTTGCTCCTTAGTGTCTTCCATTCGCTGCTCGTTGATTTCTTCAGTGGTTTCTCCCACCTCTTCACGGTACTCCTTATTGGCCTCCATACGCTGATCAGTCAATTCGGCACGGGGACTTTTTTGGTCACAAGCAACGAGTGTCATCATAAGGGCTGTTGTCATCAATAATACTTTCATCAGATCCTCCTGGTTTAGTTTCACCCTGAAATTGTCACAGGCCCGGAGCTGCAAACCAATGAGGAGTGCGTAGAAATAGGGGGGGATTTAGGAAATCTTATGAGGAGCACGACGTTAACGCCCTTAAAGCGTTACTTTTTAAGAAATTCTTTATGAGTCTTTAAGAGGGGAATTGTTTGCTAACGGGGCGTTTAAGACTATAACTTTCTTATGACAGATTCTCACTCAAAAGACCTATTATTTTTTTTTGGAAAATCTCAAATCGGCGAGCTTGCCAGAAAAATCAATTGGAACACTCATCCCTTGGGTCCGGTTGATTCATGGAGCCGTGAGCTTAAGACAGCTATCAGCATAGTTGTTGGATCGAAACTTCCCATGTTTATTTCGTGGGGAAAAGAACGGCATCTTTTTTACAACGATTCCTATGCTGTGATCCTGGGTCAAAAGCATCCCAGGGCCTTCGGAGATAAATTTCCTAACGTTTGGTCTGACATCTGGAAAGATATTGAGCCACTAGTCCTCTCGGTTGACCGGGGCGAAGCCGTCTATCTTGAAGATCTGAAGCTCATCATGAACCGCCATGGAAGTGAAGAGGAGACTTATTTTACATTTTCCTACAGCCCACTCCTTTCAGACACAGGAAAAATTGAAGGCCTCTATTGCGCTGTTGTGGAAACAACCGGAAGAAAAAAAGCCGAAGATGCTCTCAAGGCAGAACAGTTAAAACTAAAAACGGTTTTTGCTCAGGCGCCGTATCCGATCGCCCTTCTGGAAGGAAGTGAGCATCGCTTTGTTTTTGCTAACAGTCGTTATGTTAGTTATTTTCTTGGTGGCAAAGAACAAATAGGAAAGACAGTCCTCGAAACGATTCCTGATGCTGCTACCCAGGGGTTTATCGCTCTTTTGGATAAGGTTTATCAAACAGGTGAGAGGTTTGTAGGAAACGAAGTGAAATTCCTTTTCACCGGGCCGGATAAAATACAAAAAAAATTCTACTTAAACTTTGTCTATGAACCGGTTAGAGATGGGCAGGGTAATATCGAAGGAATTTTGGCGGCGATCTCTGATGTTACAAGTACCGTTGAGTCCAGAAAAAAAATTGAAGAGAGTGAGGCAAGGCTCGCTTTTGCACTGGAAGGTGCCCGTATGGGGCTTTGGAGTATGGACCTGGCCACAAATAAAATTTCACATTCAAATTCGGCCAGAAAGCTTCTGGGATTTGATCTCAGCTACAATAATNNCCGGATGAAGCGATTAATACCTTGATCCACCCAAATGATCGAGAACGCGTGGCACGTGTTTTTGTGGCTTCTGTAAAATCTGGTGAAGCTTATAAAGATGAGTACCGCACCATCACACCCGAGGGAGATGTGCTCTGGATCCAGGCCCGAGGACATTTACGCTTAGATGATGAGGGTCAACCTGTCGACATGATCGGTACAGTGATGGATATAACAGAAGAAAAAAATGCTCACGATCTTATCAAGGCCAGTGAAGCACGACTGCAAACCCTGGCCGAAACCATTCCGCAGATGGCTTGGCGTACGGACTCTGTGGGGTATGCCTATTATTTTAATTTAAATTGGCTTAAGAAAACTGGAACAAAACTTGAAGATAACATCGGCACTGGTTGGACAAATTTTGTTCACCCAGATGACCGCGCAAAAGCTATCGAGGATTGGAACTTGGCCGTCTCTGGTAAAGCCGAATATAATACTGAATACCGGGTGAAAATGTTAAATGGGGATTACCGCTGGCATATCGCTCGTGGAGTACCTATTCTCGATCAATCTGGAAAAATCATTGAATGGATTGGCACCACAACGGATGTAGATGATCAAAAGCGGGCCCGGATTGAATATGAAAGAAGTGTTGATGTCTCTCCAGCCATTTTGTGGATCACAGGGGTTGACGGCTCATGCTCATACCTAAGTAAGAAGTGGTACGATTTCACAGGGCAAACGGAAGCCGAGGCATTGGGATTTGGTTGGCTTGATGCCACTCATCCAGATGATAAAAAACGTACTGAAGAAATCTACGTCAATGCTAACTCTGCTCAGAAACCTTTCTATGCTGAATACCGTTTAAAAACAAAATCTGGCGATTACCGCTGGGCCATTGATGCCGGAAACCCTCGTTATGATCAAGATGGAAAATATATCGGATATGCTGGAACAGTCTTTGATATCCATGATCTGAAGATCTTTGAAGAAGAGTTAAAAGATGCGCTTAAGGCCCGGGATGAATTTTTATCGATTGCTTCTCATGAACTAAAAACTCCGCTTACATCTTTAAAAATTCAGGCACAGCTCCATCAGCGGTTAGTGAAAAAAAATGATCCGGGTGCTTATTCCCCGGAGAACGTGAACCGCATCGTTCAGCTTACAGAAAAACAAGTCTCCCATCTCACTCGCCTGGTGGATGACATGCTTGATGTATCCCGGATCCGTTCTGGAAACCTTAATGTGATCAGAGAAGAATTTGATCTCTGCGATCTAACTAAAGAGGTCATTGAACGACTTAAGGGACAATTTGAAAACATCGCTGTACCTTTGCCTGAAGTTACTCCGTGCCAGAACACACGAGGTAACTGGGACAAGTTGCGCCTAGAACAAGTCATTACCAATTTATTAACGAATGCTATTCGATACGGAAAAAAGAAGCCTGTTACTGTTAGAGTTGAAGGCCAGAACCAATTGGTAAGGCTCACTGTTACCGATCAGGGCATAGGGATTGCTGAAGGGGCGAAGGAGAAAATCTTTGACCGATTTGAGCGCTCAGTTGACCCAAATGAAGTAAGTGGTTTGGGTCTAGGACTTTTTATCACAAAACAAATCGTCAAAGCCCATAACGGAAAAGTCTGGGTTGAAAGTGAGCTTGGTAAAGGCTCAACATTCATCGTAGAAATTCCAAAAGAAGAAGGCCTCTCATGAACTGTAAACAAATCCTTATTGTAGAAGACGATGATGATATCCGTGAGCAAGTCGCTCAGGCCCTTAAAGCAGAAGGGTATAAAGTTGTGACAGTTGAAAATGGCAGACTCGCCCTAGACTTCCTTCTGGATCTTGCTCCAGACAATCTTCCGGGATGCATGATTCTTGATCTCATGATGCCAGAAATGGATGGAGTCACTCTTCTTGACACAATCGAGAAGAACTATAAAGAGCGTTTTGCTGAAATCAAAGTCTTGATCGCTACGGCCAAGGGAAGTCCGATTAATCCAGACGCTGTTCCTGGGTCCATCGAGAGGATACAAAAACCTTTTGAACTCGATGAGCTCTATAGGATGGTCGAAGAGCATTGTGGGAAACCATGATCTATATCAGGGAATCCAGATAGCAGGTGTGGTAAAAATACTTAAGGGAGTTAATTATGAAGTTTGCAAAAAAAATTGTTGTTGCCGTTGCTATGACTGATGAGATCTCAAGTCAGCTTTCACCTTTGCGAAACATGAGTTTTCTAAGGGAAAGTGAAATACATTTTGTTCATGTTTTTAACACTATAAATTTTAGCTCGATGATTGGTGACTTTCCCATGGTTTATCCGGTGGAGGCCGACAGAATTTCGATCCAGGAATCAGTAGTCGCTCTTCTTACGAAAATCGCCAAGGATGTTCTACCCGCCAACTATGAAGGCCATGTTCATCATAAATGTTTATTTGATGAAAATCCCAAATCTCTCTTCTGTGATTATGTTAAAGAGAATCATGCTGATCTGGTGATCATTCCAACCCGTCAAAAACACAATATTTTTGACAGCTCATTTGCTCAGTATGTGAATAAGCACTCACTTGCAAATATGATTCTTTTAAAAAATCACTGATTGTCTTGTTTCTTCTGCTCTTTCAAAAGTTTGTTGCTAGTGAGAATGGTTTCAGCAAAGAGGGCGGTAAACATGGAGAAAAGTGCAAGACCCATAAGCATGAGGAGAATACTTAGTATTTTGCCTAGGTCTGTTACTGGCGTGATATCACCATATCCAGTGGTTGTGGCAGTTGCAAAGCTCCACCAGATAGCATCCATGTACCGCTGAACTTTAGGGTTTACACCCTCTTCGATAAGATAAAACATCAGACCGGCGAGCCCAATCAGGCCATTGCCTAAAATTGTCAAAAAAATAAAGAACTGAGATTTGAGCAGAAATCTGATTTCTGCCAGGAAGAGATTAAATTCTTTCATTTAAGAGTTACCGTTAAATTTGTAATGAGGGGGTTACTCAATCTTAATTCCTGCATCTTTAAGTTCGCCTTTCATTCCCCACATTTTTTTAAGTAGTTTAGGTGAGTGAGAACCTAGATAGGCCATGAGATTGAATTTAAGAAAACGTCCTATAAAAATAACAGCAGCAAGTTCAATTAACGGTGTATTTGCAAGGGCCGAGAGAATTATCACAGGCTGTTGCATAAGAGGACTAATTCCTACGGCGAAGACCACAAAGAGTCCGTATTTATCAAAAAATTGTTCAGTCCAGATCCATATCTGACCTTTGTCGATGCCGGGAAAAAAGTCTAAGACCCACGGCAAGCCTTTGTGTTGAACCACTAAGCTGAGCATGACGGCCCCAACCGTTGACCCGATGGAAATCCACAGAGCAAACCAGGCCCAGCGCTTTGGCACCAGCATGGAGCTTGCAACAAGGATTCCATCATTAGGGATAATGATAATTAAATTATCCAGGGCCGCAAGAAGTCCTATGAATGGCGGATACCAGGCACGGTCAGCGAATTGTTCCAGCTTCTGAACATAAGTTTGAATTTTGGTGTGGAGCTTCTCGGAGGTGGCCATGCTAAAACTGTTCGGCCGGGTAAACTCTGCATTCAAGATAAGTATCATGAAGGCATGAGATACATGAGCGGGTTAAAATTAAGGTTAATATTTTCATAACTAAACCTTACCATGGATATATATCGATGTGGCACCGGTAATTGAACGTTGTTTCGCTGGCCATGTCCTGGGAATCATTTTCGTCGTGGCCTAGACGAGTTGTTTCAAGTTAGTATTTTTGCATGAGAAATCTGATAGTTTTAGTGGTATTTGCTGCCTTTTTTATTACCGATATCGCCCTTGATTTAAATGCGGGAATTCCTCTGACGCACGTCTGGCATGAAGCGGCTCTATTCGTTTTGGCCTTAGGAGCAACCATTTGGCAGCTCAGGTTAATTGTTCAGAAAAATGGGCATATTAGTTCGCTCAGTACAGAACTTCTGGAAACAAAAAAGTCCTACCAGGAGTGGAAAGAGAAGGCCCATGCCAATACTCAGGTTTTGGGACAGTTAATCGAGAATGAATTTGGAATATGGCATTTGTCTCAAAGTGAAAGAGATGTGGCCCTTTTACTAATTAAAGGTTTTTCCATGAAAGAAATTGCCGACATACGGCATACTCATGAAAAAACCGTTAGGCAGCAGGCCACAAGTATTTATAAAAAATCTGGCCTCTCTGGCCGTCAGGAATTGGCCGCCTTTTTCCTGGAAGACATGCTCAGTCTGCCTGGAAAGACACCGTAGGGCATCTGTCCGATAGAAAACACCACTTTCACCCGCGATAATTAGATCAATAAGTAAACTCACTAAGGATTTAAATGAAGTTCTGCGTACTGTTTTCACTGCTTCTGCTCTCAAGTTCCGCCTTCAGTATGGGAATCGATGAAATTTCTCATATGGCCATTGAGCGCTCATCGTCTCTTGACGCGCAAGAAATGGAGTCCCGGGCCTTACAAAGTGACGCATCGTTTAGAGGTCGATGGCAGAATCCTCAAGTAATGGGTCAGTTTGGATCGCTGAAGTCAGGTACTGAAAATGCATCAACGGTTGAGGTAAGTTTTACTCAGCCAGTCCCATTGTCGAATAAGTTTTCTTTGCGAAAACAAATGACTGTGATGGCGCTAGAAAATCATAAAAAACAAACAGATTTTTTTAAGAATTGGATTTCTCATCAAGTGCTATTGGCATCGTGGAAAGTCTACGTCACCAATGAGCTCTATAAACACGGAACAGAACGAACCCGACGACTCACTTTGATAAAGAGGTATCTCGAGACCAGGCCCAAAGTCACTATCAAACAGAGAGTAGAGCTTTCGATTGTCAGCAGTATGCTTTATCAACTGGAGAAAATGCAGGATATTAAAAAACATGATTATGAAATCTCATTAAATGATATCGAATACTGGTTAGGTAAAAAAATTACTGAAGCCGATATTGGTCTTACCCTTCCTGATCAGTATAACGTTGCCTTCGTAGATAAAGTCGACACCACCCGAGACATCGAATTTTTAAATGCCAAAAACATTCTCCGTATCTCCCAGATGGATGCGGATCTTGCAAGGAAGGAAAGTAGACCTGATTTATTTTTAGGCGGAGGATACCGTGTAGAGAATGTCGCCCCGGTGAATCACTTCTCTTATGCAATCGTCGGTCTAAATATTCCTCTCTGGGATACGGGGGCGGACCGGATTGCGGCGGCCAGAGTAAGAGAAATCAGAGATCAGAAAAATCTTGAAGAAATGGAAAAAAAACTTTTCTTGAAACAGCAAAAACAAGTCGAACTTGTAAAATTAAGCATTGAGCAATTGAAGCGGTTTCCTAAGAAGTATATTCCAAAAAATGAAGAGGCGATCAGAGAAGCGGAAGTCGGATTTCGCCAGGGTCTGATTGATGTGAACACCTTCTTATTAGCGGAAACTCAATCTCACGAAGTCATCGATCAGGTCTTTTTATCCTGGCTTAGCTATCTCGAAAATCTTAGTACGTTTCAGTTAATGAAAGGCAGAGCCTTCAATTGGGATCAATAAATATGAAAACATCTTTTCTTGATAAATTGATTGATTGGTCTCTTCAGAATAAATTCTGGGTTATATCCTTAACTGTTATATTTTCGATTGCGACTGTGTATAAAGTTTCCGATTTAACTGTTGATGCTGTTCCTGATATCACAAATATTCAAGTTGTCATCAATACTAAAACATTAGGTATTGATCCAGAGCGGGTGGAGCTGACTGTCACTCAGCCTATTGAGTATGAAATGATGGGAATCCCCAATCTTCAAGATATGAGATCCATCTCTAAATTTGGTCTCTCTCAAGTCACACTGATCTTTGAAGATGGTGTAGATATTTATTGGGCCAGGCAGCAAGTTTCGGAAAAACTTCAGTCGGTCATGGGTCAGCTTCCAGAAAATCTGCAACCAGAACTCGGTCCGGTTTCGACGGGACTCGGGGAAGTATTCATGTATTCTCTGAGCTTGAAAGAAAATTCTCCTTATTTGCAAAAAACCCATAAAGAACAAATGCTTTATCTGAGAGAAATTCAGGATTTTCAAATTCGACCTGAACTGAGAAAGATAAAAGATGTGGCCGACATCGATTCAAATGGAGGCCTGAAAAAAGAACTCCATATAAATATCAATCCTCAGTTATTAATTCGCTATGGGCTTACAATCGATAAAGTACGGCAGAAGCTTCACGGACTCGGGGAAAGTTTTGGTGGGGGAACCGTTGATATAGATAAGGAAGGTCTAATCATTAAAGCGACAACGACGCTGGATAATGAGGGGGATTTTGAGGCAATCAGTCTGGCGCAAAAGTTTAATGGCTCTAGTCTGCTGCTTAAAGATGTTGCGACAGTTTCGGTGGATGCTTCTCCGCGATTTGGAAGCGCTACTTTCAATGGTAAAGAAACTGTTCTTGGGACTGTGCTCATGAGAAGTGGTGGGAATGGCAGAACGGTCAGTCAAGTGGTTGAAGAAAAAATAAATTCTATCCAAATCCCTGATGATGTATTGATCACGAAACTCTATTCACGGGCGTTTTTGGTTAATTCGACTTTGAAAACGGTTGTAAAAAGTCTGGTCGAAGGAGCGGCACTTGTCATTCTGGTTCTTCTTCTTATCCTAGGTCATTTTAGAGCGGCCCTTATTGTATCTCTCATCATTCCTCTATCTATGCTGGGAACTACTCTGGGCATGCAATACTTTGGAATTTCCGGAAATCTCATGAGTCTTGGTGCCATTGATTTTGGACTTGTGGTGGATGGCTCCGTTGTTTTGGTCGAGACACTGATTGCAAGCTTTTATGGGCTGAGCGAAGAGGAAAGGAAAAATCTCAATAAAGATCAAATAGTAGGGATGAAGGCCAAACAAGTCATGCGCCCAGTGGTTTTCGGCTTGCTCATGATCATGTTTGTTTATCTTCCCTGCCTCTTGCTGGAGGGTGTGGAAGGAAAAATGTTTCGTCCAATGGCGTTCACCGTTCTTATGACTCTAGGGTGGTCTCTGCTTTTGACTATCTTTCTGGTTCCGGTTTTGGTTTCCCTTTTTGTTAAAATTCCCGAGCAAAAAGCAGGCCTTGATCATGATACGTTTTTGTTTCGAAAACTGAAGCAAGCTTATACGCCTCTATTGTTAAACTTGATTGATAGACCGAGGTTTCTGATGGTCACTGGGGGCGTGCTGGCCTTTATAAGTGCTGCCGTTTTTATGCAACTGGGAGCAGATTTTATCCCACAACTTGACGAGGGTGATCTAGTCGTAAATCTGACACGTGATTCAAAAATTTCATTGGCAGAGTCTATTCGAGAACAAGAGCAGGTTGAGAAAAAAATCGCAAGCATTCCTGAAGTCGAATTTGTATTTTCAAGATTAGGGACACCAGAATCGGCTACTGATCCCATGGGTGTTCATTTAGCAGATACCTTTATTATCCTTAAAAAAGACCACAGCTTGTGGGAAGCCAAAACGAAGGATGAAGTTTTTGTCAAAGTGAAGGATGCTATCGAATCTCTGGGATTTGACCAAGAGATTGGTTCTACTCAGCCGATTGAAATGAGATTTAATGAAATGCTAGAAGGTTCAAGAGCAGACGTTTCATTAAAGGCGCAAGGACCAGATTTAGATTATCTCGTGACTGTCATTGATGGATTTGCTGATAAGCTAAAAAATGTGCCAGGTCTTGAAGGGGCGGAAATGGATCCATTAACTGCTCTGAGAAAAAGTCGAGTGATAGATATCAGGCCCAAGTTTTCTGAGTTGGCCAAACTGGGTATGTCACTAGACGATTTTAACCAGACTATTGTGAGCTTTATGCAAGGTGTGAAGATGGGGGATTGGATTCAGGGCACGAGAAAGTTTTCCATCATTATGCACTTATCAGAAGAGAGAAGGGAGAATCTTGAAGAAATTAAAACACTTCCTGTTGGGCTACCTGACGGGGGCTCAATTCCTCTAGAGCAAATAGCCTATGTAGACCTAAAAGATCAGGTCACCACTATAGCGCGCAACTGGGGACAAAGGTATGCGGCACTTTCATTGAATATTTCAAATCGCGATACGATGAGTTTTGTTAGAGATGTACAAAAAATTATGGCAAAGAATCCTGTTAAGAAAGATCACGAACTCATCTTAGGTGGAGAGTTTAACAATCTTGAACGTGCGATGAACCGGTTATTCATAATTATTCCCCTTACACTTGCACTTATTATATTTATTCTCTGGAGAGAGTTTGCCTCATTCAAAGATGCGCTTACAATTTTTCTCTGTGTGCCTTTTGCTGCCTTTGGGGGAGTGTTTGCTCTTTACTTTAGGGGAATTAATTTGAGCCTCTCAGCGGCAGTGGGATTCATTGCTCTTATCGGAATAGCTCTTTTAAATGGGATCGTTTTATTAACAGTATTTAATCAGCTCCGAAAATTAGCGGGCGAAAGAAATTTGCGGGATATCGTTTTAGAAGGAACTTTATCTCGGTTCAGACCCGTCCTAATGACGGCTCTGGTCGCTTCAATAGGTTTTATCCCTATGGCGATGAATACGGGACTCGGCTCCGAAGTTCAAAAACCTTTAGCCACAGTTGTCATTGGAGGGATCCTTTTTTCCACGATGCTTACTCTCATCCTTTTTCCTTCTGTGTATCTGTTTTTAAATAGACAGGAGAAAATGAAGAAATGTTGATCCCACACACTCTGCAAAAGTTAGATCCTGGTAAATTACTCTGAGTCCCGCACCCGGGACAGGCGCGATCGGTGGTTGGACCCAATTTTACTTTTGTTAACTCAGAAGTCACGATTCCCGTTGGAACGGCGATGATGGCATATCCTGCAATCATTAAAAAAGAGGCAAGTAGTTTTCCTAAGTTTGTAGCAGGAGCGATGTCTCCATAACCAACTGTGGTGAGAGTAACCACTGCCCAGTACATGCTGATAGGTATATTGGTAAAAACTGCGGTTGGTCCTTCAATAATATACATGGCCGTTCCCGAAAGAAGGACGAGTATCATCACGGTGAAAAGAAACACACTGATTTTAATTTTTGAAGCAATAAGAGCATTCATGATAACCTGACTCTCATCGAAGTACCGGGCAAGTTTGAGAATTCTGAATATTCGGAGTAACCGAAAAGAGCGAATGATGAGAAATGATTGAGCACCGGGAATGAGGAGGCTAAAGACAGTGGCAAAACTCGAGAAGAAATCCACTACGCCAAAAAAACTAAAAATGTAACTAATTGGTTTTTTTAAGCTATAGATGCGAAGAAAATACTCACACAAAAAGAGACCCGTTAGAATCCATTCTGCGTAGTAGAGGTAAGTGCCGTAGGCGAGTCTGTATTCTGGGATGCTTTCTAAAATGACGAGCACCACACTCAAGAGGATGAGAAAAATCAAACAGATGTCAAAGGCGCGTCCGGCCGGCGTGTCGGTTTCAAAGATGATATCGTAAATTTTATGTTTCATAAAATCCTTAGTTTTAACCTAATTGGTCCTTTATAAGGAGGAGCAATCTTCTTTCCTTTCTGAGTCAGATCAATCATGTTTTGAGTGGACATCCATTCTGCGACGTCTCGGACATCTTCCATATGCTCTCGCCAATTTTCAGGGAAAAGACTTCGTGCAATTTCAGATGGGCATATCGTGGCACCTGGAGCTCTCTGCTGGAGGAGTTCCAAAGTTTTAGACTCAATCAGTTTCTTTTTCAGTTTAGTCACTTTTTAATCCTAGATGACTTATGCACTTCTTAAATTATTTTTATAGCTCAACGATATATGATTAATGATGGAGCTAATACATGAAAATTTCATTTAAACCCCAGTTTTGCATGACTCATCATTTCCCTTACCTTTTTCTATCTGAAATCTTATTCGGTCTATTAATCCTTAAGTTATTATTCGATGCTTCGTAATGACTGAGTCGTAAGTTAAATTCCAATTCTCTTTAGGTGCACTTCGCTTCTTACCCACTCACTATTAAATGAGGTTTTAACAAGGAGAATTTATGAAGTATTTAATGATGTTAACGTTAGGTCTATTTGTACTCGCCTGTAGTACGCCGAAAGAGCGCTATGATGATCAGAGGATGGAGGCAAGAAAGGAGTACCGTCAATCTGTAGACGAAGCTAAAACGGAATATAACGAAGAAGAATCTGCATCCAATAAGGCCCGTGCTAAAAATATGGTGGATAACAGTGAAAATGTAGATGTTGATGTTGAAAATGAAGCGATCGATTTAAATAACTAACATTGCGCCATCTCAAAGATTCCTTTGGGATGGTTTCTTTTAAAATACCTGACTTTACCTGTAATTAAGAAGCACATTAAGCGCGGAAGTGAGACAGTTATTACTACATTCAACAGGAGAATATCTGTATGAACATTGAACAAAACACAAATCCCCAACCCTCCACAACACCAGCGACACCAGGTGGTCCCGATGAAGGACAAACGGCCCAGCCAAATATTCCTGACACCGAAGTTAATCCAGGGAAGGTGGGGAATGGTACAGAAGTTGATTTAGATAGAGGTAAGACACAAACTTACCCTAAAACAAATCCACCTGAGCGCCACTAGAACTTGCTTTAAAGGAGTTTATCATGAATTTAAATCTGTTTTCTTGGGTAAAGAAATTTCTTAGTAGCGAAAAAGATTCAGCTCTTCAGATGAGTGCGGGTAATCCGAAAAATAAAGCCTCTAAGGATTTCATCGATTCAAAAAATCAGTCGATGAAAGACTCACAAGGTGTTTCAGACTTTTCTGGTTCAGGATATCATGGTCCTGGAAATGTTGATGCTGAGAAGAGAAATTCGAATATGAGTCAACGAAATTTTTAGACAAAAAAAGGGCTTCGTAAGAAGCCCTTTTTTTATTTTGCTAATCGAATTTTTCGTTCATTCTTACGGCGCCGTTTGTAGCTGTCTCTTAAAGAAACAAGGCTCATGAAGATTGAAATAAGCATAGGGATCACTAAAATTTTAAAGCCATATTGCGGAAAATAAAGTGCTGACAGTGCAGCTCCAGCGGAG
>DLGL01000103.1:12935-14015 GCA_002482685.1 Bacteriovoracaceae bacterium UBA7695 | reverse complement strand
AAAGTAGCCAGTCTTAAATAATTAACGAATTGTGGTTCTTTGAAGCGGGGCGAACTTTGTTTTTTATAAAAAGTACGGATGAGGTTAAGTCCCATATCAGTTGAGAGACCAGTTAAGTGTGTTACGCGTATTCTTCCCCATGAGGCCCAAGTGACGAGACCATTTTTTAGTCCACAGATAAGGCACAGAACACCAATGGCAAAAAACTCATTAAAGGTGTAGTTCTCATCATTATCAAAGGGAAGATTATCTGGATAGAAACCCGTAAATCCCAGGACAAACAATAAAATAAGAAGACAGGTAATTAATCCCTGGACCATCCAGTAGGGTGGAGTTTCTCCCGCCTCATATTCTTTATCAAGGATCAGAGACGTGACGGTTCCACCCAGGATAAAAGCCACTGGAATGACCAGAAGTTCAGCGACAAAGAAATATTCCTTGTGGCCGATGGCGATTCCTACTTGAGTTCCAAATCCTGTAACGTGACTGACAAATTTTCCGGCGAAAAGAAATCCCACCGTGTTTATAAAGCCGGCCTTAAGTGCTGACAGTAGCCACAGTGGAATATTCTTTTTATTATAGACGTCTTCTATCTTCTCAGCATGGATCATTCACAACTCCCAATTACTCAAAGAAGCTTACTTTACCAGTACTGACATCATAAATACCACCTACAATTTTAATTTGCTTCTTCTGGGCCATGTCGGCCAGGATACTAGAGTGTGATTTTAAGTCCTCAATACCTTTCTGTACATTGGCGGTCGTAACTTCCTGGCAGAGGTCCCCATGGCTTAAGTTAGGAAATTTACTATTTATGCCCGGGATAGTTCTTTGGATTTTATGGGTAATGAAATGTAAGTGACCCAGTTCCACATTGTTGACGGCGCCTTTTATTGCTCCACAATTGGTGTGACCAAGAACAAGGACAATTTTAGCGCCAATGGCCTTACAGCCGAATTCAGTACTTCCGAGTATGTCTTCGTTGATTACGTTACCGGCAATCCTGATGCTGAAGATGTCCCCAAGCCCCTGATCGAAAATAAGCTCCGGCGAGGTTCTTGAATCCATGCAACTGATAAT
>DLGL01000103.1:2396-12867 GCA_002482685.1 Bacteriovoracaceae bacterium UBA7695 | reverse complement strand
AAGTTCCGGTTAACCTTAAGGTTACTGATAAAGCGGTCGTTCCCTTTTTTGAGCAAATCCAGCCCTAAGTCAGGAGTAATCTGTTGCTGCTGCTCTTTAGTAAGTGATTTCATTTTTAGTCCTCTTTAGTGTTAAGTGTGTTCGAATACAGGTGGCAGCCGCCCATTTTGCGCCCCCTTTCTTGACCACAGTATACAGATTTTTAAGTTTGATAAAATTACATAATTTCAATACAATAATTCAATATAATTGAACTGTATAAAAGGTCCAACATGGCACAATTAAATTATCACCATCTCTACTACTTCAAAGTTGTGGTGGAGCAGGGAAGTATTGTGAAGGCTTCAGAGCTCCTTCGGGTAGGTCAGCCATCGATAAGCATGCAGATCAAATCCCTTGAAGATCAGCTGGACCGAAAACTTTTTGAGCGTCAAAATAAGAGGCTGGCACCCACGGAAGCTGGCAGGATTGTTTATGATTATGCTGCCCAAATATTTAACCTGGGCAATGAACTTCTTACAACCTTGAATGACCGCGCCGACAAGCACATTAAGATTCAAATAGGGGTGCAGAGTTCTGTGCCGAAAAATCTTATTTCCAAACTAACGTCCTATATTTATAAGCATTTTGTCTCTGAGGTTTCAGTCTTTGATGATTCGCTGGAGGAAACGACTTTAGGGGTTATTAACCACAGGCTTGATATAGCTCTTTTAAATCACAGGCCACTCATCAGCAATAAATCTATTCTCTTCTCTAAGAAAATCCTTGAGTCTAAAGTGGTTCTCGCGGGCTCTCCTGCATTCTCACTTTTAAGAAACAAACCGATCCAGCATTTTAATTCAGTACCACTTATTCTTCCAACGATGAGGAGCCCACTTAGGCAATCGGTTGAATATTACTTTGACCGCCATAACATGAAGATCAATATGGTGGGCGAGGCCGATGATACAGTCGTACAAAAAAATATGGCCATTGCAGGAAATGGGGTCATAGCGATTATGGAGGATGCCATTGATAACTATGTTCGGAATAAACAACTCATCATTCTTAAAGAGATGGAAGGGATCACAGATGAGGTGTGGCTTATTTCAGGGAAACGTAACGTGGCCAATCCCATAGCGAATAAACTTATCCAGAGTTTCAAGCTTTAAGACTGGCCTGGACAAATATTCGACAATCTTTTTGGGCCATTTCCGAGTTTGGTTTTTATGCTATTTTCCGGCCTTGAGGGAGAAGCTTCATGTCAGTTCTCATAATCGAAGATGACCACGATATCAGAGAAACCCTAAAAGAACTTCTGGTAACAGAAGGGTACGCTGTACTGACGGCAGAAAACGGCAAAGAAGGCATTGAGGTGCTCAAAACAGGTAAGCGTCCAAGGCTTGTTCTGTTGGATTTAATGATGCCAGTGATGGGTGGTATAGAATTTTTAGATATTCTCACCAAGGACGCAGTACTTGCCTCTATTCCTGTTTATATCCATTCCGCTACAGCAGATATGACCCTGATTAAGGGTGCCAGAGGACTTCTGAAAAAGCCTGCAAGTTTTGATTCGATTATTGAGCTGGTTCAGAGTTACTGCGACTAAGGGAGTGAATCCAGCAGCTGCAGAAAGTCTGCCCGGTATTTGTGGGAGTGGTAGGCAAAGACATCTCCATGGATTCCATCTTTAATTTTCCAGAATATTTTCTTTTTAGATTTTGAAGCGGAGTAGATCTCTTCAGAGAACTTTAAAGGCACAACAAAATCATCAGTCCCTGAAATCACCAGAAGTGGGACTTTAACTTTTTTTATGACTTTATCTGAAGCATAAGCATCCGAAACCAGAACGAAGGCCAGGGGTGAGATAAGAAATGTTATCCAGTGATCGGTAAGTTTATCAAAGGCAATATCTTTGTAGGACATAAATGTTGAATCTTGCACCAGAAGGTCAATTTCATTTTTCTTTTTCCATTCCGAAGTTGCTCTGAGTGAAATAACCCCACCTAAACTCTGACCATAGACAATAAATTTCTCTTTTGGGGAAGTCTTCTGGTGAAGTTCCCAGCCTTTATCTAAAGCGGCCAGTGAGTCTTCATTCACTTCTTTTTGAGATGGGCTTCCTTCTGAGGCACCGTAACCACGGTAATCAAAGATAAAGACATTGTAGCCCTCATTAGTTATCCACGCGAGATTCAGAAAGTGAGTCGAGATGTTTTGAGCATTGCCATGAAAAAAAACAATGGTCCCTCTGGGGGCAAATTTCTTTGAAGGCATCCACCAACCGTTGAGGCGGGTGCCGTCCTGAGATTGAAACCAAATGTTGTCAACGGCATCGACAAATTTCCTAGGGTCAAGATACGAGATCTTTGTTGGTTGATAAAAAAGATGTGAACAGGAAGTAATTAAGAGAAGAAAGATAATTTTCATTTGAGATAGATCATGTAGTTGAAACCAAATTCCGCAAAGCCGATCTTGGTTTGAGCATTATAAAAGGCACTGACGGCATGATTCACATTACTGAGCCTCAATTCATTTTTTGAAAAAGTTTCTTCCCAAGGATGAAACCGCTGCTCATAAAAGGAGCTGAATAGCAGATTGTCGTGAAATTTTATGAGCAGTCCTGCATCGATACCATAGGTGAACTTAAACTTGTGAAAATGCTCGCTGACGTAACTGGCCTCACCGGTGGCCAGAATAAATGGCGTGAAGTAGCGGGTTGTGTAGCTATAACCATACCCCGCTTGAGTTCCGTGAGTTGTGAACCCATCAGCTCCTTTTTGAAACGTTTGCCATTGGCCAAATTTAAGCTTCCAGGAAAATGATTTTGTATATTCATCAAATGAGCCGAGAGAATAATAATCAGCAATATTGGCATCTGTAATTGCAAAGTCCTTGCCGTCAGTGGTGGAGCGGAAGCTGAACATTTCTACTTTAGAATTAGGAATGTAAGAGCGCTGGTAATCAAGAAAGTCATGAAAAGCAAAGCGGTAGGCGATGTTGGCCACGGACTTATTATCAACCCGAGATCCCCCAAGGGAGAGCCGTCCGGAGTCATGACCTTCATGAGGCTTAAACTTTGATTCCTGAGAAAAATCAGGTTCTGGACTCCTCACGGGAATTTGAGAGCGAGCAAGGAGGATGGGTCGTTTAAGGGATTGAGCTTCTTTTTCGTCCTTTAAAATTTCTTCAGCAAACTTATAATCCATAAAACTCAAAGCTGAGTCATAGACCAGGGCCTTCTTTTCCGCAGGCAGATCCTGGGAAATCTCTTTTTTTGTCAGAACGTTTTTCATTTCCTGTTTTTCAGCTTCATTCATCATATTTAAATGATGGTAGAAGGTGGTGCTGGCCGATGGACGGTAGCTGATGTCTCTGACAATTTTTTGGTCAACAATAACTTTAAGTGTATCTGTCGGAATGATGTAGCGGTCAGGAAGGTGTTTAACTAATTCAAGACCAGGTCTTACAGCTTCCATCATCGTTAAGGCATGGTAAGAGCAATTTTCTGTCAGAAAGAAGTACTTAAATTCTGCATGCCCAAGTTCCCAGATATGACGAACTAATTGATCAATCTCTGGTTGAGTAAAATTTAAATGATAGGTCCAGAGATCGCGGGATTCAAAATCATTGTACTCTCTGACTTTGTAGTAATAGGGGATAGAATTATAGGTTCCGTAAAAGAGACCACCAAAGGCCCCTAGAGCAAAAGTGACAGCATTGGCATTCCCGGTATTGGCACCATAGTTGATACCTGTATCTAAAAGCTCTGTTGCAGCACCAGATTTACGGTTCTCAAAGGGATCCTTTCCAAGACGCACAAAAGTATGCCCAAAGCTCGAAGCCGGATTATTTAAATAGTAAGAAGAGAACACAAGGGAGACTGAGCGGGCACTAACCCGGTCGCGAAATTTTTTAAAGTCTTCGCATTCAACATCAGGAGTTTTGAGTTCCGGATGTTTTTGAACTAACCACGCTGCCCGGGCCGGGAAGCGGCATAAGGGGTGTTTGTTGACATCTGTGAATGAAGTGGACTGAATACCTTCCAAAAGTGAGCTGTATTCAAGATCAGGTCGTGTGCGACCCTGTGGATGCAGAAAAAAACTTGGCCCATCGGCCTCTGATTCATATCCGCCAAAAATTGTGGTGTGATAGCGGCCTAATTTAAGCCATTCTTTCGATTTCCATTCAACAGAGTATGCAAAAGAGGGAAAAAAAAAGGCCCCCATTAAGAGGGCCAGAAGTTGCTTAGAGAACATTCTTACAAGTTGAATTCAGAGCTTCTGAATCAGTAATAACATTGTTCACGCCAACCATGATGAAAGTTGCATCATTGTTTTTAGGTGTGAGTTTTGTGTAGTTTGATTTCATTGCATCAGCAAATTGGTTCTGGTCACAACCGTACATCGCAGAAAGTGTATTTACTGAATCGCCGTTACCTTTGGCCATATCAGTAATAAGGCTTTCGTAGTTTGCTTCGATAAAGTTTTTAATCTTTGCCGTCTGTTGAGTTGCAGTAACACAGTTTGAAGAACCTGAAGAAATACCGAAGGTCTGAGTTCCAGTTCCGTTAGTAGTGGCAGCAAGAACCTGGTTACCGTTTTTGTCGTGAACCAGAGAGCCAAGTCCGCAACCTGCCATACCGTATGGCTTGTTAGCAAGAGCGAGATTTGAAATAAGAAGAGTGAGAGCTACAATGATATATTTCATTTGTTATCCTTAGAGTTGGCAGTTTTCAACGAGGTATCTGTCAGAAACGATAACATTGTACATGTTATCAGTGACAGCGTTAGCGTTGTTCTTGGTATAGATTGCATCGTAGCGAGACTGAAGTTTTACACCAAGATAGTTAGTATCCTTACAGCCAACGATTTCACCTAAAGCGATAATTGTTTCGCCATTTTGTTTAACGATATCGTTTGCAAGAGCTTCTTTATTCGCAGAAATAAAAATGTTCATGTTCTTTTTAAGTTCGGCCGTTTTTGCCATCTTCTCAGGTGTACAGTTTGAAGTCCCTGAAGACATACCAAATGTATTGTTTGAATAGAGACCGTTTGTTGTTGATGAAAGAATTTGTCCACCACGGTTCTCTGATTCCCCAAAAAGAACAGAACCTAAACCACAGCCAGACATCCCAAAATAGCCCTGGTCAGCTTGCTCAACAGCTGCTCCGATGAGACCTTTATTTTTGGGGCTTGCGTTTTGTTGCGCGAATGCCAAAGGCATTGCCAGGGCAATAACTAAAATTGCGAACTTTTTCAATTTTCCTCCTTGGAAAAGATAGAATGAACAATAAAAAATTTGAGCTAAAACTTTAACATAAGGAAAGTAGTTGAAAATCGAAAAGTGAGAGAGGCGATGCGCCAATCTTCTAAAGATGTTTGTGCTTCCGGTCAAATCATCTCATAATTGTCTCATGAATTTTTTTGAACAAACATATGAAGACTCCCGGGAAGGGTTTGTGGCCCTGGCCCAAAAGCTTTTAGAAAAATTTCCTGGGGAGCTTTGTTCTCATGAGATACCAAGTCCGACTCAGACGGATTTAAAGCTGGATATTTTGTACTTGCCGCCTATGTCTGGCACAAAAAAACGTCTGCTTATTCTCACTTCCGGGATTCATGGTATTGAAGGCTTCGTGGGAAGTGCTCTTCAAAGATCTTTTATGGATCAGGATTTTTGGAATTTGAAAGATGAGAACCTCGGATTACTTATCATTCATGGGATAAATCCTTTCGGATTTAAAACAAAAAGAAGAGTGACTGAGAATAACGTCGATTTAAATCGTAACTTTGATGTCTCTGATGATTTGTTTAAAAATGAGAATCCTGGGTACACCAGTGTCAGAGAGTTGCTTATGGCAAGAAACAAAAAGTCCCGTGCCTCATTTTATCTCTCGGCCTTGTTCTCAATTAAAAAGTTTGGCAAAGAAGCTTTAAGAAGGGCCATTGTAAAAGGTCAGTACCATTTCCCAGATGGTATTTTTTTTGGAGGCAAGGGATTTGAGCCTCAGGTTGCACTGATTAAAAAAGAAGTTTTGAGATTAGGTGAAGGCTATGAAGCTGTTCATTTAATCGATCTTCATACAGGATATGGTCAAAGAGGAAAACTCCACTTATTTGGTGATAGATCCCCTTTCATCGACCAGGACTACATGAATGAAGTTTTTAAGGGTCTGGATGTTGACTACGGCCAGGAGAAAGACTTTTATGAAGTCAGTGGTGGTTTTACTGTATATCTGGCAAAAATCCTTCACAAAAAAACAAAATACGCGGGTGTGTGTTTTGAGTTTGGGACTATCGACAGTCACAAAACTTTAGGATCTCTTGATTCGCTCTATCGTATGGTTCATGAGAATCACCGAAGAGATCTATTTGTTGAGATGTTTTATCCCAGTTCATCTGAATGGCGGGAAGGTGCCCTGAAACAATTTCAGGAGCAGATGACTATTTTATTACGAAGGATGTAACATGATACCTTGGGGCAAATTAGAAAAAGACAACTGGTTTAGAGAGCAGACTCTTAAGCGCTCTTACCAAAAAGATGTTGTATCAAAAATTGAAAAATTGAAGTCATCATTTGATGTCACTTCGTATGGAAACCTGAGTTACGATTCAGAGAAATATCCACTTTATGTTATAAAAACAAAAAATTTCGATAAACTAAGAAAAACTGTCCTCGTGACTGGGGGAGTTCATGGCTATGAGACGAGTGGAGTTCACGGGGCCATTCAGTTTATGGAAGCTCATGCAGAAAAATACGCCCATACATTTAACATTGTCTGCTTTCCTTGTATAAGTCCATGGGGGTATGAAACGATAAACCGGTGGAACCCTCTTGCAATTGATCCCAACAGATCTTTTTATGCTGGTGGCCCGGCAGAAGAATGTAACCTTTTTCTTAGTTCCTATCACTCTATTGAAGGAGAGATCATTGCTCACTTTGATTTGCATGAAACCACTGATACCGACAACACAGTATTTAGACCTGCTCTTGAGGCCCGGGATGCTAAACCTCAGGAGTTCTCAGAAATTCCTGATGGCTTTTATGTTGTGGGTGATACAGCGAAACCAGAAAAGCAGTTTCAAAAAGCTATCATCGATTCGGTGAGAAAGGTTACTCATATTGCCCAGCCAGATGAAGCAGGGAAGATTATTGGTGTGCCGATAGAAGATGAAGGGATCATTTATTACGATAAAAAGAAGCTTTTCCTTTGTGGTGGAGTGACAGACGCCCGTTATGTGACGACTACTGAAGTGTATCCCGATAGTCCAAGGGCCACTGATGCCATATGCACAGAAGCCCAGGTTGCGGCCATAAAGGGTGGGCTTGATTTTTTATGCGGGAATTAAGACTCACAACTATTGAGCGCAGAATCTATCTCTTTCCGGTGCCCGTAGTACCGGAGAGAAAATACCTGGTATTTTGCTCCTCCCAGTCTGAAGCCGAGGCCATCATCTTAGGAGTAAAATCAGAAAGACTGACCCATCCTGATCTTATAAGTGAGGATTTCATTTTTTTAACTACTCACACCGATAAAAACACCAAAATTTATGTTCTGAACCCCGCCAAGGCTTAAGTTTAAGGAACATTTCACCCCTCTTGAGAAGAATTTTTCTAAAAGAGATAATCATGGAAGGTGAGAAAACAAAAAACTAACGTTATTATGGTCCACGGTGCAGGTCCCAAGCACTACCGCTCATTGGAAGATGGCTCAGGTGACTGGCAGTCTGTGCTTCCAGAAGCTCTTGGCAGCTCTTTTAAAGTGTTATCCCCTCAAATGCCCTCACTCACAAAACCTTCTTACCATGAATGGAAAATTCTCATGGATAAGTACTTCGCCAGAATTGAAGGCGAAGTCATCTTAGTGGGCCATTCTCTAGGGGGCTGCTTTTTGATGAAGTTCCTGGCGGAAGAAGAGATTGCACTCAGAGTAGTGGGACTTTTTTTAGTCGCCACTCCCTACCAAAGTATGATGAAAGGTTTTGAGGTGCCTGCTGATTTTTCCAAAATACTTAACATCAGGAATATCGTTTTATATCACAGCTTAGATGATGTTGAAGTTCCCTATAGTCATGCACTCATTTATCAAGACAAGCTTAAAGCGATCCTCAAAACTTATCAGGACCAAGGGCACTTTTTTAAGCGCAGGCCGTTTCCGGAGCTTACTCAGGACCTCAGAAGCTTGGGCGAATTTTCCCTAGAGCTTAAAGTGAGCTAATCGGATGTAGAGAAACTTCACTAGAAATTGATACCTCACCGGCCTGAATTGAAATTATTCCATCGTTGACCAGAATCGCCCATTTGTTATCTCGTTTGAGTAGTGGTGCAAGCTCGGAAAGAAACTCAGGCGTAAGCGAATAGAGTTCAATCTCAGATGCTCTGTGAACTTTTTCGTTTTTTATTTCTTCGGCTAATGCTTGCGGATTTTTGTAAGTATAGATCTTTACTTCCTCTGCCTGCTTAGTTGCTTTGTGCAGTTTGCGGGTTCCAGGGCTTCCAATTTCAATCAGCGTTTTAAAACCACCATTTTTTCCTGGTAAATGGATAGCTGCCGCATCCGGATCATGAAGACCGGTAGGCGCAAAAGTTAGTTCATCTTCAAAATTCAGGACGTAGGCGAGGAGGCGGGTGAGAAGATAAGGCATGGATTCAGAGGGATGCTGTGCCACCCGAAAATCTAAAGTCTGATATAGAGATCGCCCAATATGGGAGAGCTCAATGTTAAATCTGAATAATGTGAAGTTGGCCATCTCAGGATTATAAGCATTTATGTTCCTGACAACAACGCTTATTCCTTAGGAATAAATTAGGGTGAAGCGCAGCCTTTATTAGGAGAAAATACTCTCAAGCGAGGTGCCCCATGAAACTCATCTATGCCCAAGGCGCATGTTCTCTGTCGGTTCATATTCTTCTTGAAGAGATGAAAGTTAACTATCAACCCATTAAAGTTGATCTTAAAGATAAGACCGTACTGGAGCAGTATAACCCAAAAGGTTATGTTCCTGCGCTAATCCTGGATGATGGAACACTTTTAACTGAGGCCACCAGTATTCTTCAGTACCTGAGTCTTGACCATGATTCGGCTTTTTTTCCCAGTGACCCTATCAGAAGAACTAAATGCATTGAGTGGCTGACTTTCATAAGCACAGAGCTTCATAAAGGGGCCGCCCCTCTGTTTAATCGGGACCAGTTAAAGCCTGAGTTTCTTGAGGAGGTTCTGGGAAAAATTGATAACCGTCTTGAGTTTTTGGATGACCATCTTAAAGAGCGGGCCTTTATAATGGAGAATGATTATACGGTTGCCGACATGTACGCCCTGGCGATCCTTAGAATCCTGGCCCACATCAAGGTTGATCTCAAAAAATTTCAGTCAATTAGTAATTATAAAAAAAACCTGGAAGACAATTCTCTGATTAAACAAATTATAGAATTTGAGTCCGAAGCTGACATTCAGGATTCATTTGATGCTTCATCTCCAATTTATAATAATCAATCACTACCGGGTAGCTCTGCCTTAGGACTGTAATATGGAATACACTTTAAATGTTATCTCCTACAGCGTACTTGCTCTTGCAATATCGTTTTTTATAGCAGGACTCAGGCAACGCAAGGTCATGAAAAACGAAATTACTAAAAAAGATGAAGCTATAAAGATAAAAGAAGTGGAGTTCAATGAGCTACGCCTACTGGCCGCGGGTGTTACCCATGAAATCAATAATGCCCTAACCGTACTCATGGGACGCGCAAGTTTAATGATAAAAAAAAATGATGACCCTTCAAAAGATGAAATGCTAAAAAAAATCTATACCACTTCTGAGAGAATTGCGGCCAGTGTTGTGGGTCTCAGACAAGTGATCTATCCGGATAAAACAGAATCAGAGGAATTCATTGAACTTCCAGTTCTGATGGAAGACGTTTTTAAACTGACTCAGCAAAGACTCAGAAACCACGGCATTGTGATGAAACTCAAAGGACTTGAACATAAGGTTATTAAAGGTCGAAAAAGTCAGTTGGAGCTACTTATCATTAACCTTTTAAACCAGTCCATTGAGAGACTTCTCAATATTCAGGATAAGTGGATTCAATTAGTAGCGGTTGAAGAGCAGGGAAGACTTAATATTTATTTTATGGATGCCAGCGGTGAAGTAGGAGATAAAATAAGTCACAAGCAGTGTAGTGACATCCTTGAAAGCAACCATGGGCATTTAACAATCAATCAAAATAATCTTATCCTGGAGCTTCCTAAGCCTCCTCAGGACCGCTATCACGTCTAGTTCAAACTGCCTTAGTCGGATATTAAGGTTTATACAGTCGCTGACGATAAAATGATATGAAACTATTTTTTATATTGTCCTTCTTGATGATCTCAAGTGTCTTCGCTAAGCCCTGTGGGCTCGAGGGAAATATTGAGGCGCGGATCAAGGACTGCTCACAAACAAAAGGAAACTTTGTTTTGGTGGCGGTAACTGAAAAGGGAATGGAGTTTTATAAT
>DLGL01000103.1:0-2384 GCA_002482685.1 Bacteriovoracaceae bacterium UBA7695 | reverse complement strand
ACGGCTCACAAAAGGCCTGTGATGAAGAAGTGTCAGGCTACGATAAGATCACTTCTCTAAAGTGGCGCCTTCCTACAATTAACGAATTTGAGGCTGCGGCTTCTCATGGCATGAAGAATGCTCTTTCAAGTATGGATCATAGCTTCTGGTCATCAACACCACTTAAAACTAAACGCTCCAGAAGACGAAATGCTCCACCTGCCCAGGTTTTTCTTTGGGACGGGTTTGCGGAGAAAACAGATACAGGTGATCTCAAGGATGCAGCATCGGTTAGATGTGTAGCGAGAGAATAGGGGAATTATGAGTAAAATAATTATGATAGGTATGTCTTTGAGAAAAGATTCATTAAATAAGAAATATATTCAAAATGCCCATAGAATCCTTTCAGCTGAGGGACGTCAGCTAAATCCTGAACTCCTTTCATTTAACGATTTTCCTCTGCCGGTTTATGATGGTGATATTGAAGCCAGGGGTCTGCCTGAAGGAGCTAAACTCTTGGGTGAAAAAATTCTTTCAGCTTCAGCAGTAATTATATCGACACCCGAATATAACGGGAGCATGCCTGGCCCATTCAAAAATGCTTTTGATTGGGTTTCACGTATCAAGCCCATGCCCTGGGCAGGAAAGCATGTTCTCCTATTAGGAGCATCCCCCGGTGCAATGGGTGCGGTTCGGGGTCTTTGGGCCTCAAGAGTTCCCTTTGAGGCTGCAGGCGGCTTTGTTTATCCTGAGATGTTGGGGCTTCAAAAGGCCCATGAGGCTTTTGATGAAAATGATTCTCTTAAAGATGCCGCCAATGAAGAGCGTTTAAAAAAAATCTTGATGAAATTTATAGATCACATAGGTCCAACATAAAGTTCTATTTTCGCAAGTTATAGTTGTTAGACACATCTAGTGCAACCGACTATGATCTTCTTATGTACACTTTGCGACCTTACCAGCAAGAAGCGGTTGAAAACACCCTAAGCTATTTCCGAAAAAAACGCAGTCCCGCTGTCATCGTTCTCCCCACTGGAGCTGGCAAGAGCTTAGTTATCGCTGAACTTGCAAAAATCGCCAAGGGCAGAGTGCTGGTCCTCGCCCATGTCAAAGAGCTGGTTGAGCAAAACTACTTTAAATACCAAAGCTACGGACTTGAAGCCGGAATCTATTCAGCAGGTCTGAACAAAAAAGACTCGAGTCAGAAAGTTATTTTTGGAAGTATTCAATCGGTGGCCAATGCCGACGGTGATTTCTTTAATGATTTTACTCTTCTTATCATCGATGAATGTCACAGAGTGAGCCTGGAGAATGATACTCAGTATTCAACTGTCATCGCGAAACTCCGTGAAAGAAACGCAGCCATTGCAATCCTGGGACTCACAGCGACTCCTTACCGTTTGGGATTGGGGTGGATCTATGAGTACAATCAACGGGGAGAAATGAAAACCGAGGAGCAGCGATTTTTTAAGCAGTGTGTATTTGAGTTACCACTGGATTACATGATTAAAAATGGCTACCTCACACGCCCGGTAAAAATTGATATTCCTGTTACTTCTTATGATTTTTCTGACCTTACTGAGACGGGACGGATGTATACTTCAGCACAAGTTGAAGAGATCCTCAAAAGTCAAAGAAGGCTCACTCCTCTCATTATCAAAAACATTATTGATATCACAGAGAACTATAACCGTCAGGGTGTGATGATCTTTAGTTCAACAGTTCGGCATGCTCAGGAAATTTTGGCCTGCCTCCCTGAAGGACAGGCAAGGATTGTTATTGGAGACACTGAGGATTTAGAGCGGGACAATATCATTAATGACTTTAAGGCCAAAAAGTTTAAATACCTGGTAAACGTATCCGTTTTAACTACGGGTTTTGATGCTCCTCATGTGGATGTGGTGGCCATCCTGCGCCCGACAGAATCTGTGAGTCTCTATCAGCAGATCATTGGTCGTGGACTACGGTTAGACGAAGGGAAAAAGGACTGTTTCATACTGGATTACGCAGGTGTGGGGCACGATATATATAGCCCTGAGATCAGCGACAAAAAACCACAGAAAGATTCAGTTCCAGTTCAGGTCACTTGTCCAGATTGTGGATTTGAAAATGATTTTTGGGGGCTAAGGAATTTGGATGGAGATGTGATCGAGCACTTTGGCCGCAAATGCCGGGGAGCTCAACAGGATCTCTCTACACTTGAGATTCAAACTTGTGGCTACCGCTTCCGTTATAAAATTTGTCATAAGTGCTCAAGCGAGAATGATATCACGGCAAGAAGTTGCACATCATGCCAGGCACTTTTAATAGATGCGGATGCTAAGTTAAAACAGGCCAAACTTTCTAAAGATGCTCATGTCATGAAGCCAGATATGATTAAGCTGGAAGAGCGCAATGACAAGAAT